>DATMQL010000419.1:0-10092 GCA_035566815.1 Steroidobacteraceae bacterium | reverse complement strand
GTGCGCGAGTTGTTCTACAACGTGCCCGCGCGGCGCAAGTTCGTGCGCAGTGATTCGACCGAGTTGGGCCATATCGTCAGGTTGGTCGAAAGGCTCGCGCTGTCGCGATTCGATGTGACTTTCCGGCTCCGACATGGCGCGCGGCTGTTGCTCGACACTGCGGCGAGCACGGGAGAAGGCACCGAGCCGGCGCGTCTGTCTGAATTGCTCGGCAAGGAGTTCACCACAGGCGCCGTGCCGGTGGATCATTCGGCCGGGCCCGTGCACCTTTCAGGTTGGATCGGTTTGCCCACCGCGGCGCGCGGGCAACCTGACCAGCAGTTCTGGTTCGTGAACGATCGCAACGTGCGGGACCGACTGCTGATGAACGCGGTACGTCTCGCTTATCGCGATGTTCTCTACGGGGGCCGTCACGCGGCCTACGTTCTCTATCTCACTCTCGATCCCAAACTCGTCGACGTCAACGCGCATCCCGCGAAGCTGGAAGTGCGTTTCCGTGACAGTCGTCAGATTCACGACTTCGTGTTTCGCGCCCTGGAGCGTGCGTTGGCGGACACGAAACCCAACCTCACGGCCGCTCCGGCGGCGGATTCAAGCAGCGTGCTGGGGCCGGCGCGGACGGACGTCAGCGGCAGTAGTTACATTAGTAGTACAGGCTACGGCGGCAATGGCCGGCACTCGCCGGCGGGCGCGCACTTTGGCAGCTCCGGGACATTGCCCCTCTATGAGCCGACACGCAGCCCGTGGGCGATTGTTGACAGTGTGCGTGAGCCGGGGTCGAGCGCACCGGCGCCGCTGGAGTCGGGGTCCGACCAGCCTCTCGGCACTGCCCTGGCGCAACTGCACGGAATCTACATCCTCGCCCAGAACCGCGAGGGTCTCATCCTGGTAGATATGCACGCCGCGCATGAGCGTGTCTTGTACGAAAGGCTGAAAATACAGCACGGTGGGGCCGATCCGGCATCACAGCATCTGCTCGAGCCGATCGTGGTGGAGCTCAAGGGCCACGAGGTTGACGCCGTCCTCGAGAGTCGCGCCGAGTGGGAGCGGGCCGGCTTCGACCTGGACGCGCTCGGACCAACACGGCTCGCCCTTCGTCGCATACCGGCGTTGCTCGCCGGCGAGAACGTAACCGAGATCGTCAGAGCAGTGGTCAGAGACCTCGATCTCGACGCCGACGCTCATCATCTCGACGGCGCCGCTGATAAGTTTCTGGGCACTTTGGCCTGTCGTACGGCGATTCATGCGCACCGGCGCCTGAGCGTTCCCGAGATGAACGCCCTGTTGCGGCAGATGGAAGTGACCGAACGCGCCAATCAATGCAATCACGGCCGCCCGACATGGACGCGTCTGTCGATGCCCGAGCTCGATCAGCTCTTCCTCAGAGGGCGTTGATGGGCGTTATTGCCCAGGCAACCGCGCCGTTACGGAGTGAGTTGCCGGTTTTTGTTCTGACAGGGCCGACAGGGGTGGGCAAGAGTGATTGGGCCATTCGTCTTGCCGGCGAAGCCGCCGTCGAGATCGTCAGCGTGGACTCGGCTCTCGTTTACCGTGGCCTGGATATAGGCTCCGCAAAGCCGCCGCGAGCGTTGCGCGAACGCATCCCCCATCATCTCATCGACATCTGCGAGCCCTCCGCGAGCTATTCCGCAGGGCAGTTTGCGACGGATGCCATCGCCTGCATCGCGCAGATACACGCGCGGCGGCGTGTGCCACTGCTCGTCGGTGGAACAATGCTCTATTTACGGGCACTTGTGCATGGTCTGGCACCCCTTCCGCAGGCCTCTCCCGAGCTGCGTGCGCAGCTCGACGAGCGTGCCGCGCGCGAGGGTTGGCCGGCACTGCATGCGGAATTGTTACGAGTCGATCCGCAGGCGGCGACACGAATCGGCCAGAACGACAGTCAAAGAATTCAACGCGCTCTGGAGGTTTACTACACGACGGGGCGCCCGATTTCCGAGCTGCAGCGAGCTACCGTGAGTCCGCTCGCGGGATTACGGTTGAAATACTGGGTGCTGGCCCCCACAGACCGAAACGTGTTGCACGAGCGCCTTTCCGGACGCTTTCGGGCGATGATGGCGGCTGGGTTTCTGGACGAGGTGAAGGGCTTGCGCCAACGCGGTGATCTGACCAGCCGACATCCGTCCATGCGGTCGGTAGGTTACCGGCAGCTCTGGGCTCACCTGGACGGAGAGTACGGTCTGGAGGAGGCCGAACGACGCGGCATTTTCGCAACGCGCCAGCTCGCCAAGCGGCAGTTGACGTGGTTACGCGCCGAAAAGGTGCCCGACTGGCTGGATCCGGAGGGCGGCGAAACGTCGTGGAATCGCGACGTACGTCACGAGTTGAGAGAGCTTGGTCTTTGATTGGGACTGCATGTTAAGATCTCCGTTGTCGCCGATCGTTGCCGCCGAGGCACGTTGCTTGCTGGATCGCGCTACACGGAAGTTCGCTTGCGGTCCGTTACCGAAAAACTAGAAGCTGTGAGAACAAGGAGAACCCGATGGCCAAAGGCCAGTCGCTGCAAGATCCCTTTTTGAATGCGCTCCGCAAGGAACGGGTGCCCGTTTCAATCTACCTCGTCAACGGGATCAAGTTGCAGGGTCAGATTGACTCGTTCGACCAGTTCGTCGTTCTGTTGAAGAACAGCGTGAGCCAGATGGTGTACAAGCACGCTATCTCCACCGTCGTGCCGGCGCGCAATGTGCGGCTGACGGAGGAAGGAGCTGTTGCCACCACGGAGACCCCGACCGAGTGATCGCGGCGTCACGGATAGCTTGAGTGTTCGAGCGCCCACGGAGCGGTGAGCGCGCGGTCCTTGTGCGCTTAGGATTAGGCGCACAGGTCGATCCCGAGGATCTGCAGGAGTTCAAGCAGCTTGCGCTCTCAGCCGGGGCGCAGCCTGTGGCGACCGTAACAGGTCGCCGTGATAGTCCCGACCCGCGCTTCTTCATGGGCAGCGGCAAGGCTGACGAAGTTCGAACTGTTGCCGAAGACAACGCTGCCGACGTCATTCTCGTCGACCACGCGCTCTCGCCCAGCCAGGAGCGCAATCTCGAAAAGCTCACCGGCCGGCGGGTACTCGACCGTAACGGCCTCATTCTCGATATTTTCGCGCAGCGCGCCCGCAGCTTCGAGGGCAAGCTCGAAGTCGAACTGGCGCAGTTGAAACACATCGCCAGCCGGCTGGTGCGCGGTTGGACCCACCTCGAGCGTCAGAAGGGCGGCATCGGCATGCGCGGTCCCGGCGAGACGCAGCTCGAGACCGACCGCCGCCTGCTCGGCCAGCGCGTGAAGGTGCTCACGCGGCGCTTGGAGAAGATCCAACAGCAGCGCGAGACCGGGCGGCAGCAGCGTGCCGAGATTCCCGTCCCGTCGCTCGCGCTCGTGGGCTACACCAACGCCGGGAAGTCGACGTTGTTTCGTTCGCTCACCGGAGCGGACGCCTACATCGCCGACCAGTTGTTTGCAACACTCGACCCAACAGTACGCCGCATCACGTTGCCCGGTGGGACGCCCGTGGTCGCCGCCGACACGGTTGGCTTCATCCGCGAGTTACCCCACGAGTTGGTGGCCGCGTTCCAATCGACACTGACAGAGGCTCGCGAGGCGACCCTGCTGTTGCATGTCGTGGATGCGAGCGACCCGCGTCGGGACGATCACATCGCGCAAGTCGACTCCGTACTGACGGAGATCGGCGCCGCCGAGATTCCGCAGGTTCTCGTCTATAACAAGATCGACCGGTTGGGATTCGAGCCGCGTGTCGACCGCGACGCCGAGGGGCGGGCGACTGCGGTGTGGATTTCCGCCGAGCGGCGCCTGGGGCTGGATCTGCTGGTCGGCGCGATTGCCGAACGCATCGCCCGATTTGCCCGCCTCGCGCGGGTGCACGTCCCCGCAGCCGCCGGGGCGCTACGCTCGCGCCTTTATGCCGCAAAGGCCGTCCGCGAGGAGCGGAGCGCTGACGACGGCTCGATCGAGCTCCTGGTGGAGCTTCCGGACGTGGAACTGCTGGTGCTCGCCCGCACGCCCGGAGTGCAGATTCTGGAGGTGCAGGGCCCCGATATGCCTTGTGCGCCCGCGGACGCCTACCTACAATCGACGGCCGTTTCGAGCGCGTCCACCCGGGCACCGCGCTAGGTCAGCGAGTTTTTTCTCTTACATATGGCGTGGAATCAACCTGGCGGCGGTCAGAACAATCCCTGGGGACGGCGGCCTGGCCAGGGCGGTCCTGATCTCGACGAACGCGTAAAAAGCTGGCAGCGCAAGCTCGAGTCGCTGCTGCGGCCCGGTGGCAAAGGCGGCGAGGGTGGCTCGCTGCTGCTGCTGATCGGCCTCGTCGTGGTCGCGTTGTGGCTGGCGAGCGGGTTCTTCCAGATCAAATCGGCCGAGCGCGGCGTCGTCCTGCGCTTCGGCAAGCTGATCGACGTCAGAAATGAAGGCTGGGGCTGGCGGTGGCCGTGGCCGATCGAGACGGTCAGCAAGGTCAATGTCGCGAACGTGAATTCCACGGACTTCAAGCAGGCGGTGCTCACCTCCGATGTGAATCTCGTGGATCTGCACTTCTCGGTGCAGTACCAGTACACCGATCCGAAGAAAGTTCTCTTCCAGGTGTTTGACCCCGATGCCACCCTGAACGAGGTGAGCGAGGCGGCGATTCGCGAAGTCGTCGGCCGCGCCAAGCTCGAAGACGTGCTGGTGGGCGGCACGCGTCCGCAGATCACGAAGCACACCAAGACGCTCATTCAACAGACACTCGACTACTACAACACCGGTATCACGGTGACCACCGTCAATCTCATCGACGTGCAGGTGCCGGAGCCGGTGATTCCGTCGCAGCGGGACGCCAACAAGGCGCTCGCCGACCAGGAGCGCTTCACCAAGGAATCGGAGGCTTACGCCAACAGCATCATTCCGGTCGCGCAGGGCGCGGCGGTACGCATGCAACAGGACGCGCAAGCCTACAAAGCACAGGTCACCGCGATCGCCCAGGGCCAGGCCGAGCGCTTCACGGAACTCCTGGCGGCCTATGAGCAGGCGCCGGAAATCACCCGCAAACGGCTCTACATGGACTCCATCGAGACCCTGCTCGCCCGGGCTCACAAGGTCGTGATCGATCAGAAGGCGGGTGGTGGCGGCGGCAACATGTTCTATCTGCCACTCGACAAGCTGCTGGACAAGGCGGCGGCTCGCGATGTCGAGCAGCCGGCGGAATCCTCCCCCGGTGTGCCCAAGGAGCAGGATTCCGTGACCGTCGAAGCTCGCGGGCGGGGAGAGCGCTGATGCCTGCACGCGCTTTCCCGATCATGATCGCCGTCGGCCTGTTACTGCTGCTCGCCGCGACTTCATTGTTCACTGTCACCGAGGCGCAACTCGCCATCCGCACCGAATTCGGCGCGATCGTGGGCACTCACTATGCGCCCGGTCTGCACGCCAAGTGGCCGTGGGACCAGGTCGTTACGTTCGATCGGCGCATCCTCTCTCAGACCTACAATGGCGAGACCTTTCTCACCAACGACAACCGCGGCCTGGTCGTCGATTTCTACATCAAGTGGCGCGTCAAGGACGCGAGCTACTACTACCAGGCGACGGGCGGCAACGAAGACATCGCGGGCCGGCGGTTGGCGGAAATCGTCAAAGACGGTATCAAGAGCGTCGTCGCCGAACGCACTCTCGAGCAGATCGTGTCGTCCGAGCGCGCGGCGGTGACGGGCGAGATGTTTGGTCAGGCGAGTAAGAATGTCGCCGGCCTCGGGGCCGAGCTCATCGACGTGCGCGTGCAGGCGATCAACCTGCCCCCCGAGGTGAGCTCACGCGTGTACGAGAGCATGAAGCAGAACTTCGCGAAGATTGCGAGTGGGCTGCGGGCCGAAGGTCAGAGTCAGAGTGTGCGCATTCGTGCGTCCGCCGAGCGTCAGCGCACCGAGATCCTCGCGGACGCGGAGCGCGAGGCCCTGCGTGTCCACGGCGAGGGCGACGCCGAAGCCACGGCTATCTATGCGCGCGCCTATTCAAAGAATCCCGAGTTCTACAGCTTTTACCGCAGCCTGCAGGCGTATGACCACTCACTCGGCAAGGATGGCGATCTGCTGGTGGTGACGCCGGACGGGGAGTTCTTCAAGTACCTGAAGGATTCCGACAAGCCGCATCCGGGCGCTCCCCCGTCGGTTGGTAAATAATGCTGCCTGCGGTGCGCGCAGGTCGGGAGTCGCTCCCGTGTCTTTGAATCTGACGGACCTGCTGGCGGCACTGGGATTGTTCTTTGTGTTCGAGGGCATCGCGCCTTTTCTGAATCCGCGCGGTGTGAAGCGCGCGTTCTCGAAGCTCCTGGAGATCGGTGATCGCGAGTTGCGCATCGCCGGCCTGGGCAGCATGCTCGTCGGGGTCGTGATTCTCTTCCTGGTCCGATAGGAGCCTCACTCACGTGGGTAAATTCGTCGTCGTCATTGGCACCCAGTGGGGCGATGAGGGCAAGGGTAAAGTCGTCGATCTCCTGACAGAGCGTGCTTCCGCGGTGGCGCGTTTCCAGGGTGGCCATAACGCCGGGCACACGCTCGTGATCGGCGGTCAGAAGACGATCCTCTCCCTGCTCCCGTCCGGCATTTTGCGTGAACAAGTCCGTTGCTTCATCGGCAATGGCGTGGTGCTGTCTCTCGAGGCGCTGCTGGCGGAGAGCCAGACGCTCATCGGCAAGGGTGTGCCGGTGTTCGATCGGCTGCGTCTGTCGCCCAATTGCCCGTTGATTCTGCCGTCGCATGTCGTTCTCGACCAGGCGCGCGAGCGGGCCCGCGGCTCGAATGCCATCGGGACGACCGGTCGGGGTATCGGTCCGGCATACGAGGACAAGGTCGCGCGGCGGGCGGTGCGGGTCGCGGATCTGTTCCAGCGCGATCGCTTCGCCGCCAAGTTGGGCGAGGTGCTCGACTTCCATAACTTCGTGCTGCAACACTATTTCCGCCAGCCCGCGGTCGATTTCCAGAAGACCCTCGACACGCAACTGGCGTTGAGCGAGAAGATCAAGCCGCTGGTGACGGACGTGACTCTCGCGTTGAGTACGCTACGCCGGTCGGGTGCCAATGTGTTGTTCGAAGGGGCGCAGGGCGCAATGCTCGACGTCGACCTCGGCACGTATCCCTTCGTGACCTCATCGAACACGACGGCGAGTTTCGCGGGCACCGGCACGGGGCTCGGGCCCCGGGCGTTTGATTACGTCATCGGCATCGTAAAAGCCTACACGACGCGTGTTGGTGCGGGTCCGTTCCCGACCGAGCTCTTCGATGAGAACGGCGAGCATCTCTCGCGTGTGGGCCATGAGTTCGGGTCGGTGACGGGGCGCCGCCGCCGCTGCGGGTGGTTCGATTCGGTGGCGTTGCGCCGTGCGATCGTTCACTCGAGCGTGTCGGGACTTTGCATTACGAAGTTGGATGTGCTGGATGGCCTCGATGTCATCCGCATCGCCACGGGCTACAAGATCAATGGCGAGGTCACTCCGGAGCCGCCACTGAGTCTCGAGGGCTATGACGACATCCAGCCGGTTTACGAGGAGTTGCCGGGTTGGAAGGAATCGACCGTGGGCGTTACGGACTACGACGCTCTGCCGGTTAACGCTCGCAAGTATCTCGAGCGCCTGCAGTCGCTAGTGGACGTGCCCATCGACATGATTTCGACGGGGCCGGATCGTGACCAGACGATCACGCTCCGGCATCCCTTCGGCTGAGTCAATTGGCGGCACTCGCCTGCGGCGATTGCCGCGAGCGCGCCGACCGGTGGATTGGCGTCGCGGGCAAATGCCCGCGAATAGTAGGCCGGTTTAAGCGTTAGCGGCTGCCGCGCGGACGTGGGGGCGTACGGTTGCTACTCGGACTGCTGCGGCTGAGAGAGCCTTCTCTGCGGCTTCCGCGCCGAACGCTATGCCTTCAATGTGGATGACTTCGACGTCCGTGACGCCTATGAAGCCCAGCACATGCTTGAGGTAGGGGACCTGGAAGTTGAATGGCTTATGCGCTCCTTCCGAGTAGACGCCGCCCGAGGCCTGCACGATGTAAGCCTTCTTGCCCTTCACCAGTCCCTCGGGGCCATTCGCTGTGTAGCGGAACGTGGAGCCTGCCCGCAGGACGTAGTCGATGTAGGTTTTAAGGGTCGAGGACACGCCGAAATTGATCATCGCCGAGGCGATCACAATGACGTCGGCGGCGAATAATTCGGCGATCAGCTCATCCGAGAGCTTGGCAGCGGCACTTTGGGCGGGAGTGCGCTGTTCTGGGGGTGTGCCCAGGACAGCGACGAAGTCCTCGCCGATGTGAGGTAGCGGCTCCCGGAAGAGGTCGCGCACGACGACCGTGGATCGCGGGTCCCCGGAGGCGAGCTGGTCGGCCAAGGTTCGCGCGATGCGGGTGGAGTGGGAGGCTTCGCCGCGGGGGCTCGAGGTGACTAAAAGGACTTTGCTCATGTGGTTCCCTTATGTAGCTTGGTTACGCTTAGTGACTAGCGCTAGAATGGTGACTACCGGGGGAACCCGCAAGAAGGCACTTATTTGGAACCCAGTGACATTGATGAGCCTGTGGAGGCGAGGGGCCGTTTCGAGGTGGGAGACCACGTCGAAGCGGGGGGGCACATCGAAGCGAGAGGGCGCGGCGAGGCGGAGAGTGCCGTCGAGGAGGCGGGCCGCGTCGAAGCCCGAGGTCGCGTCGGGGCTGCGGATGGCCTTGGAGAAGGCGAGCGGTGTGAAGATGACGCGCTGCACGGGGACATGGGTGAGTGCACCATGGTCAGCGAGACGTTGGCCCGCATCGGGGACAAGTGGACTGTGTTGGTGGTGGAGCTGCTGTGCGAGGGGCGCGGGCCGGTGCGGTTCAACGAGATTCGCCGGGCTATTCATGGCATCTCGCAGCGCATGTTGACGCTGACTCTGCGTAGCCTCGAGCGTGATGGCTTGGTCACGCGTACGGTTCACCCGACCGTTCCGCCGCGCGTGGACTATGAGCTGACGAAGTTAGGTCGGTCACTGCGTATTCCATTGGTTGCCGTCGCCGAGTGGGTCCGGGCAAACGGTACCTCGATCCACGCGGCACGGCAGGTGTTCGATGCCACGAGCACTGCGAGTCCGAGTTCGCGCCAGCTCCGTCGCCGCCGTCCCGCATTGCTGACCAGGCCACGGCTGGGGCGGCCGGGCCCGGCCTGATTGTCCTCGAGGACCTGAGTTCCGCCTCCCTTCCTCTATGACGACGACTTCGACCGAATCCGCGACGGCCGTGGCGTCGCCGGCTACGCGTGTTGCGTTGGCCTTGCTCATTCTTGCAGCGTGTCTGCTCGCGGCGAGCACGTGGCGCATCTATTCCAACACGTGGGATGAGCCCGAGCACCTTGCCGCGGGCATCGAGCTGCTCGACAAGGGGCGTTACGAATACGACACCGAGCATCCGCCGATCGTGCGCGCGCTCATGGCGCTGGGGCCGTATCTCGCCGGCGCCCGGTCGTTCGGCACACCGCCGCCGGATGGGGTGCAGGAAGGGGTCGATATTCTCTACACAGGCGGGCATTACGACCTTTATTTGACGCTGGCGCGCCTGGGGACGTTACCGTTTCTGGTGATGTTGTTGTTCTCCGCGTGGCTGTGGGCGCGGCGGCTGACACGGTCCGAGGGAGAGGCTTTACTGGCAGTGCTGCTGTTGGCGTCGGTGCCGCCTGTTTTGGGGCACGCGGCGTTGGCGACGCTCGATGTGGCGGCGGCGGGGACGGTGTTTCTGGCGCTTTATGCGTTGCAGTGTTGGCTTGATAGTGCGCGGTGGCGGGATGCCGTGTTTTTTGGGGTCACCGCGGGGGTCGCTGTTGGGGCTAAGTTTTCGGCGATACCTTTTTTGGCGTTGGGGTTCATTGTGCTGGCGGGGGCGCAGTGGGTGGTGCGGCGGGGGGTGGCCGGAGGCGCTGGGGAGCGTGGCGCCGTGGAGTGCGGAGTCGGGGTGGAGCGTGGGGTCGGGGCGGAGCAAGGGGCCGTCGTGCGTGGTGGCGCGGGCGTCGGGCGCGTTGCTGCGGCGGAGCGGGGCGGGCCGGCCTTCGCGATCGCCGAGGCGCGGCCGGCCGATGTATCGGTGG
>DATMQL010000418.1:0-6712 GCA_035566815.1 Steroidobacteraceae bacterium | reverse complement strand
GCACTCCTGGCGTTCGCGGCGGGGTTCGCGGTAAGACCGTTCGGCGCCCTGGTGTTCGGCCGGCTGGGCGACCTGGTCGGTCGCAAACACACCTTCCTGATTACGATTGTCATCATGGGCCTGTCGACGGCGCTGGTGGGGGTGTTGCCGGGTTACACGCAGATCGGTGTCAGCGCGCCCATCATCCTGGTGTTATTGCGAATGTTACAGGGCCTGGCGTTGGGCGGAGAGTACGGCGGAGCGGCGACCTACGTCGGCGAGCATGCCCCTCCCAACAAGCGTGGGTTGTACACGAGTTGGATTCAAACCACAGCGACACTGGGGTTGTTTCTCAGCCTGCTCGTCATTCTGTTGTGCCGCTCGCTCATGGGCCCGGATTTCGACGTGTGGGGTTGGCGCATTCCTTTCCTGGTGTCGATCCTGTTGCTCGGCATATCGGTTTATATCCGGTTGCAGCTGGCCGAGTCCCCGGTTTTCAAAGCGCTGAAGGAGGCGGGGACCACCGCCAAGGCGCCTCTGACCGAGTCGTTCGCGCGCTGGGGCAACCTGCGGTTGGTCATATTGGCGCTGCTCGGTGCTACGGCCGGCCAGGCCGTGGTCTGGTACTGCGGGCAGTTCTATTCGCTGTTCTTCCTGACCCAGGTGCTCAAGATCGACGCGCAACCGGCGAATCTGCTGATCGCAGCCTCGCTGTTGATTGCGACACCCTTTTTTGTGGTGTTCGGACGTCTGTCGGATCGGATCGGGCGCAAGAAAATCGTGCTGGCGGGGTGCCTGCTCGCGGCGGTCACCTATTTCCCGATCTTCAAGGGGATCACGCACTTCGCCAACCCGGCGATCGAGGCGGCTGCTGCCAGCGCGCCAGTGCGGGTCCTGGCCGATCCCGACTCCTGTCATTTTCAGTTCGATCCGGTCGGCAAGAAGAAATTCGTGCAGTCCTGCGATATCGCCAAGGCAGCCCTCGCCAAGGCGGGCGTGCCCTATCAGAACGAGCGCGCTCCGGTGGGCAGTGTGGCGCTCGTTCGCATCGGCACGGTGGAGGTCGCCTCTTTCGAAGGCGGCGTGATGTCAGCCGGGGACTTCAAGAAGACGAGCGAGCAGTTCTCCAAGGATCTGGGCGGCAAGCTCAAGGCCGCGGGTTATCCCGCCAAGGCGGATCCGGAGCAGATCAATTACCCCGTGGTGCTGGTGCTGCTGGTCATCCTCGTGTTGTACGTGACCATGGTTTACGGCCCGATCGCGGCCTGGCTGGTGGAGTTGTTCCCGGCCCGGATTCGGTACACGTCGATGTCCCTGCCGTATCACATCGGCAATGGCTGGTTCGGTGGGTTTCTGCCCACGGTCGCGTTTGCTCTCGTGGCCCTCACCGGGGATATCTACTACGGGCTCTGGTATCCCATCAGCGTAGCGCTGGGGACGTTTGTTATCGGGGCCCTGTTTCTGCCCGAGACGAAGGGGAAGGCGATCGAATAGCCGCTTAGCCCGGGGCGGGCCTTGCGTCATGTGTCTGGTCTGTACACAGATACAGCCTCGAATTGGAACGCAAGCTCGCCCTGTTGGCGGACGCCGCGGGGGAAGGGCGGTGCCCTTTGCGTCCGGTGTCAGACGAAGCCGATGGCGCGGCCGGCCATGCTGACGGCGAACCAGAAGCCGAGTGACAGTGCCACGCTGGCCCGGGCCAGCCAGGGGTTGGGGTGGTCGGTGTGGGCGACTTTGCGGAACAACAGGGCCTGTACGAGTATTGCGGCCAACAGCAACACCATCTTGACTTCGAAGGCGGGGTTGTAGAAATAGTGCTTGGGGCTGCCGATGAACATCAGCACGCCACTGCCCACGGCCAGCGCGAGACCGGACCACACTAGCCGAAGCGCCTGGCCCGCGACTTCCGGCACCGTCTGTTGGGTCAGGATAAGTCCTAACAGGCGCAGGCTGATCAACACCAGGGCCGCCAGCAGCAATACGAAGCCCATCACGTGGAAGACCTGGAATCCGGCGATGAGCAGGTGATTGGACTTGCTGATGGCGTGTGACAGGGTGCTGGCCTGGATCAGGGTCAGGAAGTCGGCGGTTGTCATGTGGGATTCCGGGGGCGAGTTCAGGGCGCGGAAGGGATCACTGTTTGGACGGGGTCACTGCGACGGAACGAATTACGACCAATGAGGGAGATAGGCGATGAGCCGGCCGCAGATGATCACGAGCGTCCAGATGGCGAGCGAGGCGAGGCCGGCGAATTTCACGCCGCGCGGGAGTTTTGCCCGTTCTGGTGAGAGTGCACCGGGCCGCCTGGAAATCACGAACTCGAAATACGCGGCGTTGAGTCCTGCCAGGCCGATGAAGGCGAACTTGAAGACCCAGGCCGGGCTCGCGATGACTTCGGCGGCTTCGGCCCAGAACAGCAGTCCTCCGGAGATGAATACGAGCGCGAACCCGCACAGTACGTAGGGGCGAAGGCCGTGTATGACGCTCGCCGCGGGGATCTGGCGCAGAAACAGGCCCATCAGGCGCAGGTCGGTGAGAAAGATGAGCCCGACGGAAACGGACAGGGCGATGAGGTGTGTGCCCTCGATGATCGGAAACGCGTACCGGGACTCGGCGATGGCGGTTCCGATGGGCGTGGCTTCGATAGCGTTGGCGATGTCGGCGATGGTCGGCATGAATGTTGGGCGGGGGCTTTTGTGCGGGCCCTGTAGCGCGGCCTGTTGAGTGGCGGATGTTGAGCCGGGATTTGCGGGGGTCTGTTTGGCGAATCTATTCCGCCGCGCCGACGACCTGGCCGAAGGGGCCATTGTTTTCGACACAGGGGCGCTCGACGTGATCGGCGACGGGCTCCTTGCCCTTGTGGTTCGCGAGGGGCACCTCGTAGTGCCAGCCATCCTGCGGATCGCCGGCGACATAACGGCGCATCGGGATGGTGGCGGTCCAGGAGCGCGTGTAGACCGTGGGGTCGGTGAAGGTCGCTACGTAGTTGAAGCGCTTTCCGGCGTTATCGAATATGTAGCGCTCTTCGACGCGAACGTTCTCGCTCGCGAATTCGCCGGTTCGGGCAAAACGGGCCTTGGCGTTGTTGTTGGTGACATCCACCACCAGCGTGTTGCCCTCCCAATGGCCGCGTGAGTCGCCATTCCAGAGCTTGATGTTGTCGGGCAGGTGCGCCTTGCCGTCGAGGTGAATGATGCGGGTGCCGGAGTTGAAGAGGAACACTACGTATCCGGGGAATTGGCGGATTTCATAGCCATGCCACATGAATGACTTGGGAATCCCGGCCGGCGCGCAGCGGGCGAGGGGCTCGATGTATTCCTGCTGGGTGGCATTCCAGAAGCCGGTGGCAAACTCCTGCTGTTTGGCGCGAGCCCAGTCCTGGAAGGGGACCTGACCGTCGGCTGGATCGCTCACCCGGCTCGGTGCACGCTCCGAACGAGCGCCGAGGGGCCGTTTCCGGCGTACGGGATCGCCCGGGGTGCCGCCCTGGGGGTCGGTGAAGTTGTCGTGATTGCCGACGGAGTTCGACCAGTCGCCCTGGATGTCGGGCTGGCCATCAGCCAGGCGGTGGCCGGTCCATTTGCCGGCGGCAACGCGAGGGAAGGATTTTTCCCAGCGGATGCCGGGGTTGGCGATGTTGGGGGTCGCTTGAGCGCCGACAAATTGGCTCATCCCGAACGCCTGGATTAATACCAACGCTCCAGCCGCAAGCCTGGATCGCCCCGCCCCGTGTTGACTGGTTATGCTGCTCATGGAAATAACCTGCTATTGCGCTGCCGGAACCGGGTAATATTTGTCGTAGTCGAGGGTGAAGCAATAGTTCTCGATCAGCTGGAAATCCTTCTCGCGATGCCGGTACAGGAATACCTCGATGTCCCACGGGCGGCTGAACACCTGCGGGTCCTCGATCGTGGCCTTGTAGTCGATGGTGTTGGCATCGAGAAATTTCCAGCGCTCGATGACGTGCATGTCGGTGCTGTGAAAGTCGCCGGCGCGATCGAGCCAGGTCTCGTCTTCGAAGTCGGTGACGTCGACGACGAGCGTGTCGCCTTCCCAGTGGCCGCGGGAGTCGCCGAGCCAGAACTCGCCTTTCTCGGCTGGGTGCTCGGTACCGTTGGTATGGATGGTGCGCACCGAATGCCCGAATTCAAATACCACCGTCAGATCCCCGCCACGTTGGAAGATCTGGAACGGCTCGGGGTAGTAGATGCCGCGCGGCGTACCCAACGTCCAACATTTCAAACGCGGATCGTCCTTGGCCCGGGCCGCGAAGTTTTTCTTTTTCTGCTCGAGGGCCGTGGGGAGGTAGGGGATGACGTTGCCTGCCACTATGCCGGCGCCCGGCGGCGCATCCTTACGCGTCGAATGCGGCTGAAGATCAAAGTCGGCGGCACTGGTCGTCTGCCAGATTCCTGAGAAATCCGGCTTGCCGGCCAATTGGGGAATCTTATCTGCCGCTACCGCTGTGCCGGCTAACAACGCAGTCCAGAGCAGCAGGCTTCGCATCGACTTCATTTTTGCGCGCCACCTGGCTGAGGGACGTCCTGCGCCCCGCCGGTCTGGAACGAGCGCCCATCGTGCAGCGTGACCGTCACCGCATAACCGTAGGGCCCGCCGTTCTTGGAGCGGTAACCCTTGACCTGAATTTCAGCGCCCGGCTGCAGATCGGTTTTCAGCAGACCTTTGCCCGCCAGGGCGTTGGGAGCGCCCATCTCGACGCCCCAGTTCGTTACCGTGCCGTCGGTCGCCTTGACGTCGAAGTACAGCCAGCTGTGGGGATTTACCCAACGCGCCTTGGTGACCACCCCAGTGAGGTCGAGGGGTTTGTCACCGTCGTACTCGGCGGCAAAGGCGTGGTGAGCCAGGGCCGGGAGGGCGACAACTCCCAGGCCGAGGCAGACGAGCGCCGTAAAAACCGTGACCCGGAACCCGCGAAACAGAACCGAAAGGGACGAACGCCCCAACGTCGCGCCAAGGGTCCGCCGCAAAGTCGCCCTTAGAGCGGGCCACCAAAAATCCTTCAGTCTCGCCATGAATCTCCTCTCCGGGTACTCGTCTCGACTGGGCTCTGGTGCAAATCACGGGCCAGTCTTCGGCGTAGCCGTTGAGTGCGCCTTAAAGCCCTGTGCTGGTCGTAACCGGTTACAAGCTGCTTCGTAGGCAGCAGGCGAGTGGTGAGGTTGTTGCCCCAGACGCACCCGCGACTGGCGTTTTCGGCCGTCTACCTGCTCGGATTGATCGCAATTTTCGCGAAGCGCGGCTCGCCCTTCTTTGGGAACGCCGGTATTGACTGGTTGGGATACCAGAACGTCATGTGGCAGCTCTCGCAGACCTCGTCGAGAACGCCACCGGCCGAAACGAGCGCGTGCGGATCCCTGGCGTCGATGGCGGCCAACATTGTCTGTGCCGTCTGGCGCAGAGCCAGCGCGTATTGGTTGAAGGCGGCGCGGTTACCGGCGATCCGCTTCTCGATCTGCGTCGAGTCCAGCGCGCCTGCGGCTTCGGCCGGAAATGGCGCCGAGGAGAGTTTCCGTTGGTCGACCGTCAGCAGGTTGGCCGCCTCGATCAGAACGATGGCATTGCGCCTGACTTCCTGCCATTCCCCGGGGGTGCGCGGCTGTTTGTTCTGGTCACCGGACTTGCTGGTAGTGGTTTCCACTGCGTCCCAGATGCTGTCCGCGGATGCATCGACCTCCGATTGCATGAGCTCCTGCAGGGTGGCGACAGGTTGGATGGATGATGCGATGTCAGGCGCGTGGTCGGGAGGGACTTGTGGATCTCGCGCAGAGCAGGCGGTAAGGATTAATAGCGAGGCACTCGCGACAGCTGAAAGGATGACGCTGGACATGTTGATCTTTAGGTTGCTGCACAAGAGGCGGAACGACTCCGCCCAAACAGCGTCGGGGTGCAAGTCCAGTGCCAAGAGGGCTGCGAGTCGCCAGACACTCGAACATGGCACGCGGGCTGCATACAAGCGCCGGGCGACGCCGTTTCGCGGGCGCGGCGCGCTCTAACCGTTATCAACATAGGACGAATAGTTATGAAGGCACTCAAACTGACACTCCCTCTCTTTTGGGCACTGGCCGTGGCGGCGCCATTGGCCTATTCTGCGGATGCTCCGGGCGCCGCGGCAGCGAAGGAGCCGGCATCCAAGGCTCATGTGCTCTCACGTGACGAGCTCGACAAACTTCTCGCGCAGCCGGGCAAGGTGCTCGTGATCGACGTGCGCCGTCCGGACGAGGTGAGCGACATCGGCGGAGTGCCGGTGTATCTGAGTATCCAGGCGAGCGATCTCGAAAAGAGTCTCGCGTGGATTCCGAAGGACCGCCTGATCGTGACACTGTCGAATCACGCGGGGCGCGCCGGCAAAGCTGCCGATCTGCTCGCGTCGAAGGGTTTCAAAGTCGCGGGCGCGGCTGGAGCACAGACCTACGAACAACAAGGTGGAGCGTTGGCGCATATCGCCAAGCCCACCACAACAGCGTCCGCCGGCGGGGCGCATTGAACGACAAGAGATAGAAAGCGAGAGCTCCCATGGCAGAACTCATAGAAAATCGGGCCCAGACGCTGCGACGTGAATCCGGATCGCAGTTGTTCCGCCAGGAAGACTGGTGGGCGATCTGGATCGGTCTCGGACTGGTCGCGGTGGCTGTTCTGCTGCTGGCCAGCGGCAGCAGCCTCAAGTGGGTGGCGGTGGCTCCAACGAAATGGAGTCATGTCAGCGAGGCGTTCG
>DATMQL010000417.1:0-4344 GCA_035566815.1 Steroidobacteraceae bacterium | reverse complement strand
CCCGCGGGAGCATTTCCGTCAGAGCGAGCAGCACGCCAACCTGGTACGCCGAGCGTGAGCCGCCGCCGGTGAGCACCAGGCCGACCGTCTGACGGGCGGGTCGCCTGCGTTGTGGTTCGACGGAGCCGTCCATCAAAACCGCGGTGTCGCCGGCGGCTCACCCGCTGTCGGATTCGCCGCGGTGACAGACATCGGCGCGGCGCGTGTCATCGGCCGCCGCAGCTCCTTGATCGCGCGATCCAAGCCCTCCAGGGTTACCGGAAACATGCGATCACCGATCAGCTCGCGCGTGATCTTCACCGACGAGGTGTAATCCCAGCGATCCACCGGCTCGGGATTCAACCAGACGAGACGTGGGAATCTCGCGCACAGGCGTTGCATCCAGACGGCACCCGCTTCCTTGTTCCAATGATCCACACTGCCACCAGGTTGGACGATCTCGTACGGGCTCATGGTGGCGTCGCCAACGAGAATGACGCGATAGTCATTCGTGTACGTGCGCAACACCTGCGTGGTCGGCATCAGCGACGATGACCGCAGCCGATTGTCCTGCCACACGCTCTCGTAGAGGAAGTTGTGGAAGTAGTAATGCACCAGGTGCTTGAACTCGCTGCGCGCGGCCGAAAACAGCTCATCGCAGATCCGGACGTGATCGTCCATCGAGCCGCCGACATCGAGAAAGAGCAATACCTTTACGGCGTTGCGGCGCTCGGCCATGAGCTTCAGATCCAGAAGCCCTGCATTACGCGCGGTGGCGTCGATCGTGCCGTCTAGGTCCAACAGATCGGGCGCTCCCTCGCGCGCAAACTTGCGCAGCTTGCGCAAAGCCATCTTCATGTTGCGCGTGCCGAGCTCGACGGTATCGTCGAAGTTGCGGTACTCGCGCTGGTCCCACACTTTCACCGCGCGACGGTTCCGTGAGCCCTGTTGCCCGATCCGGATGCCCTCGGGATTGTAGCCATTCGCGCCGAAGGGTGAGGTGCCGCCGGTGCCGATCCACTTGTTACCGCCCTCGTGCCGTTCCTTCTGTTCTCGCAGGCGCTCGCGCAACGTCTCGAGCAGTTTGTTCCAGCCACCGAGCGCTTCGATCTTGCGCTTCTCTTCCTCCGACAGCGTGCGCTCACCCAGGGACCGCAACCACTCGGCGGGGACTTGCTCGACCAGTTGCTCGAACAGTTTCTCGGCGCCCTCGAACGTTTCCGCGAACACCCGATCGAAGCGGTCGAAGTGGCGCTCGTCCTTCACCAGACACAGCCGTGCCAGGTAGTAGAACTCCTGCGCCGAGAGCCAGGCAACCCGCTCGCGTGACCGAGCGTGACCGAGCGGCCAGCGAGGGAATCCCCAGTGGGGAGTCAGCGAAGGAACCCCCAGCGGGGACAGTGCCTCCAGCAGGGTCAGAAATTCGGTGACGGTGGCCGGAACACCGCTCCGGCGCAACTCGAAAAAGAAGTTCACCAGCATGGGGGAGGGATCAGCGCGAGCGGCGGTTGAGAAACACCAACTGCTCGAACAGGTGCACATCCTGCTCGTTCTTGAGCAGTGCGCCGTGCAGGATCGGAATGGTCTTCTTCGGATCCGCACCGCGCAGGATGGCCGGATCGATGTCCTCGGCCAGCAGCAACTTGATCCAGTCGAGCAGCTCGGAGGTGGAGGGCTTTTTCTTCAGACCTGGCGTCTCACGCACCTCGAAGAACACCGACAGCGCTTCTGACAGCAACTCCTTTTTCAGTCCCGGGAAATGCACGTCGACGATCGAGCGCATGGTGGCGGCGTCCGGGAAGCGGATGTAATGGAAGAAACAGCGACGCAGGAACGCGTCCGGCAACTCCTTCTCATTGTTGCTGGTGATGAGAATGATCGGACGATGGCGCGCCTGGATGAGCTCGCGCGTCTCGTAGACGAAAAACTCCATTCGATCCAGCTCGCGCAGCAGGTCGTTCGGAAACTCGATGTCGGCCTTGTCGATCTCATCGATGAGTAGCACAGGCCGCACTTCCGATTCGAACGCCTCCCACAGCCGCCCCTTCAGGATGTAGTTGCGGATGTCGTGCACGCGAGCATCGCCCAGCTGCGAATCCCGCAGGCGCGAAACCGCGTCGTATTCGTAGAGGCCCTGCTGCGCCTTGCTGGTCGATTTGATGTGCCACTCATACAGAGGGCAGCCGAGCGAGCGTGCGATCTCCTGGGCAAGCTGCGTCTTGCCGGTACCCGGCTCGCCCTTGATGAGGAGAGGCCGCGCCAACGTGATCGCGGCATTGACCGCCATCATGAGGTCTTCGGTGGCGATATAGCGTTCGGTGCCGGTAAAGCGCGCGTTCATGGGCGCAAGTCTAATCCGGCTGCAGGGTGAGTGTGTGCTCGGTATTACCGGGCAGGAAGGGCAGCGGCTGCCCATGCGCCCATTCGAGGAAACCGGCCCGGTAGTACGGAGACAGGGGGTGGCCGCTCTGGCCGCCCGGCATGTGGAAGTAGCCCTGATCCTCGTGGCCCGGGGAGACACCGAAACGCTCGGAAGCCCCGAACGCACCATCCTGCACCCGCGGCATGTCGTGATCGCCCGGCAACTCGATCACAGGCATGTCCAACAGGGGCGCCAGGAACGGCAGCCCGTGGGATATCGGGTGCTGGATGCGCACGACCTTGCGGGAACCCCAGGTGCAATGATCCAGCCGGGGACCGCAGCTCTTGTCCAGGTCGGCAATGGTGGCATCCAGCGTGGCCAACAGAAAATCACGCCAGCTGGGATAGTCCGCCGCGAGCATATGCAGCGGCTGCTCGTGCACCAGCTGCCATAGGGGCGCCTCGAATTGCGAGGGTAGAATGGGACTGTCCTCGGGCGGAATCTTCAGGGCGCGCGCGATCATTTCCCACACCGCCAGTTCCGCGCGGGAGTGGTAGCCGCGCACCAGGCGATAGGCGACCGAATCGACGGAGGCGCGTCCCTGCCAGCCCTCGAGCTGCCTCTTGAATTCAGCCCGCCGTGGATGATCGCGCACACTGTCGTCATCGATCAGCTGCACCAGGAAATCGCGCCAGCGTGCCAGGAAGATCGCGCGGTCATCGAGTTGGATCCGCAGCATGTCGGCGGGGGTCGCGGGGCCATCGATCGCCGCCAGGTCGTCGCGGATCTGACGCGCCCGGGCGCCGAGGTCATATTCGGAGCCGAGCGCGGCGAGGTCCCCGCCGATCGCGGCCTCCTGCCGCTCATCGTCGGTCACACGCGCGTTGGCGGTCCAGATGCGGCCTACCGCAGGGTCGACGATACGCGGATGAGTTTCGGCCGTCGTCCAGGGCGAGTGTCCATTCGCGCGCTCGGCGCCGATGTCCGTCGGAATCCGCCCGTAGATGGTCCATCCAATGTGACCCTCACGGTCACCCACCACAAAGTTCTGGTGCGGGATACCCACGCTCGGCGCGAGAGCCAGGGCCTCATCGACCGAGGTCGCGCGCTCCAGGCTGATGAGATTCATATTCGTAGCGGCTGGCAACATGGCGAGCCATGCTCCGAACCAACACATCTGCCGCTCCGGCTCCGCGCGCAACAAGATGCCTGCGGCACCCGTTCTGACTTCCTCCACGACCGGCGGGGCGCCTTTTACACGGATCTCCTCGCGCTCCACCGATAACGGCACGACACCCGAGGCCGTATGCAGCTCGTTCTCGCCAACGGAAGTGCACGGCACGAGCTCCACATTCAGCCAGTCGCCGTAGCTGTTGGTAAAGCCCCAGGCGATGTGACCATTGGACCCGGCGACGAGCAGTGGGGCTCCAGGCAACGTGACGCCGGTAAGATCCAACGCCGGCTCGGATGCGGTTCCGGTAGTGCGCAGCCGGGCGTGATACCAGAGAGTCGGGACGCGTTGCCCGAGATGCATGTCGCTCGCGACGAGCGCGGCGCCGGTTGTGGTCAGGCGGCCTGCGATTGCCCAGTTGTTGCTGCCGACGTCGTGAAGGCCGTCGCCCGCAGCGGTGCCGGCTGGAATGCCGAAAGCTGGCGGAATACCCATAACGCCGGG
Organism: Steroidobacteraceae bacterium; assembly: GCA_035566815.1. Taxonomy (GTDB): domain Bacteria; phylum Pseudomonadota; class Gammaproteobacteria; order Steroidobacterales; family Steroidobacteraceae; genus 13-2-20CM-66-19. The sequence goes on along the minus strand of DATMQL010000417.1, from coordinate 328 downwards.
GCCGGCGACAGACGCCGGCACGCCGTCGGCCGCCGCAGTCGCCGCGCCACGGCCTGTCGTTGCGGCCGTGGCCGCGCGCACATCCAACACATCCGGTCCAGGGATTCCCGTCGGCGGCGGCACAATGTCCGAAGCCGTCGCCACCGCTCCGCCCGGCCCCGTAGCCACGCCATCCGGCGCATCCCACTCGGTCCGCGCCGGATAAAAGAACCGCAGTCCGCACTTCCAACCCGCGTCGCACTCTTTCCCGCCGATACGCGCATTGATCTCACGCCGCAGCAGCTCACGCTGCAGCCCGTTGGCCTGCAAATCCCACCACATGGAATGC
>DATMQL010000416.1:0-6501 GCA_035566815.1 Steroidobacteraceae bacterium | reverse complement strand
GCCGAAGGATCTGACCATCGTGGGATTTGACGATACGCCGCTGGCTACGACGATCTGGCCCGCCTTGACGACGGTGCGGCAACCGGTTGCGGCAATGGCCCGTAAGGCCGTCGAGCTGCTGATGGAGGAAATCCGTCTGCGCCGTCTCGGGGAAACACTCGGTCCGACGCAACATTTCATGAATTTTACCCTCGTGAAGCGCGAGTCTTCCGCGCAGCTGTAGAGCGCATTCGCCGCCGCCGTGCCGGCCCACGGGTCATCGCAAAACCTCAGCAACCCGCCTCCACATCAATTGACGCCCGCCTTTTGATAGCGCTACCATGCAGCGCATGCTGACGAGACGGGGCCGGCCTACCGGCGTCGCCAGGCCCGCTTGCGGGTACGGTGACTGCATGCAAAAGCAGCCGCGCAACTGAGGGGGGATCATGGCGAAAGGCAGTGTCTCGTTAGTCACGGGAGTGACGTTCGTAGCGACGTTAGGGGGGCTACTTTTCGGCTATGACACCGCTGTCATTTCCGGCGCGGTCAGTTCCATCGACGCCAATTTCATCGATCCGCAGCATCTGTCGGAAACCGCGCGCAGCAGTCTGTCCGGCTGGACGGTCTCGAGCGCGCTGCTCGGCTGCATCATTGGTGCGCTGATTGCCGGGTGGGTTTCGAATGCGATCGGGCGAAAGGGCGGCATGCTGGTGGCCGGCGCACTGTTTCTGGCCTCCGCGGCGGGTTCGGCCTATCCCGAGTTTGGCCTGGGTCCCATCGGCGGCATGGGTCCGCAAGCGTTGCTTCCATTCATTCTCTACCGCATCGTCTGCGGGGTTGGAGTCGGCATCGCCTCGATGTTGTCGCCGCTCTACATTGCGGAGATCGCGCCCAGTGAGATTCGAGGCCGGCTGGTGTCATTCAACCAACTCTCCATCGTGCTGGGCATTCTTCTGGTCTATTTCGTGAACTGGGCCATTGCCTCACAGGGCGACGAAACCTGGATCAGGACCACGGGCTGGCGCCTGATGTTGGTGTCAGAGGCGGTACCCGCTGTCCTGTTTCTGGGGTTGTTGACGCTGGTACCGGACACGCCGCGCTGGTTCGTGATGAAGGGCCATAACGACAAGGCCCTGGCGGTGCTCAATCGACTGGTCGGCGAGGCCGGGGCGCGCACGACGCTGGAGGAAATCAAGAACTCGCTGGTGCTGCCGGCACAGGCGACGCGGACGAGCTTGTTTACCTTCGGCATCCTGGTCATTGTTGCCGGCATCATGCTGTCGGTGTTCCAGCAGTTCGTGGGTATCAATGCGGTGCTCTACTACGCACCGCTGATGTTCAAGAATCTCGGCGCCTCGACCGATTCGGCGCTGTGGCAGACGGTTATTGTCGGTGTGGCGAACGTCGTTTTCACGGTCATTGCGATTCTGACGGTGGACCGGCTCGGACGAAAGCCGCTGTTGATCATTGGCGGCTTCGTGATGGGCATAGCCATGGTGACCCTGGGTTTCCAGTTCCAGGCCAACGCCATGGGCCTGGGGCCGCTGCTCGCGGCCGTTGCCTACATCGCCGGGTTCGCGCTGTCCTGGGGACCGGTGACCTGGGTGTTGCTGTCGGAGATGTTCCCCAATTCGATCAAGGCCAAGGCGATGGCCATCGCGGTGGCGGCGCAATGGATCGCCAACCTGTTCGTCTCCTGGTCTTTCAAGATCCTCATCGGGAATTCGACTTTGAACGCGCTGTTCAACCACGGTTTTCCCTATTGGGTGTATGGCGCGATGAGCTTCCTGGCCGCAGCCTTCGTCTATTTCTACGTGCCCGAGACGAAGCGTCGGACGTTGGAGGAAATTCAGAATCTGTGGACGCCAGGCGGCGCACCCACGGCGGCGGCGCTCAAGCAGCCGGCGGCCGGTTGATTACGGTGACAGCCGGTCCGGCATGAAAAGTGACGAGGGTTTAGTGGTGCTGCAATCCGCGGCGACGCGGGTCGTCCTCGACCCCCGGCGGGGCGGCACGATCCGTGAGTTGAAGTGGCGCGGCCGCGATGTTCTGCGGCCAACACCCGCGCGGGCTGGCGACGATCCGTTCGATAGCGCTTGTTTTCCGATGGTGCCTTTTGTCAATCGTATCGCGCACGGCCGCTTTGAATTCGGCGGACGCACGGTACAGTTGGAGAGAAACTGGAGTGAAGACCCGCATCCTCTGCATGGTCAAGGTTGGCGCAAGCCATGGAATGTGGTGTCGGAGTCTGCGTCAGGTGCGACGCTGCGCTTCGAGGGAGGCGCGGACGAGTGGCCCTGGCGCTACCGTTGTGAGCAACATTTCCATCTCCAACAGGATGGGTTGTCGGTTGAATTGTCGCTCGAGAATCTGAGCAACGGGCCCATGCCGGCGATGTTGGGGCTGCATCCCTATTTCCCGGATGCGACACAGGCGCGGATGAATGCCCGGCTGCCGCGCGTGTGGCTGACCGACCGCGGTGCACTTCCGCTCGAGGAGGTGCAGACGCCGCCCGCGTGGAGTTTCGACCCCGCCAGGGCTGTCAAACCCATGCCGCTGGATCACGGTTTCGCAGGTTGGGACGGTGTCGTCTCGTTACGCTGGCCCGATCGGACGGTCACCATCACGGCGCCCGATTGTCGGTTTTTGCATGTGTTCGTGCCGGCCGACAAGGACTATTTCTGTATCGAGCCGCAGACGGCGGCGGCTGGCGCGCTCAACCGTGGAGCCGGTGAGTCGACTGTCATTGCGCCAGGCGAGCGCGCCACCCTCCAGGTTCATTTCGGGGTTGGAGCAAATTAAGTGTATCTGGGCATAGATATCGGCACCTCGAGCGTCAAGGCCGTGTTGGTTGACGAGCAGGGGACGATCGTGGCACAGGCGTCCGATCCGCTGGTCGTGAGTCGGCCGAGTCCCGGTTTTTCGGAGCAGGACCCCGAGTCGTGGTGGCGGGCGACGGTCAATGCGGTCAAGGGTCTGCCAGCCGCTTCGCGCGCCGCTGTGCGAGCCGTAGGCCTGAGCGGGCAGATGCATGGAGCGACGCTTCTCGACGCTCGGGATCAGCCGCTGCGCCCGGCGATACTCTGGAACGACGGGCGCTCGGAGCGCGAGTGTCTCGATCTGGAGCGTCGCGAACCGAACTCTCGCGCGATCACCGGCAACATCATGATGCCGGGGTTTACTGCGCCAAAGTTATTGTGGGTATTGCGTCACGAGCCCGAGATCTTCCAGCGTACGGCCTGCGTGTTACTGCCGAAAGACTATGTCCGGCTGAGATTGACTGGCGAGAAGTTCAGCGACATGTCCGATGCTTCCGGAACCGCGTGGCTGGACGTGGGGAGGAGGGACTGGTCCGGTCTGTTATTGGCGGCGACGGGCCTGACCCGTGCGCACATGCCTGGACTCGTGGAAGGAACGAGCCCTGCCGGCACTATTACCGCGACCGCGGCCGAAGAGTTGGGATTGCCGCGTGTCGTAGTTGCTGGCGGTGGCGGTGACAACGCGGCCAGCGCAGTGGGCCTGGGTATCGTGTCGCCGGGGCAGGCGTTCTTGTCGCTCGGCACATCCGGTGTGCTGTTTGTGGTGACGGATCGATTCCGCCCGAATCCCGATCGGGCTGCCCATGCATTCTGTCATTGTCTGCCGAACCGCTGGCACCAGATGGCGGTGATGCTGAGCGCGGCGAGCGTGCTCGACTGGGTGGCACAGATCACAGGGCAATCCGACCTCCCGCGCCTCGTCGAGGCGGCCAAGGCGCGCGGAGTGAATCGTCATTCGCCTTTTTTCCTCCCGTATCTATCGGGCGAGCGCACACCGCATAACGATCCTCATGCGCGTGGCGTCTTCTTCGGCATACGGGCGGACACGACCGCCGCGGATCTTACGGGGGCGGTTTTGGAAGGTGTTGCGCTTGCATTCGCGGACGGCCTCGATGTGTTGGTCGAAAAGGGTGGCACGGTCGGAGATATCACCGTTACCGGTGGCGGGGCTCGTTTGCCGTACTGGGGGGATTTACTCGCCGCGGCCCTCAATCGTCCGCTGACCTATCGACTCGGTGGCGAAGTTGGCGCAGCCCTCGGCGCGGCGCGCCTTGCGCGTCTCGCTCTCGGCATCGAACGAGCGGAAGATGTCTGTGTCGCTCCTCCGGTCGAACGGGTGGTTCAACCTGACGCCGCCCTGTCTTCGCTGCTGGCCGTCCGCCGCCGCACTTTTGTGCGGCTGTATGAGGATCTCAAGAGCACTTTTGTGGAGTATTCAGCATGAGCCTGTTTTCAAGCGTTGAGCCGGTCCGTTTCGAAGGTCCCGACGCCAGGAGCGAGTTTGCCTATCGGGTTTACGACAAGGACCGCGTGGTGCTGGGCAAACGCCTGGAGGACTGGCTGAAGCCCGCCGTGTGCTACTGGCATTCGTTCAACTGGCCGGGCGCTGACATTTTCGGCGGCGGGACGCTGACGCGCCCGTGGCTCGGGCCGCATGTGACGCAGGCCATGGCGGACACGAAGCTCGAAGCCGCGTTCGACTTCTTCACTCGGCTCGGCGTCCGTTATTTCACGTTTCACGACGTGGATGCGATGGCCTCCGCGACCACGTTGAAAGAGCACGACCGGAGCTTGAAGACGATCGAGGCCGGTATTGCGGCGAAAATGGCGGCTACCGGGGTGAGGCTGTTGTGGGGCACGGCCAACCTGTTCAGCCATCCGCGCTATGCGGGCGGCGCCGCTACCAGCCCCGACCCGGAGGTCTACGCGCGCGCCGCGGCGCAAGTGCGCTATTGCCTGGATGCCACGCATCGCCTCGGCGGCGAGAACTATGTGCTGTGGGGCGGGCGTGAAGGTTACGACTCGCTGTTGAACACGGATCTGCGGCGCGAGCTCGATCAGTATGGTCGGTTTCTCGCCATGGTGGTGGATCACAAACACCGCATCGGCTTCAAAGGCACGATTCTCATCGAGCCCAAGCCGTTCGAGCCGACAAAACACCAATACGATCACGACGTCGCCGCCGTGTTCGCTTTCCTACAGCGGTACGGGCTGACGAAGGAGGTCAAGGTCAACATCGAGGTCAATCACGCAACGCTGGCGGGCCTGGATTTCGAGCATGAGATCGCCGTCGCGCGTGCCTATGACATCTTCGGCTCCATCGACATCAATCGCGGCGATCCGCGCAACGGCTGGGATACGGACCAGTTTCCCAACAATGCGCAGGAGCTGGTGCCCGCGCTCGTGCAACTGGTGGAGGACAAGGGCTTCGCCACTGGCGGGTTCAACTTCGACGCCAAGCTACGGCGCCAGTCCGTGGACCCCGAGGACCTGTACCTGGCTCATATCGGCGGCATCGATACCATCGCGCGTGCCTTGCTGGCCGCGGCCGATGTCGTGACCTCCGGCGAGTTGGAGCGGCTGAAGCAGGAGCGTTACAAGGGCTGGAACGGCGAGCTCGGTAAGAAGATCACGAGCGGTGCCCTCAATCTCGCGAGTCTTGCGGACCTGGCGACTGAGAAGGGCCTGGATCCCGCGCCGCGCTCCGGCCGTCAGGAGTTGGCCGAAAGCCTCATTGCCCGGCACTGTAAGTACTGAACAACGCGGCAGGCGTTCACTTCGCCCCGCCGCGCAGAAGGTGCAGCACGCGGGCCCGGATATTGCCGTAGTTGTTGGGTTTCAGGGGTCCCAGCAGACCGTGTTGGTTCGCGGGCAGATGTGCCAGCGGATGGCCGTTGCTGCGGAAGACGTAGTGATCGAACAGCGCCCGCCACGCCTGGCGCTCCTGCGCCGGGCGTTCGGCAATGGCTATCATGCTCAGGAGCAGGGTGGTGTAGGGCGCGTCCGGTCCGATACTGAAGGCATCCCACCAATAGTTGACCAGCCCGTTGAACGCAGCGGTCGACTCGACTTGATGCCACCAGAGCTTCGGAAGGTACAGCGCGTCCCCGGGACCGAGCTCGGCTGTCAGCGCCTGGTCCCGGATCGCCTCGAACAGTGGAAACTTCTCGCCGCTCCCCTCGGCTGCGGAAGCCGCGAGGCTCACGGGCTGTCCAGCCATCGTGTTGTCGATGGGGCCCACGTACAACTTGCCTATGAGCTGCGGCGCATAGAGTGTGAAGCGGCGCCGCCCGGAGATTACGCAGGCCAGGTTGTCGAGGGTGTCGTAGTGGCTCGAGACGTTCGAGGCCGTTCCTAACCAGATCCGCGGACTCGCCGCGGGACCGAGGAGAGCCATCGGGTTACCGGCGGCGAAACCGGGCAGGCACTCACCGGTAGGCACGGACCCGACGTAGACCGACTTCGAGCCCGGGAAGTCGACCGCCTCCACGATGGCCGCCACCGCCTCGATGAATCCCATCGTGCGGCGCTCGAAGTTGAATCCATCGAGCCCCGGCTTGTAGTAGTACTTGCCCGCGATCGCGGGGTCCGCGAAGAACGCGTCAACCCGCCCGCCGACATCGAACGTCGAGAGATACTCCCTGAGCGCGCGGGGCGAGTTGGTTGCCGCCCGTACGACGGGCCAGTCCCCCACGAGCCCGCG
>DATMQL010000415.1:0-11291 GCA_035566815.1 Steroidobacteraceae bacterium | reverse complement strand
ACTGACGTCGCACAGCGTTACCCCACCGTCGCCGCCGACCATCCGATCCGTGACCTCCACACCATCAATCCGGCGGCCCGGTTCCGGCTTTCGAACCCGCTCACAACGCCGGAAGTTGCGATCGATGCCATCGCCAGCGGTGATCCGCAAGCGCTCAAGAGCGCCCTGGAGAACCTCGGCTTGCGCGACGTCGCCGTGTTCTCCAACGATGTGGGTGGTTGGCTTCCTGTCGACCAGCTGGCCAACGCCGGCGCACTTGCCGAGTTGCATTTTGCCCGTGCAGCCATGCCGAGAACGCGCTCCAGCGTGGTCGCCACGCAGGGTGACTTCGCGCAGAAAAGCTCTGTCATGCGAGCCAACTACCCCGGCTTGACTGGTACGGGTGTCACGGTCGGCGTGTTATCCGACAGCTTCAATTGCTTTGCTCAGTACGCGGGCTCCTCCGTACCTGCTTCCGGGTTCAACGGTTACGCTCCGTTCGGCTTTACAGCGACCTACAGCGACGATCAACAGCCATCCTCGGGAGAAGCAGCCTCGACGAGCGCATTGCCCTCCGGCGTGAGCGTCGTCAAAGAAGCGTCGTGCATGAATTACGGCGCCCCCGAGCAACTCCCCTTCACAGACGAAGGGCGTGCGATTCTTCAGATCATCCACGCCATTGCGCCGGGCGCGGGTCTTTCTTTCTATACGGCCGTCAACACCGAGGCGGACTTCGCTACCGGCATCACGACGCTCGCATCGAACGGCGCGAAAGTCATCGACGACGATGTCGGTTATCCGGATGAGCCCTTTTTTCAGGACGGACTGCTCGCCCAGGCGATCAACACGGTCGCGGCGCAGGGCGTGACCTATTTTTCCTCCGCCGGTAACGACGGCCACCTGTCGTACGAGAACACCGCCCCGGCATTCACCGTGGCGGGGACCGGGTCGCAGTCGAACGAGAAGTTGTTGAACTTCGATCCCAGTGGCGCGACCAGCACGACGACGCTGCCGCTGAGCATTCCGCAACTCTTCCCGGGAGAGTTCATCTTCCTGGTGGTCGGATGGGACCAACCCTACGTGACGGGCTCGCCGAACAGCGGCGGCGCCACCAGCGCCATCGATATCTGCATCCAGGGCGCCGGCGCCGACCTGGTCACGGACAACAATTCCTTTCCGAACCCCATCACCTCCTGCACCGGCCCCAGCAGCTTGCACAAGGATCCCGTGCAGCTTCTGATCATCGGCAATCCGGCGAGCGCCAAAGCCGATACCGCTGCGGTGAATGTCACGATCACCATCGGCCTCGTCAATGGCACGACCGTGCCCGGCAGGGTGAAATTCGTGCTGGAGGATGATGGCGCGGGGTCCGCGATCAATTCGCCCTTCAACACCAACAGCCCGACCCTCCAGGGGCACCCCGGTGCCGCTCCGGCCGCGGCGGTTGGCGCCGCGTTCTATTTCAAGACTCCCCAGTGCGGCACCACCCCCGCGACGCTGGAGTCCTATTCCTCAGCGGGGGGCGACCCGATCCTGTTCGACACCTCGGGCAACCGCCTGACCACGCCGGAGATTCGCCAGAAGCCGGATTTCGTCGGCCCGGACGGCATCAACAACACCTTCCTCGGCGCCACCCTGGATCAGGCGAAGGACCCCAGCGCCACGGCGATCTACGCCACGGCCATCGCGGGTTGCAAGGACCAGATGGTTTCCGCGAATTCGTACTTCCCGAACTTCTTCGGGACGTCGGCGGCCGCGCCTCACGCCGCCGCCGCTGCGGCGCTGATGTTGCAATCCAATCCCACCCTGACGCCGACCCAGATCATCAGCGCGATGCAGAACAGCGCTCTGTCGATGAGCAGCTCGAGCTCGGGCACCTATGACTACAACGACGGGCATGGTTTCCTGCAGATCGACGCCGCCTTCGCACAACTCCCGGCAGCAGCGCCCACACTATCCGTGAGCCCGTCGAGCATCATTGTGGGAGGCTCCGCGACACTCACGTGGGTCGGCGTTAATGTGAGCTCTTGCATGGCTTCTGGCTCCTGGTCGGGCGCGCAATCCACCAGCGGTAGTCAGACCGTCGCGCCGACTGCCGTCGGTACCGACACGTACACACTCACCTGCACCGATGCCAACGGCACTGTCAGCAGCTCTGCCACCCTGACGGTCAACGCCGCCAGCAGCGGCCATCATGGTGGAGCGCTCGACATCACCACCCTGCTGGCGTTGAGTGGGGTGCTGCTGGCGAGCCGTCAGTTCCGCAGGCGCCTTTCCGCCCGATCGCAGGCCTAGCGCCCCCCGCCGGTCACTCGGCCCGCCGCACGGGCCGAGCGCTTTGCCGCACCCCTTGCCAGGAAATTCGGCTCGTTCCTGCCGCCCGCTTCTATAATGCCCGCCGCCGTAACTTCAGTAAGGTGGCCGCTTTGACCCTGAATCGCCGCTATTTCCCCGCCGTTCTCACTCTCTGCGCAACATTGCTCGCGAGTTCCAGCCTGCTGCAGGCCAAGGAGGCGGAGCACGAGAATCCGAAGTCCGAATCCGCCGAGGAGAAAGGCAAGGACAAAGACAACCCGCGGCACCTGGCGGATGAAAGCCAGGTCACGCAGAACTCCATTACCGTAGCCGGGCGCAAAGTCGTCTACCAGGCCGAGGCCGGCGTCCTGGTCGTTCACCAGAAAGATCCGCTCGACGACGATCCGCCACCTCCCGGCGACCACGACGGATCGCCGCCGCCGCGCCTGCCCGAGGCCTCGATGTCCTACGTCGCCTACTTACAGGGCGACCACGAGAACCCGCAGCGGCCCATCACTTTTCTCTTCAATGGCGGCCCGGGGTCGTCCAGCGTGTGGCTCCACATGGGGGCTTTCGGCCCCAAGCGCGTGCTCACCAAGGATGACTCGCACAGCCCGGCGGCTCCCTACAAGCTGGTCGACAATGAATACAGTCTGCTGGACGCCAGCGACCTCGTCTTTGTCGACGCACCGGGCACCGGCTTCAGCCACCTGCGTGGCACTGAAAAGGAAAAGGCCTTCTACGGAGTGGATGAAGATGCGCATGCCTTTGCCAACTTCATCGTCGAATTCCTGTCCCGCCACGGACGCTGGAACTCACCGAAATATCTCTTCGGCGAGAGCTACGGAACGACGCGCGCCTCGGTGCTCTCGTACGTCCTGCAGAACGAGAAGTCTCTTGACCTGAATGGCGTCATTCTGTTGTCGGCTTTTCTCGCCATGGACGACAGCGCCGACACACCCCAGTTCAACCCCGGTGTCGATCAGCCATACGTCCTCGCCCTACCCACTTACGCTGCGACGGCCTGGTATCACCACAAGCTGCCGAACCAGCCGGCGTCGCTCGAGCCGTTCCTCGCCGAAGTGGAACAGTTCGCACTCGGCGACTACTGGCACGCGCTCATGGAGGGTTCCAGGCTGACGGCCGAGCACAAAGCGGCCATCGCCGCGAAACTCCACGAGTACACCGGTCTGCCCCAACAGTACATCGAGCAGGCCGACCTGCGCGTGAATGGCGGCGAATTCGACAAGACCCTGTTGGGTAGCGAGGTCACCGCCGGCCGCCTCGACAGCCGTTTCTCCGGCCCCACGCTCGACCCCATGAGTAAGGAAGCAGAGTACGATCCGCAGTCCGCGGCGATCTCCTCGGCCTACGTCTCCGCGTTCAACGACTACGTGCGCACAGTGTTGAAGTTCGGCGAGCACAAGATCTACAAGGCTGAAACGGACGTCGAAAGGACCTGGGACTTCCTCCACCAGCCACCCGGCTCGAGCACCAAGGTTCCGACGAGCATGAACGTCATGCCCGATCTCGCGGCCGCGATGAAACAAAACCCCAATCTGAAAGTGCAGTTGAATGGCGGCTACTTCGACCTCGCCACTCCGTTCTTTGCCGCTCAGTGGGAGCTCCAGCAACTTCCCATGCAGAAGTCGCTACAGGCGAATACGGAAACGCACTTCTACACGTCCGGCCACATGGTGTACGCGCATGAGCCCGACCTGAAGGCGCTTCACGACAACGTGGTGGCCTTCATCAACAAGACGCACTAGCAGCCTGTCTGACTGACACAGGCTCCTAGTTTCTCCATATCGCGGCGGTGTTGAGGGGCGTCGTGGTCAGCAGCTTGCTGTCCACGTTCGTCCCCTCCATACCGTACACCTCGTAGAGGGCTTCGAAATCCCCGTGGCTGCCCGATTGCGCAGCCAGCCGCTCCATCGACCCCGGACGCGTTACCGCCTCCGCCGTGTTGGCGAGGGCCACGTCACGCGTGCCCGCCACGACGACAACCCTGTTGCCGTTGGAGCCGGCGAATGTCGAGAAATAGCCGTAATCCCGGTAGCTGGGATCGCCGCGCCACAGGCTGCTGCTCTGGCTCACATAGTGATGACCGCTCTTGCGATCGATCAGCTCGTCGTAAGTCTCGCCGATCGCGAACTGCGAGCCGGCGAAAATCACCCGGCGTAACATACCCATGCCACTCAGATAGCCGACGTAGATGATGTCAGCACGCGTGAGCAGGTCGGGAGTCATCTCGGAAGCCAACACCACGCGCACCCGCTTTCCGGCGGAAGCCAACACGGGCATCAACTGACGCAGCGCCGGCGCCACGGAGGTTGGCAGATACGTCAGCCCGAGATCCATGTACCGGTCGGCGACCTCCGGATGATCCTGGGTGTACTGCTCGAGCTCGCGGTGCGAGTTGATCTCGAATTCCCGGATCATGCGCTTCACATTCATCGACTCGTCGGTTTCGCCGAAGATGTAGTAGTCGCCGACCACGATGACAATGGGAAGATCGTCGCCGAGGATCGGCGCCCAGATGGGATTCGCCCGCACACGGGCGGTGGCGGCATCGACCGGCTGCTGCCGCAAACGGGCGAGGCCCAGGAGCACGGCGTTGAGGATGAGGGACACGGCCAGCGCCGCGATGAGCCATTTCTTGATGGAGGTTGGCTGTTCCGCAGGCGCCGCAACCAACGGCTTCGCGATTGCGGCCTCGTTCGGCTCCAGGGAAAGTCGATACTCCCCCCGGGCGATCACGATGCGCTCTGACTCTTCGCTGCCCGGACCGCCGTAGAACTCTTCGAGCCGGCGTCGGAGCTTGTGCACGTAGACGCGTACCACCGCGTCCTGCGTAACGTCGAACTCAGCACCGCGACCGAGTGCCTCGACGGCTATATCAATCTCCTTCGGGGACTTTCCCTGAACGGAGCATTCGACGAGGTAATCGAACAGACGACTCAGCTGTCCGGAACGACCCAACAAACCACTCGCCCGGATACGGTCAGCACGCGCGGCAAGTTGATCGGAATCCAGCATGTGAGGTGAGGCGCGCCCCGAGGGGGACGCGCCTCAAAAGCTAAGCGTCAGGTCCAGTCGTCGCCGCCGCCGCCGCCACTGTCGCCGCCGCCGAAGGAACCCCCGTTATCGTCCCAGGAGTTGTCGCCGGAGGTGCCGAAGTCATTCCCACCCATGTTGCCGTTGTCATCAGGCGGCGGGGGGACATAGCCGGGAGGCGCCTCTACTCGGTTGCCGTCACGGTCGGTGAAATGATGTACCAGCTCCTCGCCGGCAGCCACACCCGCGCCGATCGCGAGACCACTCGCCAGGCCGCCTACGATGCCGGAGCCCATGCCACCGCCACCCATGGGAGGACCATAACCAGCGGGGCCATAGCCTGCGGGACCACCATAGCCACCGCCGGGAACACCTCCCGGAGGCACGCCACCCGGATACTGCGGGTAGCCACCATACTGAGGCGGGCGGCGCCGACTCAGGAGAGCCCAGGCGATGACCACCCCGGCGACCACCAGGAGAATGATGGGCCATGGGAACGAAGAGCGACGCTCGGCCGCCCGCGGAGCAACGGAGTAGTTTCCGGTCGGTCCGCGCGACTCGCCGCGAGCCAGCTCCCGCTGCAGTGCCGCCAAAGCCTCAGGCTTCGCGTAGGCGCCGCTGGGATCCAGCCGCTCTGCCGTCGCCAATTCCTGCCGTCCCCGCGCGAAATTCCCTGCCCGAGCAGAGAGTTCTGCCTCCACATAGTGCGCCTTGGCACTATTGGGATGATCACGCAGCACCTGGTCCATGAGCTGCTGCGCCTCAACCAGGTGACCCGAGCGAGCCGCCTGGTACACCTGGTCTACCGTGGCATCGGCGGCCAGCACCGGACCGGCGCATGCCAGAGCCATAACCAGGACCAAAGGAGCTGCAATCCGCTTGAGCATAACCATGTGTCTCCGCCTCAGTCTGAAGCCAAGGATCCTCGCCCATAACTGCGGGCGAACGCCCGCACATCAAGGGCTACCCGGAACGCGCGAAATCGATAAAACCGCGGGCCGGGTCGGTGTGAACGAGTTCCACGCGAACCCGATCGCCTACATCCAGCCCCTCGAATCCCCTGATCACCCGGCCCTCGGCAACAGGGTCTGGAATGCGCACCCATGTTCCCTTATCCGACGCACCGGTGACAATCGCTTCGAAGCGTTGGCCGATGCGTCGCGCCAGCAGGAGCGCCGCCGCGGACTTTCGTACGGAGCGCTCCACCTTATCCGCATTGCCCTGTTGCTCGGTACAGCGCTGCGCGAGCGAGTCCAACTCGTCCAGGGTGTAGGGTAGTTTAGCGCCTTCGAGCGCCGCCTTGACCAACCGGTGGGTAATGAGATCGGGAAAGCGACGATTTGGCGCGGTGGAGTGAGTGTAGTCGGTAACCGCCAGTCCAAAGTGTCCGGGCGTATCTTGCCCCGGGCGTTTGAGTGCGTACTCACCCTTGCCGAGCAACTTCACGATACACAAGGACAGATCGGGAAACCGCAGCGGGTCGGCGTCACGACGCTTCGCCAGGAAGAGGTTCAATGCCATGGCATCGGGCTTCGTGGGCAGGCGCTCACCCGATTCCAACGCCAGGGCGACGATTCGGTTCCAACGCCCCGGAGTGCGTAATATCCGGCGCAGCGAAGGAAAGCCCTTGCTCTCGAGAAATCTCGCCGTCACACCGTTCGCGGCGACCATGAAGTCCTCGATGAGATCCTTGGCGCGATTACGCTCGTCGGCACGCAGATCGCTCAGGGTACCGCGCTCGAACACAGCTCGTGCTTCGATCGTTTCCAACGTGAGTGCGCCGTGCTCGCGTCGAACCCGCTTCAGCGCCTGCGCCACCTGGTCCTGGATGCGGATCTGCTGCTCCATTCCCGGAACTGCCGCGACGGGCGCGGGTGCCGCCGCCTTGCCGTCCAACCACGCAGCGACACTGTTGTAAGCGAGCTTCGCTCGATTGCGGACCTGCGCCCGATAGATGTCGGAGCCGGTCACCGTGCCACCGGCGTCGATCGTCATTTCGATCACTAGGCTGACACGCTCCTGCCCATCCGCCAGGGAAGTCAGATTAGTCGAGAGCTTCTCGGGAAGCATTGGAAAAATCTGCGCTGCCGTGTAAACGGACGTTGTATTTGCCCGCGCGTGGTCGTCTATTGGCGTGCCAATCTTCACGGTGGCATCGACGTCGGCAATCGCTACCAAAATCTTCACCGCACCGCCCGCGAGCGGCTCCGCGACCGAGAGCTGATCCAGGTCCTGCGAATCGTCATTGTCGATGGAAGCCCACAACAGGCCGCGCAGATCGCGGAGGGTGGGATCGATGGCGGGCTGTGTGATCGAACTCGCCTGCGCCAACGCGTCGGCCGAGAAGTCCGGCAGTAAGCCATGATCGAGCATCGCTCGATGCGCGATGCGCTTCAGATCATCCATGGAGAGTGGCTACTTCGCAGGCGCGTAAAAATAATAGTCAGCCGTATAGCTGCTGCGGGCCGCGGCGCTCGGTTTCGCGGGATCGCATTCGGAAGCGGCCGGCGGCTGGCCCCCTTCAGTATGCAGGCGCTGGACGTAGGTTACGCCGGCGAACAGGCCGTCGCCCGAGTGCCCGGTGGCAGACACCAACAACCAGGGTATTGATTTCATGTCCGGCGCATCCGCATGCGCGGTCGCCTTGCCGATGACCTGGCTGCCGTCCTTGTATTTCCAGGAGGGGCCGGCGGCGTGATGGCCGATCACCGCGCCCTTTTCATCATGGAGATCCGCATCAGGGGCCTTGAGCGTCCACAGCGGCTTGCCATCGGTGCCCGCACCGCAGGTGTAGATCTGCCACCCGGTGGCATGCGCCTGGAGGATGAGCTTTTCACCCGGGGGAGCCTGCAGGTTCGGCGGGATATCGGAGGAAGGCTGGGCGGGCGTCTGCGCCTCACCCAGCCCTGTGACCCCAAGAGCCGTTGCAATAGCAAGTATTCGTAGCTTCACGCGCTAAGCTTATCACTCCGAACATCTTGAGCGCACTGCTGACTGAACCTCGCATGTTCCTGACACGCTTAGTACAGTCGCCTGCTTCGCACTTCACCGAGGAGCAACCGGGTGGCTGGCTAGGCCCGTCAACCCTGATCTCATCCCCTCCACGCGCAGGTCGCCACCCGCTACGCGCACGTTGTGCGCTCACAGTTGGCCCAGGGCGCGGCCTCGCGGCCCCGCCCGCGCGACGCATGCGTCGCACCCCACACGGCCGTCTAGCCACGAGTCATGTTGTGGCGGCCGACGGGCGTCAGCATCCCCAGCACATAGTTTTTTGCAGCGCGACAGGCTTCGTTGAGCGGACTTCCGGCGGCGAGTTCGGCGGCGATCGCTGAGGCCAACGCGCATCCTGTGCCGCGGCAGGTGCCCGCTACGCGCTGCGACGCCATCCGCTCAACGGTGCCACCGCCCGAGATCAAGAGATCTACGGCGTCCTCACCATCGGTATGGCCGCCCTTAAGCAAAATAGCCCTACTGCCGAATCCGAGCAGCCTCAGCCCCTGTTGCACCAACCCGCCTTCGTCCGTAGCGAGCGTTTCGCCCAGCAAAGCGGCGGCCTCGGGCACATTGGGTGTGACGAGCGTTGCCAAAGGAAACAATGCCCCGGTCAGCGCCGCCCGCCCGCCCGCATCGAGCAAAACACCGCCTGACGTTGACACCAACACCGGGTCCACCACGATCGGAATCCCGTGGGACGGACCTTCGCTGAGCGACGATCCACCGGGTGGCGGTACACCGGGCAGCGACCCGCCGAGCGCCGCACCGCCTGCCCCCAACCCTTCAACAACCGCTTCCACCGTCGCCCGATTGCCCAACATCCCTATCTTGATCGCCCCAACCTGCCGCGTCGCCAACGCCGCCGCGATTTGCGCGCGAATGACATCGGGCGGAACGTGATGAACCGCAGTAACCTTCTGATCGGACTGCGCCGTAACCGCTGTGACGACGCAGAGTGCGTCGACGGAGAAATCGCTCAGAACCCTGACGTCTCGCGTAAGGCCAGCGCCACCGCTCGAATCGGTAGCCGCGATCACCAGGACGGCAGGTCGTGCCACCGCCTACCCTCACTCCCCAAACGCGATAAGCGCCACATTCGTGTGGCCCCGTCGTTGTAGTGCACGAGCCGCACGCCAAGCACGAACGCCCGTCCGGCAACAAAGCACCACCCGCGGCGCGCTTGGCAGTCGCTCTCCCGCACTCCCCTCGACCGCATCGACGTCAATGCGTAACGCCGCCGCGATAGGCGACACAGGCGCCTCAGTCAAAGTCCGTAGATCGATCACCAGGTCCGTACTGTCGACCTGATCGGCCGCAATGAACGGAATTGCCGCGCCGCCCGGCTCGCCGGCTCCCGCGAACGAGAACCCGCCAAACCGCAACGTTTTGAAATCAACGGTGACCAGTTGGCCGAGGACGGTTGGCTGGAGGTCGAGCAACAGTGAGAGAACCATATGCGCCTGCAGCGTCCCCATGACACCTACAGCAGAGCCCAGCACGCCTGCAGTAGCACACGACCCCGCCTGCCGCGGCATCTCCGGAAACACAGCCCGATAGCTGGGGCCGCCCCCGCAAAAAGCTCCAACATATCCCGACAGCCCCAACACCGAGGCGCTGATCAGAGGCTTCTTGACGCGCTGACACTCGTCGCTCACCACATAGGTGACCGCGAAGCTATCCGCCGCATCGACTACGACGTCCACGCCGGCGACCAGGCGCTGCACGTTAGCCGGGGTCAATCGTACGCAGATTGCCTCGATCCGCACCTCGGGATTAGCGCCCAACAAAGCCTCGCGCGCCGCCTGTGCCTTCAGAGCTCCGACGTCGCTCATACGATAAATGGGCTGCCGGTGGAGATTGGATTCCTCGACACGATCGTGGTCCACGATGGCAAGGTGTCCGACGCCAGCCGCACAGAGATACTGCAACACCGCCGACCCGAGTCCGCCGGCCCCGATGACCAGCACCCTGGCGCCGCGCAACCGCGCCTGCCCGTTCGGCCCGACCTCGGGCAGAATTGTCTGTCGCGAGTAGCGATCAATTGTCGGGTCGCTCATGCCAGCCCACCCGCCGTAACCAACCATTCCCGGGCCCGCGCCTCCGGATCCCTGTTGCTGACAATGTCATTCACAACAGCCGCAACATCCGCCCCCGCCCTGAACACCCCCGGGAGCCGCTCCACCGTGAGCCCGCCGATCGCCACGAGCGGAATCTCTCCCACCCGCCGCTTCCACTCCGTGATGCGCTCCAACCCCTGGGGCGCCCAGGGCATCACCTTGAGAATCGTCGGGTAAACCGGCCCGAGCGCCACATAGTCCGGTGCGAATGCGAGCGCTCGCTCGAGCTCCTCGTCACTATGTGTACTGATGCCAATCCTGACACCCTCACGACGTAACGCGGGCACGTCCGCCGTGTCGAGATCACCCTGTCCGAGGTGCACGAAATCGCACCCTTCCGCCACGGCGAGCGCCCAGTAATCGTTGACGATCAACTGTGCCCCGGCGCGCGCGCAGAGCCCTTTCGCCTCCCGGATCTCCTCCCGAAGCTCCGCATCCGGTCGCTCTTTGATGCGCAACTGCACCAGGCGCACACCCACCGCCAACAGCCGTCGCACCCAGCCGGCACTATCGACAATCGGATAAACGCGGGGCAGTTTCATCATCGCGGAAGTCCCCTCATCACGGCAGTTTCATCGTTTCAGAAACCGGTTCACTTGAGGAACGCGGTCCCAATTACGGGCGTCGACGGAGCCGCCAGGTCGCGGGGCTCCATCGGCCCGGCCAACCGCGCATCACAGCCAGCCTCCACGGCCTGCGCAAAGGCCGCCGCCATCCGCACCGGGTCCGCGGCCTGTGCAACGGCGGTGTTGATGAGCACCGCGTCGAACCCCAGTTCCATAGCCTGCGCCGCGTGCGACGGCACCCCGATACCAGCATCGATAACGAGCGGCACCTCGGGAAAATGGG
>DATMQL010000414.1:0-5323 GCA_035566815.1 Steroidobacteraceae bacterium | reverse complement strand
CGGCGCTCGTGCCTCATACCCCGACCGCACGCTCCTTCATGATGATCTTCTCCACTGCTCTCATGATTGCCATAGCGGCAGGCGGAGTCTTCGTGGCGCTGCAGCGGCATGGGCATCATTGGGTGGCGCGCAAGATCGCTCCCAGATTGATTCCGGGCTCCGCCGCGTACGCCCCTTCGATCGCCGAGACCCTTGATACGATCTATGAGTCACCTCTGCGCCTCGCCACCTCGCTGCTGCTGCATTTCTGTGGTTGGATTGCGAGCGCGGGCGTCACCTGGGTCGCCTTTCACCTGACCGGCCATCCGATCGATTTTTCGTCCGTGATCATGATCGAAAGTCTGGTCTATGCGGCCCGAAGCGCGGCGTTCGTCGTACCAAGTGCGCTCGGTGTGCAGGAAGCAGCCTATGCCCTACTGACCCCGCTGGTCGGCGTGGGCGAGGAGATCGGACTGGCGGTGTCGCTGCTCAAGCGAGCGCGTGACATCGCGATCGGCATTCCAATCGTGCTGATCTGGCAGACCTTGGAGGGCCGGCGAGTGTTGGCTTCCAGGGATACGGGAGCGGTATGACGCGCAAGCACTGGACCCAGCGCTCCCTCATTCTCCCGCATTCGCCTTTTCATCCATACGCGCCTCACTGTCAGGACTGAACTGGGGCAGGCTGCCGCTCGACGGGATCAATTCTTGGCAGCCTGAGAGCCGGAGATATTCAACACCTGCGACTCGAACTGGGTCCTGCACTGGTCGCGCTGCGCGTCGAGAGTCTGTTTGAGCATGGCCGCTCCGTTGGCAAGCCGATCGTCGTCCGAGGGACGTGCCGGATCGTCTTTGGTGCTCCGTTGGCAGAACCCCTCAGCGATCATGGTGCGGCCGCCCCAACCCGCGCGAGCCCCGTCACCAAGGCGCGGCGGTTCCAAGTCCCAGGTTCATTTGCGGCGCCGCTCGCGGTCTGTTATTAATTGACTGAAGCGTCG
Organism: Steroidobacteraceae bacterium; assembly: GCA_035566815.1. Classification (GTDB taxonomy): domain Bacteria; phylum Pseudomonadota; class Gammaproteobacteria; order Steroidobacterales; family Steroidobacteraceae; genus 13-2-20CM-66-19. The sequence continues at coordinate 4,347 of DATMQL010000414.1, read as the reverse complement.
CATTAGCTCAAGCGACCTGCAATAACACACGAAAGTCTGCATCGCCTCGGGCGCGGCGGGCTCGAGGGGCGGGTGGACATGGAAATTCGCGCGCGAGCCATTGCGCTTGCCCTGATGTTGTGCCCGGCAGGGGCCGCGGTAGCGGGTGTCGACAGTTGGACCTCCGTCGGCCCGTCCGGGGGCCAGATTCAGAAGGTAGCCTACAACCCAGCCAATCCCTCCCTCGTTTACATGATTTCGACGGGCGGGTTTTCCCGCTCCCAGGACGGTGGCGCGACCTGGCGGACCATTCGTGACGATTTCCAGAATTTTCCCCAGGATCTCGCGGTGGATCCGTCGGATTCCACGCGTGTCTACGTCGTGGTGCCAAATGCTCCTTATGTGCTGATGAGCACCGATAGCGGCGCGACGCTATCACCGGTGACATCCTTCCCGACAACGTTGATCAACACCTGGCGCATCCAGGTAAGTCAGGACGGCGCGACAGTGTGCGTGACGGGAGGTCTCAATATCGCTTGCAGCGTGAACCATGCGCAGACCTGGTCCGTGAAGACCGCCATCGACGCGGACCCGACGAACACCGGCCGGGTCAACAAACTTTTGATAGATCCGACGGATTCCCAAACCCTGTATGCCTCAGCGGGCACCGCGGTCCCGGCCTACGGCTTCTATGTCACCCACGATGGCGCGACGACCTGGCAAAAGCTGGTAGCCACCACCAACTCCAACAGCGTAGCCTGGGATCTAGCCTACAGCCCCGGTAGTCCGGCCACCCTCTGGGCGGCACGCTATGACGGTGTGTGGTACTCCAACAATGGTGGCGCACAGTGGATCGCAACGGGCTTCAATTCGCCGGGATACGGAGCGGCGACCACCGCGATCGCGGTGAGTCCCCTCAATCCCGGCTTGGTCTACGTCGGCACCCCGTACGGAGAAGCCTATACATTGACCAATGGCGGTAGCACCTGGATCAACATCAGCGGTAATAGTCTCGTGGGACAGACGCTTACCGTCGTGCCCCATCCCACCCAGTCCGCCACCCTGTTGGCCGGCGGCTACGGCGGACTCTGGGGCACCAGCGATGGGGGCACAACGTGGTCCGAGACGGACGCGGGGCTGTTGGCCGCCAATGTCAGCGTGCTGTCGGCCGACTCCCAGTCAGACCGTATTTATATCGGAACCTCGACGGGTGGGTTGTACTCCCTCGCCGGTGGCGCGGTCAGCGCGACCCCGGCGAACAACACGTCCCTCGCAGCGCTGGCGCAGGAACCCCATGTCCCCCTGATCAACGCGGTGCTCGCCCAGAACGGGTCGCCGGGACCGTTGTGGGTCTCCATGGCGAACGGGATTGCGAAGTCGACCGACGGTGGCACCACGTGGTCGCTCCTGCCGTTGACTTCCGTCGGTAATGGGCAGGCAGACTCCCTGGCGAGCTCACCAGCGGCCCCCCAGATCATCCTGTCCGGTGGCCGATCCGGGATCTACCGGTCCACCGATGGCGGGACCACATGGGCCGGGGCGAATACGGGCTTTCCCTCGGGCGCGACCGTCCAGGATCTGGTCATGGCGGCCGCCGATCCGACCATCGCCTATTGCGCTCCGCTGACCTCAGCCACCTCGGGGTCGGGTGTGGCTTCCAGCTATGGAGTGTACCGCTCGACCGATGCGGGCCAAACGTGGTCCCCGGCAAACGCGACTATGACTTCCAGTTATATTCTCGGCATTGTCGTCGATCCCACCAATGCACAGGTGGTGTATGCATCGACCGATAGCGGGGTGTTGAAGAGCACTGATGGGGGGACTTCCTGGGCGCCGCTGCTGCCATTCGGCAGCACCACGAGCCCATCGGGCTACTTCGCCGTCGATCCGGTACACCCGCGGATTGTTTACGCAGCCACCTATGGCAAGGTGAGCCGCTCGGTCGATGGCGGCACCACTTGGGAAACGGTGCTCAGCACACAGCCCGCGCCACAGTGGCTGGTGACCACGCTGCTCGTCGATCCGAACCGGACGAGCAACCTGCTCGTCGCCACCCAACAAGCGGGTGTGCAGGAAATCACCATCGCGCCCGATCTCGGACTGGCCGTCGCTGCGCCCTCCGGCACGATCGCGGTCGGCGCTACGGCAACTTATCAGTACACCGTAACCAACAAAGGACCTTTCAGCGCAACCGATGTGCAGGTTACGCTGCAACTACCGTCGTCCGCCACCGGGATTACGGCCATACCGAGTACCGGCAGCTGCAGTGTCACGGGCACGAACGTGACGTGCACACTCGGTACTCTCGGCAATGGGACCTCGGCGAGCGTCACGCTGTCGGCCACCTCCACGGCCGCCGGCGCCTTTCAGGTCACCGGGACTGTGCAGTCGGATCAGCCGGACTCCAACACAACCAACAACGGTGTCACGACAAATACCGCCGTGGCCATTTTGGCGGATCTGTCTGTCAGTGTGACTGGTACGGCTGCCACCGTGCAGGAAGGTGCTGCGGTGAGCTATACGGTCACCGTTGCGAACGCCGGACCCGACACTGCTCCGGCAACTCAGCTCACTTACCAATTGGGTAGCGGTCTCACGCCGGGCACTGTCAGCGCGGGCAGCGGCTCGTGCACGATCAACAGCTCGGCGCTCGTCACGTGTACCCTCGGTGACGTGGCGGTGAAGCAATCGGTGTCCGTGACAATCAACGCCACCGCCTCTACCGCCGGGACTGCGACCTCTACCGCCGCTGTAACGACGACAGGAACCGACCCGGCCTCGAGCAACAATTCGGCCACCGCGACTATTACCGTCACGCCGATTGTTACGGACACGGCACCGCCACCAAACAGTGGTGGTGGGCACGGCGGAGGCGGCAGTATGGGACTCGGCGGAGTGTTGGGACTGGCGTTGGCGCTTCTGGCGCGCCAGCGCCGTCTCCATGGCACACCGCCAGTCGGTGCAGCAGGACGGCGGGTAAGAGCTCGCCGGGAGCTTGACCGCTAGCGTACTTCGAATGGAGCTGCCAGGTATTTGTGGTCGGTGCAGGTCGCAGCGGCACGAAAAATCAATGGCTCGTACGCCCACCGAGGGCGGGCGGGAACGGATGCCCGAACTCCGTGAGCTTCGCGTGACAATCCCGCGACATCTCCGGTCCTATGCTCAGGTCAGTTCCTCCGGCGATAGACACACGCATCCTGGAACGTCGAATGAGCAGCACCAACTCGCGCCGCGTTCTTGTCGTCGAGGACGAGCGGGACATCGCACGGCTCCTGGCACTTCATCTGGAGGATCTGGGCTGCGCGGTCGATACGCGCTACGACGGACACAGCGGTCTCGCGCGAGCCGTGGACGGCACCGCGTGGAGCCTCCTTGTCCTGGACCTTCGGCTTCCGGGGCTCGATGGGCTTGAAATCTGCCGCCGCGTGCGCTTGAGTCCCACCTACACCCCTATCCTCATGCTGACCGCGCGCGCCGGCGAACTCGATCGAGTGCTGGGGCTCGAATCCGGAGCGGATGACTACCTCGCGAAACCCTTCAGCGTCGTCGAGTTCGCGGCGAGAGTGAAGGCCATCCTCAGGCGAGTCGAGCAGCTCGCCCGGCAATCGCGCCTGCAGCTCAGGACTCTGCGAGTTGGAGGGCTGGAGATTGATCTGGATCGACGCAGCGCAAGCCGCGAGGGACACATCGTGGAGCTGACAGCGAAGGAGTTCGACCTCCTCGCTCATCTCATGCAGCATCCATCGTGTGTCTTCACGCGCGCACAGCTGCTCGATCAGGTGTGGGGGACGACCCGCGATACTTTCGAGCACACTGTCAATTCCCACATCAACCGCTTGCGCGCAAAGCTCGAGCCCGATCCAACGCGCCCGCAGTATATCTTGACCGTTTGGGGCGTGGGCTATCGACTCTGCCCGCCGCAGCAGCGAATCATCAATTCATGAGAGCCCTGCACGTTCGCCTCACTCTCGCCTTCGCGCTGCTCCTGGCGGGGCTTGCGATCGGACTTCTGGTCCTCCTCAGCCGCACCAGCGATCGTTACTCCGATGAGGTACTCCAACGGCTCAACTCGGGAATTGCACTGTATGTGGTCCAAGAGCTGTCGCTGCTGAAGGGCGGCAAGGTCAATGAAGTTGCGCTGCACGAGCTGGCGCATCGCACGATGACCGTCAACCCTTCCGCTGAGTTGTACCTGCTCGATCCGTCCGGGCGGCTGCTCAGCACGGCGATCCCTCGCAACCGGATTCGACGGGTCAGGGTTAGCCTCAATCCCATCCGGACCTTTCTGTGGTCCCCGGACACTCGGCCACTCTATGGAGATGACCCGACAAGCCTGGATGCGCGGCGCGTCTTTTCGGTAGCGCCTAT
>DATMQL010000413.1:0-3931 GCA_035566815.1 Steroidobacteraceae bacterium | reverse complement strand
TCGAAATCGACACGCCCGTCAGAACGCATCGGCGTCACGACGGCCACCAGGCTGCCTGAAAACATGGAAAATTCCGCAAGCTGCTGAAAAAAGAGCGTGCGATGTTACGAGCCGGTGCTCTGACTAGGCAAGCGCGGGCGCGGGCGCCAACGCGCGCAGGGCTTCGTTGGGCTCGGTAGGTGCCATATTCAGGCTCCTTGCGCGCGCGGTGCGCCAAAGTGGACGCAGGGTTTCGTTGGGCTCAGTAGGCGCCAGGTTCAGGCTCCTTGCGCGCGCGTAAGAGGGGTGCGGCCAGGCCCGTGCAAGCTCAGGCCCTGTCGTGCGGCGCGCGCTCAGGAGCGGCATAGGTGGCTTGGAGGCCCCCAGGTGGGTTCGCAACCCGACGCCGCTCCCGGTACACTTCGCGCGAATACAAGGAATTCCACCGTCAACGCACAGATGAAGCAGCACTTGGCCGTTTCGGCGATCGGCAGCGACCGCACAGGGATGGTCCATGAGCTGACCCGGGTGATCAGCGAGTGCGGCGGCAACATCAGCGAAAGCCGTATGGCCAGCCTCGGCACGGAATTCGCGATGTTACTGCTCGTCTCGGGTAACTGGCACGCCCTCGCCAAGCTCGAAACCGAGTTGAAGCGCCTCGCCGAAACGAACGGCATGAGCGTGCACCTGAAGCGCACCGAGCCCCGCTCGCCGCGGACGGACATGCTGCCGTACTCGATCGATGTGGTGTGCCTCGACCAGGGTGGAATCGTGTCCGGCCTCTCGGGCTTCTTCTCGAGCCGCGGCATAGATATTGCGGAAGTGTCCACGCGCAGCTATCCGGCCGCACATACCGGCGCTCCGATGTTTTCCGTGCAGATGATCGTCAACGTGCCGAGCCGCATCCATGTCGCGCACCTGCGCGAGGAATTCATGGAGTTCTGTGACTCGCTGAACCTGGATGCGATTCTCGAACCGGTGAAGTCCTGACGAACCCCATCAAAACGGGCGCCAAGGTGCCCGACTTTATGACTCTCGCGACGAGCGGCGAGAAATGGCGCCTCAAGGATGCGGCCGGGAAGAAGCTGGTGATCTACTTCTACCCCAAGGACATGACCTCCGGCTGCACGCGCGAGAGTCAGGACTTTCGCGACCTGGCCGCGGCATTCCGCAAGGCGGGCACGCAGATCGTCGGGGTCTCACGCGACAGCGTAGCGTCGCACGCGAAGTTCACGGAGAAGGAGAAGCTGCCTTTTCCATTGCTGAGCGACACCGACGAGCAGCTCTGTAAGCTCTTCGATGTCATCAAAGAGAAGAGTCTTTACGGTAAGAAATATCTTGGCATCGAGCGCAGCACCTTCCTCCTGGACGGCAAGGGCGTGCTACGACAAGAGTGGCGTAAGGTGAAAGTCCCCGGTCACGCGGAGGAAGTACTTGAAGCGGCGAAGTCTCTCTGATCCAGGCCCAGGTGCGGCAGCGTCCAGCGAACCGCGAGACATGAAAACCAGACCCCGTGACGGCCAGCGATTATTCGTGCTCGACACGAACGTGCTCATGCACGATCCGACCTCCATCTTCCGTTTCGAAGAGCATGACGTCTATATCCCGATGATCGTGCTCGAGGAGCTCGATGCCCACAAAAAGGGCTTGTCGGAAGCCAGCCGCAACGTGCGGCAGGTGAGCCGCTTCCTCGACGACATGATGCGCGATGCGACCAAGGAGCAGATCGATCGCGGCCTGCCGTTGCCGAACGAATTCTCCGGCAACCACGGGCAGAAGCCCTCCACCGGCCGGTTGTACTTTCAAACACGTCAGCTGGCGAACGTCCTGCCCGACAGCCTTCCAGGCAGCGGCAACGACAATGCGATCCTCGCGCAGACACTCGCCCTGCAGAACGAGCAACACGATGTCCGTGTGATTCTCGTATCGAAAGATATCAACCTGCGCATCAAGGCCGCGGTAGTCGGTGTGCACGCCGAGGATTACTACAGCGACAAGACGCTCGAGGATACGGACGTCCTGTACAGCGGCATGACCGCTCTACCCCCCGACTTCTGGGAGAAGCACGGCAAGGACATGCGCTCGTGGAAGGAAGGCAACCGGACTTTCTACGAAATTTCGGGCCCCGCCGTGCGCGAGTGGCAACCGAACCAGGGCGTTTACGAGGACAGTCCTGAAGGCATCGAGGGCATCGTCCGCAAGATCGGCGGCGACACGGCGATCATCGAGCTGCTGCGGGATTACCGCAGCGAGCGACACAACCTCTGGGGCATCACGGGGCGTAACCGCGAGCAGAACTTCGCGCTCAACCTCCTCATGGACCCCGAAATCGATTTTGTCACCATCCTGGGTCCCGCGGGGACGGGTAAAACGCTGCTCGCCCTGGCGGCCGGCCTCATGCAGACGCTGGAGACGAACCGCTTCGTCGAAATCATCATGACCCGCGTGACCATTCCGCTCGGCGAGGACATCGGGTTCCTGCCGGGAACCGAAGAGGAAAAGATGGAGCCCTGGATGGGGGCCCTGATGGACAACCTGGAAGTGCTCACCGGCACCCAGGAAGGTGGTAACTGGGGCCGGGCGGCCACCAATGACCTGCTCCGCAACCGGATCAAAATCCGCTCCCTGAACTTCATGCGCGGGCGTACGTTCCTGAACCGGTACCTCATCCTCGATGAGGCGCAGAATCTCACCCCGAAGCAGATGAAGGCCCTGATCACGCGCGCGGGCCCCGGGACGAAACTGGCGTGTCTGGGTAATATCGCCCAGATCGATACGCCATACCTTTCGGAGATGACCTCGGGCCTGACCTATGCCGTGAACCGCTTTCGCGGCTGGCCCCATTCGGGGCACATTACGCTGGTCCGGGGCGAGCGCTCGCGACTCGCCGACTACGCGTCGGATATCCTGTAATCGCCTGTTTTGTAAGTTTCTGTAAACGTAGGGAAACTGAGCCTGGAAGCCACGGTCGAATGCGAACCATGCATCGTCCCATTCTGCTGCTGCTGATCGCCGGCGCCCTCTTCACGACGGTTGCCGCGGCGGTTGAGCCTGTTAAATCCCCCATCCAGACGCAGCTGGATGCCGCCGCGCCGCAGGTACCCCTGAGCGGCGACCTGCCGGGGGGTGTGGCGAACGGCCTGCCCGACCTCGGCAGCCCGGAAGCCGCCATCATTTCGCATTCGGACGAGCGCCAGCTCGGCTACATGATCGTGCAGGAGCTGCGCGATCAGAACGCCCTCCTCGAAGACCCCGAGATCAGCGAGTACGTGAACTCGATCGGCGACCGCCTCGCCGCGCAGAGTCCGGACGGCGCGCAAGGCTTCCAGTTCTTCGTGGTGAAGGACTCCGTCATCAACGCGTTCGCCGTGCCGGGCGGCTTCGTCTTCATCAACTACGGCCTCATCCTCGCGACCAACAGCGAGTCGGAGTTGGCGAGCGTCCTGGGCCACGAGATTGCGCACGTCACCCAACACCATATCGCCCGATCGATCCAAGCGCAGAGTAAGCAGTCGATTACGACGATGGCCGCCATGCTGGCCGCTATCCTGATCGGCGCCGTGGGTCACGGCGGCGGGCAGGCTGTCGAAGGCGGCATCGCCGCCGCGCAGGGCCTCGCCGTTCAACAGCAGATCAACTTTACGCGCGACGAGGAATCCGAGGCTGACCGTGTCGGCATCGGCTACCTCGCGGGCGCCGGGTTCGACACGCAGGCCATGGGAAATTTCTTCGAGGTTCTCTCCAGGCAGGAAGGCCTGGCGGCGACCTACATCCCGCAGATGCTGGTCGATCACCCCGTCACCACTGACCGTATCGCGGAAGCCCGCAGCCGCGCGGCGCAGTTTCCCCCGCGCAAGGCGAAGGACTCACTGAGCTACGCGCTCGTCCGCGAGCGTGTTCGAGTGTTGACGGCGCCCGGTGACACGGACATCGAGAAGGTCTACGCGCAGAG
>DATMQL010000412.1:0-3033 GCA_035566815.1 Steroidobacteraceae bacterium | reverse complement strand
AAGCACCGTGAAATTCGAGAATGTGGAAGTGCCCATGTAGTGGTGCAGCTTCTTGCGGTCGAGGGAGAAGCGCGAAGTGCCATCGGGCATGACGCCTTGTCCCTGGGTGGCGCGGATAGCCGTGCACAGGTTGGTCTTGCGCGAGAGGCACGAAGGGCATTGCCGGCATTCCGGCGTGTAGAGCGGAATGACGTGATCGTCCTTTTTCACGCTCGTTACGCCCGGCCCGACATCAACGACAATTCCCGCCCCCTCATGGCCCAGAATGGCAGGAAAGAGCCCTTCGGGGTCCGCGCCCGACAGGGTGAACTCGTCGGTGTGGCAGATCCCGGTGGCCTTCACCTCGACAAGAACCTCCCCGGCCTTCGGGCCCTCGAGGTCGACCTCGGTGATCTGGAGCGGTTTCGCCTTCTCGAATGCAACAGCAGCACGGGTTTTCATGGCGGTTTTCCTCCTCGTCCGCAAACCTGTAATATCGAAGAGCGCGGCCGCTCAATGTCGTTTGAAGCCTGCGGCAAGAACTGTCTCAGGAGAGCATGACGGGTCGTGAGCGGCGCAGCAATAGCTCCGTTGGCCAAGTCTGGGAGGACATTCCATGGCACAGATCTCCATTCATCCCGCAGTAGACAATGGTGTGAAGTCGGGCTCGCCGAGCTTTGCGGGGGGCACGCTGCAATGCAAATGCACGAGCAGCCCCGTCGCGGTGAGTATCACTGGTCAGTGCGCCTATAACCACGTGTGCGGATGCACCAAATGCTGGAAGCCTGCGGGTGCGCTGTTCTCGCAGGTCGCGGTAGTGCCGCGCGACAAGCTGCGCGTGAGCCAGAATGCGGAGAAGCTCACGGTCGTCGATCCGAACGCAGCCATTCAGCGCCATGCCTGTGGTCAATGCGGTGTTCACATGTATGGCCGCATCGAGAACACGAAACATCCGTTTTACGGGTTCGACTTCATCCACACCGAGCTCTCAAAAGACCAAGGTTGGGCCCCGCCCGAATTCGCGGCGTTTGTGTCTTCCGTTATCGAGTCCGGTACCCCTCCCGGCGAGATGGCGGCGGTCCGGGATCGGTTGAAGGAGCTCCGTCTCGAACCCTATGACTGCCTGTCACCGGCGCTGATGGATGCGATTGCAACTCACGTCGCGAAGCAATCGGGCGTCCTTCGGACCTGATCAAACCAGAGGTCCGCGACGAGCGCGCATGCCCAGCATCAAGGAAAAGGTTGCACTCACCTCGATGCTGGCATCGGGAGGCTTGACGCTGGCGAAGGGCGTGATCGGTTTCGCCACCGGGTCGCTCGCCATCCTCTCGGAAGCGGCGCATTCTCTTCTCGATCTTGCCGCGACGGTGATGACGTATTTCGCGGTGCGCATCTCGGGCAAGCCCGCCGACGAGGAGCACCATTACGGTCACGGCAAGGTCGAGAGCATTTCGGCACTCGCCGAGACCGCGCTCCTGTTTCTCCTCTCCGGGATCGTGACCTGGGAGGCGGCAGGGCGTCTCGTCGGTGGCCCCGCGCACGCGGTCGCGGCGACCCCATGGGCCTTTCTCGTCATGACTGTATCGATCGTCATCGATTTCTTTCGCGCGCGCATCCTCTATCGTGTTGCCGCGGAGACGTCGAGCGAAGCGCTGGAAGCTGACGCGCTGCACTTCGGCTCGGACATGTGGTCATCGGCCGCCGTGCTTGCTGGCCTTGGCGCGATCGCGTTGGGCTATCCGTCGGCGGACTCGGCGGCCGCAATCGTCGTTGCAATTTTCATCTGCATTGCCGGGTGGCGGCTCGGCCGGCGCACGATCGAGACCCTCACCGATACGGCCCCCGCGGGCGCAGCGAACAAGATCACCGCGGCCCTGACGCGCGTTCCCGGCGTAGTCGCGATCGAACGGTTGCGTACGCGCCAGTCGGCCGGAGTGCTGTTTGTCGATCTCGTGGTGGCGGTGAGCCGGACTCTGCCGATCGACCGGGTAGCCGCGGTGAAGGATCGCATCATATCGGCGGTGCGGGAGGGAAGCCCGTCGGCGGAAGTGACGGTCACCACAGAGCCGCGCGCGCTCGATGATGAGACCGTGCTCGAACGCGTGATGGTGATCGCGCGCAGCCGCGGTCTCGGCGTGCATCACGTGACCGCCCATACCATCGCGGAACGACTCTCGGTCGCCCTTGATCTCGAGCTCGACGGCGGTCTCACCCTAGGGGCCGCCCATGACATCGCGAGCGGATTGGAGGAAGCCATCCGCGAGGAATTGGGACCGGATGTGGAAGTGGAAACGCACATCGAGCCGATGCAGCCGGATCGCGAGCGCGGTCGGGAGGCGCCGCCGGAACGGGTCGCGGCAGTCCGCAACGCGCTCACCAAGATTGCCGCCAACATCGCCCTGGTCGGCGAGATTCACGACGTTCGGGTGCGTGAAACAGACTCAGGCGAGATCGTGAATTTCCACTGCGTGGTGGATGATGGAGTCAAGGTGGCGGATGTTCACGACAAGGTCGATGAGCTGGAGCGGACCTTGCGCCTTCGTTTTCCCTCCATCACGCGCACGATCGGCCATGCCGAGCCCGGCGACCTCCGCCACGACGTAGCGCGGAAAGCCGCTACGTAGTTCCGCGCAGAGGCGGCGTGTCCCGGATGCGGTGCAGCGCGAGCGCATGCACCAGCACCTCCATAATCTGCGCACGCCGGAACGCGAAGCGGTGCACTGCGCCCGGGACACGAGCGGTTTTGTGTCCCGGACGAGCGAGCCGGGCTTGCCCCGGCGAGTGACGATCCGGGACCCAGCGCACACAATCAGAGTCTCCGCCCTGACCGGCACATGCGAGAACAGTCCGAATTGCTGACGTGTTCAGCTCACCTCAAAACGTGCTCCTAGAAGGTTCCAGGAAGAGCATGAATCTCCATGATCTCTATGGAGGACTGCGGAATGCCCAGATGCGGGTGATCTTCGAACATCTTGGATGCCGCCTCGTGGGATTCCGCCTGCACGATTGCATAGAGCATGATGTCGTTTCGCCCGGCGGCGTTGCCCTGCGCCG
>DATMQL010000411.1:0-6196 GCA_035566815.1 Steroidobacteraceae bacterium | reverse complement strand
TGTGTTCCCAAGCCAAGCCCCCCTCTACGCAGCGTTCGTCGTACTTATCGCTGATAGTGACATGGCATGTCAAAGATGCCTGATGGGAGAATTTTGTCTCTGTGGTTAAACAAAGACTATACTGGTGCCGTGACAGCCTTTGATCCGGAGACGCCCGGACTTTTCTGGTGACCATGAAAAAGCACAGTACCAAACGCTCGAAAGACGCCTCGAGCGAGCGCAGCACGTTGGGAAGTTTGATCAGCCTGGTCCGGGAACGGCATGGCTGGACGTTACGCCAGATGAGCGACAAGGTCGGGATTCCATTGTCGACACTGGCGAAGGTCGAGGCGGGCAAGCTGTCATTGACCTATGACAAGTTGCAGCAGTTTACCTCCCGGCTGGGAATGACCCTGGTCGAGTTTCTGGCCCAGGCTGACACGCCGGCCGCGGGCACGGCGCCACCTGTCTTCACCGCGCGCCGCAGCCTGACGGGTAACGGCAACTCCATCCAGGTCTCCACGCCGAACTACGATTACGAGTACCTGTGTTCGGACCTGCGCGAGAAGCGTATGGTGCCGATGATCACGCGCATCCGGGCTCACGACATCAAGGAGTTTGGTGAGTTGGTGCGGCACCAGGGTGAGGAGTTCATCTTCGTCCTGGAAGGCACGATCGAAGTGCACCTGCAGTTCTATACGTCGGTGACTCTGTCCGCGGGGCAGGGTATTTACCTCGACAGCTCCATGGGTCACGCCTACACCGCGAAGGATTGTGAGAGTGCCCTGGTGATGGGGGTGTGTTCGAGCGAGGACCCCGACCTTGCGCGCGAGCTGATCAGCCTGGCGGAGCACGAAGCGGCACAGGTTGAGTGAGATATCTCGGCCTGGCGATCGATACGAACACAATCGGCAGAATGAAAATCGCGATCAGGACCCAGGAGATCAGGCGGTAGCCTTTGCCGATGAGGTCGACGAGACCGATGCCTTGGGCCGCGAACACCGAGATCGTCAAAACCGCCAGGGTTAACACGCCTCTCATCCCCATGCTCACTTCGCGGCCCGTGCCCGCCCGCAGCGCACGTCGTACTCTCTCCATGATTGCGTGCACGAGCCCGCAACCGCTTTCCAGAAGTGCGAAGAAGATCATGGTCTGAAAGAGCAGGCGAACGACCGGGATATCGATCTTCATCAACAGAAAGTCGGACGGCAAGGTCACGGTGCGGATTTCCGGGTACCAGGCGATCATCGACAGGAAGAAGAACAACCCGGGGAGCATCGCGAGCGGGCCGGCGATAACGCCCGCGATGATTGCGTCACGGCGGCTCGTCAGGTGTCTGAGTACTGGAAGGATGGCGACGGCACCGACGAGGTTGTATCCGGCGTAGGTGATCCCACCCGTGAGCCAACCATTGCCGATCGAGGCCGTATGGAGGCTCGTCAGTATTCGCGAGCCGAATTTCGACAAACTCAGGGCCAGAAAAACCGCATAGGTGACGTAGAGCAGGACGGAGACGTACTTGAACAAAGGCTCGACCGCGGCGGGGCCGATCGCAACCAGGGCCGCGATGGTCGTCAGTAAGAGCAGGGCGCCAGCCAGGGAGGGCCAACCGAACAGCGCGTGACCGATTGCGCCGGTCGTCGCACCGAAAACTGACAGGATCAGGAGCACGAGCAGGAAGTACGTGATCTCGAACACGAACCAGCCGCGGCCCAACAGCTTGCCGAAGAAGGCGCGGTAGTCGAGCAGTTTGTAGGTGAATGAAAACGAGAACGTCAATGCGCAGATCAGGCTCCACAGGACCGTGGCCACGAGGATCGCGAGCAATCCGCCGCCAGGACCGCTGGGCAGGAAGAATTCCGCGAGTTCGCGGCCGGTCGCATAGCCGCCGCCGATCACCACGGCCTTGAAGGCCAGGCCCGGGAGGATCCAACGCTGTAGCCGGCTTGGCGGGCCTGTCCCGGTGGTCATCGTTGGATTGTGCCTCATGTCCGTCGCCGCCCCGCACCCACACCTACATGGCCCGCGACGACGATCAGCGCGTGGAAAATCGTACTGAAGGCTGCGGTGAGTGCCAGAAAACACAGGAGGGCTGGGTTGCTCATGATTTCTCTATTAAGGAATTTTATTTTCCCCCATTGACACATATTCTCATATCAGGCTTACTCGCTGAAAGTGCCTGGCCAAAAAATGCTCATTCCCGCCAGGGATCTGCGGCGCGAATCATCCTTCGAGGTGAGTTTCCTGCATGAAGAAGCCGATCTTTTTCTCGGGCGCTGGCGCCGACGCCTTCATCGCTGTGTGGGGCGCGCGGCAGGGGTATTGGGCGCGAAACTGGCGGGACGCGCGGCACGTGCGTGGCGCATGGCAGTGGCGCGCGGTGGCGGTTTGCTTCATCAGCCTGCTCGCGGTGCGTTTGGCTGGAGCGCACTCGGCCGCCTTTACGATCAACGATGTTATGCAGGCGCCGTATCCGTCCGACCTGGTTGCGGCGCCAGCGGGCCGAGCCGTGGCCTGGGTGTTCGATACCAAGGGTTGTCGCAACATCTGGGTCGCCGATTCGTCGGGTTCTGTGAAAGCACACCCGGTCACTGCGTATACCGAGGACGACGGTTTCGATATTGGCGAACTCGCGTGGTCGCCGGATACGAAGTCGATCGCGTTCACCAGGGCCGAAACGCTCGAGGACGAGGCTCCGACCAACGTCACCAGCTCCCCGGAGGGGCCGAAGCCCCGCGAGGTGTGGGTGGTCGCTACGGCCGGGGGCGCGCCTCATAAGATGGGCGCGGGGCACTCGGCGAGCTTTTCGCCCGATGGCAGCCAAGTGGTGTTTGTCGACAAGAAGAGAGTTCTGGCGGCGGCCGTCAGTGGTGAGGGCGAGGCGCGGCCGTTGATTGTCGATGCAGGTAATGTTGGCTCGTTGACCTGGTCGCCGGACGGCAAAAGATTGGCGTTCGTGAGTCATCGGGGGAGCCACTCGCTCATTGGGGTCTACGATCTCGCGAGCCGGACGATCGTCTGGATGCAGCCCAGTCTCGACTACGACAGCTCTCCGGCCTTCTCGCCGGACAGTGCGCGGCTTGCCTTTATTCACGTGCTGGCTGAGAAGATTCCACCGGGATTTCTTTCTCGTCGCAGTGGACGGCCGTGGTCCGTATGGACCGCGGATGTGAAGACAGGGGAGGGACGGCGCGTCTGGATCGCCGACGCGGGCTCGGGCAGCGTGTTTCAACCGACCTTGTCGGAGGAGAATCTGTTTTGGACGAGCCACGACGCGCTCGTATTTCCGTGGGAGAAGACCGGCTGGTTGCATCTCTATGCCGTCCCCGCGCAGGGCGGCGCGGCTCGGGCGCTTACTGCGGGCAAGTTCGAGGTCACTCACGTCGCCTTCAGCCATGATCGCAAGCGCCTGGTGTACTCCTCGAGTCAGGATGACACCGACAGGATGCATATATGGACGGTCGAGGCCGAGCAGGGACAGCCCGTGCCCGCTGTCGCCCAGAGTCACGCTATCGAAGATGATCCGCAGGTCGGTGCCGACGGGGCACTGTTTGCTTTGCAAAGCGACGGAAACCAGCCGCTGCATCCTGTCGTGTTGAGTGCGAAGGGGCAGTGGCAGCGGCTTGCCCCTGAAGTGATCCCGTCTTCCTTCCCGTCTGCGAGGCTCGTCATCCCACAGGTCGTGACTTTTACGGCAAAGGACGGGCAGGAGACGCATGGGCAGCTTTTCTTGCCACGTGAGATCTCATCCAAACCCCATCCGGCGATCCTGTTCTTCCACGGTGGCCCGCGCAGGCAGATGTTGCTGGGGTTCAACCCCATGGGTGCCTACGCCTGGATGTATGCGTTGAATGAGTACTTCGTGGCCGAGGGGTACATCGTGCTGTCGGTTAACTATCGCGGCGGGATCGGTTATGGTCGCGATTATCGTGAAGCCGAGAATTTCGGGCCCGGCGGCGGTAGCGAGTTGAATGATTTGCTGGGTGCCATCAGCTTTCTGCAGGGTCGCAAGGACGTCGATTCGCACAGGCTGGGCATCTGGGGTGGGAGCTATGGTGGACTGATGACCGCCCTCGGTTTGGCGCGTGCGTCGGATGCACTCGTGGCGGGTGTGGACTACGCGGGACTCTATAATTGGTCTACGTTCCTGTCGTCTGTGGGCGAGCCGATCGAGGGCGCCGACGCGAACCAACGGGCGGTGGATTCGTCGCCGATCGCGACCATCGAGAAATGGCGGTCGCCCGTGTTGGTCGTGCAGGCGGATGACGATCGGAACGTGCCCTCCCAGCAGGCTACGGAGCTCATCGAGGGGCTGAGGTCGCACAATATCGAGCACGACGAGATCGTGATTCCGAACGAGATTCACGATCTGGCGCGGTATTCGTCGTGGATGAGGTTGTTTAATGCGGCGGATGCTTATTTTGAGAAGCATTTGGAGATGAGCAGCCACTGACGTCGCCGGTTCCTCTCGGCGAGATCAGGCTCCGGGTTTCCCGCGGCGGGGCGGAGGGGCTTGACCATTGTGCGGACGAGCGGTCGTGTCATCAGGCTGCCCAGATTTGTCGGATCAGGGATCCTTTGAGCGTCCTTGGGGAGTCATCCCCCGCATCGAAGGAGAAGGACCATGTGTGCCGACACAGTACTGACGCCCGCGACCGAGCTTGCGGGCAGGAACGCCCTCCGATTTCCGAACGAGAGCCCGGAATACCGGCGGGCCCGCCAGGTGTTGTTGGTCGAGGAAATCGAGCTGAGGCGTCACATCGAGCGCGTGGCGGAGCAGCGCCGTGCGCTACCTCCGGGTGGCGATGTGACGAAGAATTATCGGTTCCAAGGCGAGAGCGGTCCCGCCAGTTTCGCCGACCTTTTTGGCGATAAGCAAACGCTCGTGGTCTATAGCTACATGTTTGGGCCCCAGCGCGAGCGGCCGTGCCCGATGTGCACTTCGCTCCTTAGTGCGTGGGATGGTGAGGCACGCGATGTCGAGCAGCGCGTTGCATTGGCGGTGGTCGCGCGCTCGCCGATCGAGCGGCTCGTCGCGTTCAAGAAGGAGCGAGGCTGGCGTTACCTCAAGCTGTATTCCGACCTGACAGACGAGTTCAGCCGCGACTACCACGCCATCCCCCCTCAAGGTGGCGATGACGCGGCTTTCAGTGTCTTCACACGTCGCGATGGCAAGATTCGTCACTTCTGGAGCGGGGAGATGGGGTTCGAGTCAGCCGATCCGGGCCAGGATCCTCGCGGGGCACCTGACCTGATGCCCATATGGACCATCCTGGATTCAACACCGGAGGGGCGCGGGACCGACTGGTATCCGAAGCTGGAGTATGCCCGGTGAGCGCTTATAATGGCATATGAGTGCCGCGACCTTGGACGAATCGGCGTTGGATCTGCGGTTCACGCATGCGTTCGATATCCGTATCAACTTCGACAAGCGGTGGCTGATCGGGCCCGTGTCGGGGGGTGCCAACGTGGGCTACACTTCCATTGGCGAAGGTAGCACTGTCAGCGGGCCTAGGTTGAATGGAAAGCTCGTCGACTACAGTGGCGCAGACTGGCCTATCGTGCGGCCGGACGGAGTCGTGGAGCTCAACGCCCACTACATGATCGAAGCGGATGACGGGGCGCGTATCTACATTCGTAACATGGGATATGTGCACGGTCCGCTACCGCCCGACATCCCCGCGTACTTCCGTTGCACACCTTACTTCCGCGCGCCCGTTGGGCCACACGAGTGGCTCAATCGGACGGTGGTTATCGGTGTCGGACAGCGCAGGCCCAAACTCAAACCTGAGGATCCGCCGGATCACTCGCTGTTCAGGTATTACGCTGTCCTTTAGTTTGGGCCGGCACGGGTGATGACGTCCTTCCCCTGCACGACGACTCGCAAGCCCTGTCCGGATGCAAACCGCGTGGAGGACGGCCAGATTTGCTGCCATCGTAGCCCTAACATCCTGTTCGGTCCGCTGGGGCGCGCCTTTCGAGTGGGGGTTCCGGCGTCTTTTTGAATCGCGACCGGCTGGCCGGTTTTGGTACCATGCGCGCTTGCCGTCGCTGACGAGTGGATCTCGTTCCTCAGATGCTACAGAGGAATGTGCCCTAAGTCGTTGATTGGTAAGACGGAGAGGTGGCAGAGCGGTTGAATGCACCGGTCTTGAAAACCGGAGGCCCTTTACGGGGCTCGTGGGTTCGAATCCCACCCTCTCCGCCATGAAATCAA
>DATMQL010000410.1:0-3710 GCA_035566815.1 Steroidobacteraceae bacterium | reverse complement strand
CGGACTGTTGAGACCGTACAGCCTTTGATCGACGAGCGTGGCCATACACTCACTGTCGACGTCCCCAAGGGGATGCTGGCCGTGCTTGGCGATCCCACTCGCTTGGTGCAGGCGATTGGCAATGTGCTCAGCAATGCCGCCAAATACACGGAGCGGGGCGGTCGGATCACGCTTGCCGCCGCCGAGAGTGACATGGAACTGGTGATCCGGGTGCGCGACAACGGCATCGGCATTCCGGCGGATCTCATGCCGATAATTTTCAATCTGTTCACGCAGCTCGATCGTACCTCGGGCCCGGCGCAGAGCGGGCTCGGAATCGGACTCGCGCTCGTGCAGCGACTCGTGGAAATGCACGGCGGCAGCGTGTCCGCCCGTAGCGATGGCCTCGGTCATGGCAGTGAGTTCGTGATCCGCCTCCCGTTGTTCATTCGGGAGAGGATCGAGGCCGGCCAACCTATACAGCAACTATCCGCGCTGGAGCAGTCGATGACGAACGTAGACCTCGCCACCCGAACACAACGCCGCATCCTGGTCGCCGACGACAACAACGATGCGCTCGAGAGCCTCGCTACCCTCCTGCAGCTCAGCGGGCACGAGGTGTACACCGCCGCGAATGGCGCGGTGGCACTCGAATCAGCGGAACAACACCGCCCGGAAGTCGCCCTGCTGGACATCGGGATGCCGAAGCTCGACGGCTACGAGGTGGCGCGGCGGATCCGGGCCCAGCCCTGGGGGCAGCGCATTACCCTGGTGGCCCTGACGGGCTGGGGGCAGGATTCGGATCGCAAGCGCTCACAGGAGGCTGGATTCGATTCGCACCTGGTGAAGCCGCTCGACCTGGATAAGCTCACGGAGTTGCTGGCGGCGCTGCCTGTGGCGGGGTCGGAAGTGGCGCGGGGCGCCGGCGCCTGAGTTCTCCCTGGGCCGCCACGCACTGACACGCTGCTGGACGCTCTCGGCGTTATGTCTTATCCCCTCGTGACGCAAAACTAAGACAGTTGTGCTGCAAGTGGGACCTCTGGTCTCATGGGCGGCAGTCACGGGGAGGATTTGCATGAATTCGACACGCGCGTCGATGTTCGAGGAAATCGAGCACGCCGAAACCGGAACCCATGAGCGCCTGGTGCATCCACGCGGCTCGTTCTTTCTGACCTTATCCCCGGTTGCGGCGCCGATTCCCGTGCCGCAACCGACATCGCCGGGTTTACAGCGCTTCCGGTTCTTCTTTACCCGGCGCCGGGAAGACGGACACGAGCGCTGTTGGCTTCACTTCGGCCACTTCCGCACGGTCGGCGAGGCTCACAAGTGGCTCAAGGTACTGCGTAGGATCTATCCGCGTGCCGTGATGCGCGAGGTACCTGACACTCAGGAGGCGCCGGCAGCGCGCAATCCGCCGGCTGCGGGTGAGCCGAAATCACTCAGCGACACGCAGGTGCTGAAGCTTCTCGCCTCGAGCCCCACCCCGGAGCGGCGCCGCGACCTGACTCTCGAGGACACGCTCAATGAGCTCGTGGACAGTGCCAGCGATACCATGGAAATGGACGGTGACTCGCTGACCAGTACCGGGGTGCGGCACCTGCGAGTGGAACTCCAGAGGCGGTCGCGTACTTCGCGAGGACAGAAGGCGCGCTCTGCTCCTACACCTGGCCGCAAGTCCTAGCCCGGCCCGACGCGTGATGTCGGGGGCGCAGACACAACCGGGCGTGGATCTCGGCACCGGCGTCGAGGTTGAGAGCCCCGTTTTGCAGGCAAGCCTGTGGTTGGGGCCGACGTTGACCGTGCTTCCGTTACTCGCGTGGATCGCCTTGGAGATCTTCCAGTTGCTCGGCCGCGCGCCATTGTTGAAGCCGGGCTCCGACCGGGTCGCCACCGCGTTCGAAGTGGTTGCGACGGCACGGAAGTTCGAGCAGGTGCTCGCGGAGACGGAGCAAGCTCAGCTCAGTTACCGGGTCACGGCCCGACCCGGGTATCTCGATCTCTATCGAGAGGGGGCGCGTGAGGCGCCGGCTCTACTCGCCACACTGCGCAGCCTGACGGCGGACGACGTCCAACAAACGTCTCGAATGTCCAAGTTGGAGGACCAACTCGCCATCGAGCTCAGCGAGCTCAACGGTGCGCCCGAGGCGGGTGAGCAAGCGGGTATCGGGGCCGCACAGCGGTTCATTCAGAACGAGACCGACGGCGACGCTATGCGAGCGATCGCTGGTGTCATCGGCTCGGTCGTTGCTTCCGAGAACGCGCGGGTTCTGCAGCACCTCGGGCGCCTGGCCGACGCAGACCGAAACGCGGTCAGCACAGCGCTCGCCCTGGGGGCTCTTGCGGTTGCTTTAACGATGGCCGGGATTTTTTTCACGGCACTTGCCTGCCGCAGCCTGCGTCGCGCCGACCGCGTGCGCCGCGCTGTCGAGTTGCAGCAGCGGCGTGCGCTGGAGGAGGCTCGGAGTGCCATGGTGCAATCGCAAAAAATGGAGGCGCTGGGCCGGCTGGCCGGTGGAGTCGGCCATGATTTCAACAATCTGCTCCTGGTGATTCGCGCCGATATCGAGCTGCTGCAAACCTATCTCGAAGGAGGAGATTCCCGCGTGCGTAGATACATCGACATGGCCAAGCGCGCCACGGACCGCGCTTCGGGTGTGATGCAACGTCTGTTGGGATTCTCGCGCCAACAGCCCGCCGCTCCGCGGCCGATCAATCTCAACGAAGTGGTCCTCGAAATGGCCGAGCTGCTGCGCCACGCGCTTACTCGCGGGGTGTCGATACGAACCATTCTGGGCGACGATGTCGGTACGACCGTAGTCGATCCGGGCGCACTCGAGACATCGATTCTCAACCTCGCCGTCAACGCGCGCGATGCCATGGAGCACCGCGGGGAGCTTACGATGGAGACGACCAGCACTGTCCTCGATGAGGCCTATACCGCGGGCCATCGCGAAGTGGCACCTGGCCGTTACGTCATGCTCGCCATGAGCGACACCGGGACCGGTATGTCGGGCGAGGTCATTGCGCGTGCCTGTGATCCCTTCTTTACCACGAAGGGGGCGGGTGAGGGCACCGGGCTGGGCCTGTCCCAAGTGCGCGACTTTGTCAGGCAGGCCCGGGGACACATCGCGATCGAAAGCGAGCCCGGCCTGGGAACGACGGTGCGATTGTATCTGCCGTATCCGGCGCAGGCTGCCCTGTATCCGGCGAGCGGCACGTCACAGATTCACGGCGTTTAGTAAGAGATCTGCAACCCGCCAGGTTGTTACGCGGTATCACATGTGTGTTATTTTGTCCCACATATGGAACCCGCATCAACGAGTCAGGCTCTGGCGGCGACGCGGCAGTGGCTGCGACCACTGGTCGACGTGCTGCTGCGCTGTGGGATCACCTGGCGCGAATTTGCCGAGCTCGCAAAGGCGGTTTACGTCGAAGTGGCCACCGAACGGTTCGGCAAGCGAGGCCGTCCCACAAACGTATCGCGCACAGCCGTGCTTACAGGATTGGCGCGGCGGGAAATACGCAAACAACGCGAACGGGTCGACGCGGGACCGGCACCGCTGACGGGGTATGTCACGAAAGGCTCGTTGGTACTGACTGCATGGCACCTCGATCCGCAGTTTCTCGATGCGGATGGGAAGCCGGCGCTGCTGCCTCTCGAAGGCGATGGCGCCACGTTCGCGGCGTTACTACGGCGATGTGGGGCGGGGGATGTCCGGCCTTCGACTTTG
>DATMQL010000409.1:0-5584 GCA_035566815.1 Steroidobacteraceae bacterium | reverse complement strand
CGCTCGGATATGATCCGATGAAAAGCCACGATACTGCAAAAAACGCGCTTGGCGCGTCTTTTCAGTCCACTCTGCGGGGGGCTCGGCGCCGAATTTACGGATTCGGATCGCCCGCGCCAGCTCCCGCCAGTCCGGTCCGGTCGCCAGGGCCGCGTCGACCAGCGCCGCCGGCACCCCTAGCGAGCGCAGATCCGCGCCAATCCGCACGGGTCCTTGCCCCCGCCCGGAGTGATACGCGACATAATTTTCGGCGTAGCGGGAGTCATCGATCGCCCGCGCCTCGATGAGCTCTGCGACGACGGCCGCCGCTACCGCGGCGTCGTAGCCCTGCGATCCGAGCTTCTGGCGCAGCTCACCGCTCGCAAAGTCCCGCCGTGCCAATAAGGCTACGGCGGCCATTCGCGCGGCCTCCGGGTCCCGAGCCTTGGCCAGCGCCTTGTCGGGATCCCCCGGACGCCGTCGCCGTAAAGTACCCATCAGCGTCCGTCGCCTAACGTGTCAGACCCGCCGACACTCGCCCCGGGATGACTACGCGATGTTCGCCTGGTCCCCACCCGCGCGGGGCACCACCTTCGGCGGTAACAACTTGGCGCGAACCTGGTCCTCGATCTCGCGGGCCATTTCCTTGTTGCCCTGCAGGAAGGTACGGACGTTGTCCTTACCCTGCCCGATGCGGTTGCCCTTGTAGGAGTACCACGCACCGGACTTGTCGATAATGCCCTGGGCGCTGGCGAGCTCGATGATCTCACCTTCGCGGGAAATGCCCTGTCCGTACATGATCTCGAACTCAGCCTCGCGGAACGGCGGAGCAACTTTGTTCTTCACCACTTTTACGCGCGTCATGTTGCCGGTCACTTCCTCGCCATTCTTGATGGCGCCGATGCGACGGATGTCGAGACGCACGGAGGCGTAGAACTTCAACGCGTTACCACCGGTCGTGGTTTCCGGGCTACCAAACATAACGCCGATCTTCATACGGATCTGGTTGATGAAGATGACGATGGTGTTCGAGCGCTTGATGTTGCCCGTGAGCTTGCGCAGTGCCTGCGACATGAGACGTGCATGCAGACCAACCTGCATCTCGCCCATCTCACCCTCGATCTCCGCCTTCGGCGTAAGCGCGGCGACGGAGTCGATGACGACAATGTCCACGGCGCTCGAGCGCACGAGCATGTCGGTGATCTCGAGCGCCTGCTCTCCCGTGTCGGGCTGCGACACGAGCAGATCATTGATGTTCACGCCGAGTTTCTCGGCATAATTCGGGTCGAGCGCGTGTTCCGCGTCGACGAAAGCTGCCGTGCCGCCGTTACGCTGCACTTCCGCGATCACCTGCAGAGTGAGCGTGGTTTTACCCGACGATTCCGGTCCGTAGATCTCAACGACCCGGCCTTTCGGCAGACCGCCTATGCCCAGCGCGATGTCGAGGCCGAGCGAGCCGGTGGAAATCGCCTCCACGTCATAGGACGACGCGGCATCACCCAGGCGCATCACCGAGCCTTTGCCGAATTGCTTTTCGATCTGGCCCAGTGCGGCGCTCAGAGCCTTTTTGCGGTTATCTTCCATCTCGTGCTTCCCGTCAGTGTCGGTGGGGAGGGGCTGTTTTGAAGGCCCTCATTATCTCACAAGAAATCGCGACTGGAACGCTCACAGCGCGCGAGTTTCGATGTTATTTCAGTGATTTCGCCGCATATCCAGTGCGGCGAAATTGATCACACTGTATAGCGCTCGTCGCCGCGACAGAGCAGTTCCGACTTCCGCTCACATTGACGAGCACGCGGTGAAGCAGCCGGCAGCAGCCGCTGCGAGCTGTCCCTATCGCCAGCGAAAAAGAGCCGCGACGACAATTACTTGCAGCAACTACCCGACATGAAGTTGACGGCCCGCCCGGCTTGAGGCAATAACTGTCTCGTTCGCATCAAAAAAAGCCAGGGAGCGCGAGTGCTGTGAATACCTTCGTTCGTCTGATGCCTGTCCTCTTCGCCTGTGTCGCCACGCAGGTCGTCGCGGGAGAACCCCCCGCACCCAAGGCGGTCGACCCGGACAAGCCCGCGGCATCATCCGTCGCGGTTAGTGCAGATAGCGCAGCAGCGGCAAACCCAGCGCAGGCCAAAGCCGATCCTGGGACGACCGCGCCGGCGACCGCCAAGCCGGAGAGGCTGGTACTGGAGGACAAAACTCTGACGAACGCCGAGGTGAGCCAGTTGCTCGCGCAGGGTTACCGGCCCCAGAAGGGCCGGGGCGATGACGTGCTGTACTGCCGTAGCGAACAGCCGACCGGCACGCGTTTCCCGAAGAAAGTCTGCAAGTCCGCGGATCAGATCAAGGCGCAGATTCGGGACAGCAAGGACATGGCGGCGAGACAGCAAATGCCGAGCGGAAATCCCGCGGGCAAGTGATTAGCGCCCGCCCGATCATTGCGATCCAGGTTCAGGCAGGTCCCAGCCCGCGCCGAGCGCCTTATAGACGGCAATCAACGAGGTCGCCTCGTCCGTCCGGCTCTGGGAGAACAGCAGCTCCGCAGTGAGCGCGGTACGCTCAGCGTCGAGCACTTCGAGGAAATCCACCAGGCCGCCCTCGAAGCGCTTGCGGGCCAGGTCGGAGGCCTTATCGCTAGCGGCCGCCGCGGAGGCCAGTGATTCCCGGTGCGACTGCGAGCGCCCGTAGCTGACGAGCGCGCCCTCGGTATCCTCCAGCGCATTCAAAACTGCGCCCTCGTAGCTGGAGAATGCCGCATCGGTCTCGGCCTGCGCCGTGCTGATACGTGCGCGCACCCTACCGAGGTCGAATGCTGCCCAGGAGATGCCCGGGCCTATCGAGAAAAAGCGCGCTTCACCTTCCCCGAGTTCGCTGAACGTGGGCGCGAGGTAGCCGAAGTTTCCGGTGAGGGTCACCTTGGGAAACAGATCGCCCACGGCAACGCCAATGCGCGCCGTCGCGCCCGCGAGGCGCCGCTCCGCGATCCGGATGTCCGGCCGCCGCCTGAGCAGCAGTTCCGGTGTGCCTATCGAGTTCAAGGGCGGCAGATTGGGCGCGGGCTGCGGCTGCAACTGCTCGTTCAACGCCGCCGGCTGGCGGCCGGTCAACACGCTGATCCGGTACATCGTCGTGGCGATCAACGCCTCCAGCGTGGGAATCGAGGCCAACGTGGTACGCCACTGCGCCTCGGCGCGCGTGGTGTCGAGCTCATTGCCCCTGCCCGCCTCCAGGCGCACCCGGGTAAGCTTCAGTGTGTTGAGTTGGTTGTCGGCATTGCGCTCCGTGAGAGCCAACTGGTCCTGCAGTCCGCGCAGCACGAAGTAGTCGCGCGCCACTTCGGCAATGACGCTCACCCGCGCATCCTGCAGAATGGCGCTCGCGGCGCCGACATCGGCACGAGCCGCTTCCACGTTGCGCCTCACACGGCCGAAAAGATCGAGCTCCCACAGGCCCTCGAAGCCGGCATCGGCCGTGTCGAATTCACGGTCGTGTTGACGGACACCCGGCAATTGTTGTTGGGCGTAGAGATTGTGCGTGTAGGCACCGGAGAAGGTCACGGTCGGAAACTGATCGAATCCGGCCAGGCGCCTGGCGGCCCGCGCCGCGCTCAGATTGGCTGCGGCCGTGGCGAGATCTTTGTTATAAACGACGGCGTCATCGACCAGGCTGTTGAGCAATGGATCGGCGAAGCTCGTCCAATACTGTTCCAGCGCCTGGCCTTCGGCGAGCCCGGGCTGCCCGGCGTTCGTGTAGTGCGCGTCGACTGGAGTCGCTGGCTGGTGATAGTCGGGCCCCACGGCACACCCGGCGAGAACGAGAAGAGCCGCGCCCGACGTTACCAGCAAGCTCTGCACGACGTTTCTGCTGGGGCTTCGCACGACCTTTCTGATGGAGCTACGCACGGGGCGGCTCCTCGGCCGTCGTGAGCGCAGGCCCGGAGGCCGATGCCGGTGTCGGCGCCCCCGCAGAGCCTGGATCCTCACCCGGACGTTTCTGCGCAGCCTTTTCGATAGTCACGAAAAACACCGGCGTCAAAAACAATCCGAACAGCGTCACGCCCAGCATGCCCGAGAACACGGCGATACCGATCGCCTGGCGCATCTCGCTACCCGCACCGGTCGCCGTCACCAGGGGCACCACGCCCATGATGAACGCAAATGAGGTCATCAGGATGGGACGCAGACGCAGGCGGCAGGCTTCGATCGCGGCGTCGATGGGTGACAAACCACGCTCGACACCATCACGAGCGAATTCAACAATCAGGATGGCGTTCTTACACGCCAACCCCACCAACACGATGAAGCCGATCTGGGTCAGTACGTTGTTGTCCGAGCCCTTCAAAAACACACCCAACATGGCAAACAGCAGGCACATGGGGACGATGAGAATGACCGCCAGCGGCAGCCCCCAGCTCTCGTACTGCGCGGAAAGAATCAGAAACACCAACATGACGCAGATGGGAAAAACGAACAGGGCCGTGCTGCCGGCGCTCTTCTGTTGGAAAGTCAGGTCCGTCCACTCATAACCGAAGCCGTTCGGCAATGTCTCATTCAGGACGCGCTCCATAGCTGCGGTGGCCTGGCCCGAGGAGATCCCCGGGCCTGCGCCTCCGTTGATGTCCGCGGCTAGATACACGTTGTAATGCGATACACGGTCGGGACCGGCCTGGAAGCTGATGTCGGCGACGGCACCCAGGGGCACCATGTCGCCGCGCAGATTGCGGGTCTTCAGGTCCGAGATATCTTCCGGCTTGCTGCGGTAACGGGCTTCGGCCTGCGCATAGACGCGGAACGTGCGGCCGAACCGATTGAAGTCGTTGACGTAGACGGAACCCAGGTAAGCCTGCAAGGTATCGAACACGTTCGATAGCGGTACTGCCTGGCGCTTCGCCTTGACGCGGTCCACATCGGCCCATAGCTGCGGCACGCTGTTCTGGTAGGTCGTGTACGTCGCGTACGGGTTGATCTCGTGCTGTTGCCGGGCCTTGGTGAGCACCTCGCCGATGACGCGAGCGAGCTCGTCATAGCCGTGCGCACCGCGATCCTGGATATAGAGTTTGAATCCACCGGTGGTGCCCAAACCTTGCACCGGCGGCGGCGGCACGGCAAAAATCGTGGCGTCGCGAATCGTGCTGAACTTCTTGTTGAGTGTCGCCACGATCGCGCCGGCCGACAAGTCCTTCGTAGTGCGCTCCTCGAAGGCCGTCAGTGGGAAGAAGATGACGGCCGCGTTGCTCAGGTTCACGAAGCCCTGCACCGACAGGCCGGTGAAGCCAATCGCATGCGCGACACCGGGCGTCTGTGTGGCAAGCTCGGAGACCTGTCTGACCACCTTTTCGGTGCGATCCAGCGAGGCGGCGTCCGGCAACTGCACGATCGCGATCAGGTACTGTTTGTCCTGCGCTGGAATGAAGCCACCCGGCACGATGCGGAAAATCCCCCAGGTGCAGGCCAACAGGATGACGAAGATCCCCAGAACGACCCAGCGTATCGCGACGATGCGCCGCACCGCGCGGCCGTAGCCCTCCGAGCCTCGCTCGAAGACACGATTGAAGAGCCCGAAAAATCCTCCCAGGACGCGATTGATACCGCGTTGAAACCAGTCCGGC
>DATMQL010000408.1:0-5497 GCA_035566815.1 Steroidobacteraceae bacterium | reverse complement strand
CTCCTGTTCGCCCACGTGGAGCAACATGATTCGCGGGCAGGTGAATCTCACCGACGCGATCCGCCGCACGATCACCTTCTCGGATGCCGTGACCGGTAAAGTCTATCGGCTGAGCGAGCGGACGGCGACGGTCGTGATGCGCCCGCGGGGTTTGCATCTGCCCGAAAAGCACGTGCGTATCAATGGGGAGATGGTCTCCGGGGCGCTGTTCGATTTCGCGCTGTTCATTGCCAACAATCATGCGGCGCTCGCGCAGCTGGGCACGGGCCCGTACTTCTATCTGCCGAAGCTCGAGAGTCACCTGGAAGCGCGGTTCTGGAACGACGTGTTTCTCGCGACCCAGGAAGTCCTCGGGCTGCCACGCGGAACGATCCGGACGACGGTACTGATCGAGACGATTCCCGCCGCGTTCGAGATGGACGAGATCCTGCATGAGTTGCGCGAGCACGCGGTTGGACTCAACTACGGCCGCTGGGATTACGTTTTCAGTTTCGCCAAGACCTTCCGCCATTTGCCGGACTTTCTGCTTCCGGATCGTGCCGCGTTGGGAATGGACCGGCATTTCCTGAAGTCGGGGCTCGATCTGCTCACCCAGACGTGTCAGCGGCGGGGCGCGCAGGCGATGGGGGCCGCGGCGGCGGCGCGGACATCGGACCGTGAGGTGTTCCTCGGCGATCTGATACGGGTGCCGGAGGGGGAGATCACCGACGCGGGACTGCGCGCATCTATCCGGGTCGCCGTGCAATACATCGAGGCCTGGCTGCGAGGTAGCGGCTGCGTGTCGCTGTATAACTTTGTGGAGGATGCCTCGACTGCTGAGATCTGCCGCGCGCAGTTGTGGCAGTGGCTGCGTCATGGCGCCCGTACGAGCGACGGACGCGCGGTGACCGTGGAGCGTTTCGACCGGCTGTTGACCGACGAGCTCGACCGGATTCATGACGAAGTCGGGCCGGCCCGACTCGCAACAGGTGTGTTTCCAACCGCTGCGCGTCTGTTCGAGCGGATGACGAAACAGGACAGCTTCGACGAGTTTCTCACGTTGCCCGCGTACGAGCTATTGAGCTGACAGGAGAGTTTGGTTATGACTGGTGATCGAGCCTTGCAGACCGCCGATGAATTGCGCCGCCAGTGGACCGAGAGCCCGCGGTGGCGCGGCGTGCAACGTGGCTATAAGGCCGAAGACGTCGTACGCCTGCGGGGAACGATTCCTGTTGAGCATACGATCGCGCGCCTGACCGCCGAGAAACTCTGGCGCTATTTCAGCGAAAAGCCGTTCGTGAACGCTCTGGGAGCGCTCACCGGTAACCAGGCGATGCAACAGGTGAAGGCCGGACTGGACGCCATCTACCTGTCGGGCTGGCAGGTGGCGGGTGACGCCAATCTCGCTGGCGAGATGTATCCGGATCAGTCTTTATACCCCGCGGATTCGGTCCCGGCGGTCGTCCGGCGAATCAACAATACGTTGCGGCGGGCGGATGAGATCCATCACGCGGAAGGCAACGATGAGATCGACTGGCTGAAGCCTATCGTGGCCGACGCCGAAGCGGGCTTCGGCGGGGTGCTGAACGCATTCGAGCTGATGAAGCAGATGATCGACGCGGGCGCCGCCGGCGTCCATTTCGAGGATCAGCTGTCGTCCGCGAAGAAATGCGGTCACATGGGTGGCAAGGTCCTCGTGCCCACGCAGGACGCGGTCAGCAAGCTCGTTGCGGCCCGGCTTGCCGCGGATGTTTGTAATGTGCCAACGGTTCTCATCGCGCGTACGGATGCCGAAGGGGCGAACCTTCTGACCGCCGATGTCGACGAGCGTGATCGGCCGTTTGTGGATACCTCGAGGGGACGTACGGCCGAAGGCTTCTTCTACGTGAAGGCGGGTCTCAATCAGGCTATCGCACGTGGGGTTGCCTACGCGCCTTACGTGGATCTGGTGTGGTGCGAGACGGCCAAGCCGGATCTCGAGGAGGCGAAGCGCTTCGCCGAGGGGCTTCACAAACACCACCCGGGTAAACTGCTGGCCTACAACTGCTCGCCGTCATTCAACTGGCGACGCAAGCTCGACGACAGCACCATCGCGAAATTTCAACGCGAGCTGGGTGCGATGGGCTATCGGTTCCAGTTCATCACGCTGGCGGGTTTCCACGCGCTCAACTACTCGATGTTCGATCTTGCGCGCGGTTATAAGGCGCAGCAGATGACCGCGTATGTAGCGCTTCAGGAGGCGGAATTCGCCGCCGAGGAAAAAGGTTACACGGCGACGAAGCACCAGCGGGAGGTCGGGGCGGGTTACTTCGACGCTGTTACACAGGCGGTCGCGGGCGGCACGTCGTCGATTACCGCGCTTGCCGGGAGTACCGAGGAGCAGCAGTTCGAGCGGGTTTGAAGGCGCCTCAGGGCTTCCAGCGGGGTGGAATCAGGCGGCGTTTGCCGTCGGAGCTGAGCTTCGCGTCGGGGGCGTCGAGGTTTTCGCGATCCCAGAGTTCGCAGGTGACCTGGCGATGGCGCTGGTCCAGCGCTTCGCAGTAGTTCGTGTAGAGGCAGAGGCGCACGGCGTCGCCGCGACCGCTGACGACTTTTCGGAACCAGTCCGGGTCGGCCAGGGCCTGGCGTGCGAAGCCGACGATGTCGGCTGTGCCGTTGGTGAGTACGGCTTCTGCTTGTTCGAAGTTGTGGATGCCGCCGGTGGCTACGACAGGGGTCGCCAGGCCGAGTTCGCGAATCGCTGCGCGGATGCGGGCCGTGGACTCGAGGTTGCGGCCGAAGGGGCCCTGGGCGTCGGAGTAGTAGGAGGGCATGCATTCATAGCCGCTCCGGCCCGTGTAGGGATATGAGGCTCCGCCCACCTTTGGCTGTTTGGCATCGTCGAATTTCCCGCCTCGCGAGAGCGAGACAAAGTCCATGCCGGCCCGTGCGAATTCGCGGCCGAAGTAGACCGCGTCATTGACATCGTTGCCACCGTCGATGCATTCGTCCGCGAGAAATCGGCAACCTAACGCGAAGTCGGCGCCGACCTCGGCGCGAACCCGCGAGTACACCTCGAGCGGAAGGCGCACTCGATTTTCGGGGCCGCCGCCGAAGCCGTCATCGCGCGAATTTACCCGTGAGAGGAATGAGGCCATGGTGTAGGCATGGGCGTAGTGGAGCTCGACTCCATCGAAACCGGCTTCCCGGGCACGTCGAGCGGCGGCGGAGAACAGGCCCGGCAGTTGAGTCGGCAGAGCGCGAATCTGCGGCAAATGGACGTCCGTCACTCGCTCGCGGTAGCCGAAGTCGAGCGCCTCCAGCTCGCGCGCGTCGAGGACTTTCTCGAGTTCCTCGCGGGGTAGTGTTGGAAGCCAGGCGCGGACCTCCGGATCTTCGGCATCGATCCGGCCGAATGCGCTGCGGTGGCGTGGCGTGATCACGAGAAACTGCGCGAAGTACCGCGCTGGATCCGGCCGCCGCCGAATCGTCAGGAAATCGATGATCTGAATAAACAGCCGCGTCTCGCCGCCACTG
The DNA here is from genome assembly GCA_035566815.1 of Steroidobacteraceae bacterium. Classification (GTDB taxonomy): domain Bacteria; phylum Pseudomonadota; class Gammaproteobacteria; order Steroidobacterales; family Steroidobacteraceae; genus 13-2-20CM-66-19. Next base: position 2,002 of record DATMQL010000408.1, on the reverse strand, counting down.
GCCTCGCGCACGACGCGCACGAGGTCGCGCAGTCCAGGCAGAAAGCGATCGTGTCCGATCCGCAGCAACGGACCGCTGGGCACTTCCCGGATGCCCGTCGCCTCGACAACGATCGCCCCGGGACGGCCGCGCGCAAAACACTCGTACCAGTCGAGAACGTCGGGGGTTACGAAGCCGTCGTCGCTGGCACGCCAGGGGACCATTGCCGGCACCCAGGTGCGTTGGGTGAGTTGGACGGGGCCAACCTGGACGGGGGAGAAGAGGCGTGACACGGCCGCCTCGGCCGCGCTTGGCCAATGCCCTGTCCGCGCGTCATGTCGAATGCGTTCAGCTGGCCGCCACATGATCGGCTCCTGACGGCCAGGATTTATGCGCCTGCGCCCGGGGCTGCGCCTGCGTGCATCCCATCACTGCGGCAACACCGCCGTCGCCTCGATTTCCACCTTCGCGTCAGCCTCCATGAGTGCCACCACCTGCACGACACTCATCACCGGGAAATGCTTCCCCATCACCGCACGATAGCCCGCTCCGATCTCTCGCAGCTCCGCGTTGTACTCATCGCGGCTGGTCACATACCAGGTCAACCGAACGATGTGCTCGGGTTTCCCGCCGGCTTCGGCGAGCACCGCGACGATGTTCTCCAACGCCTTTTTGACCTGTCCTGCGAGCTGCGGGCTCGCGAAGCGACCCTCGGCATCCCAACCGACCTGTCCCGAGACGTAGATCTGACGCCCCTGGGCGCTGATGCCGTTGCTGTAACCCTTCGGTCGTGGCCAACCCTGCGGTTGCAGGATTTCAAATCCGTTAACAGTCATGAGTTTCTCTTCGCCATGTTGAGAAGCTCGCGCCCGATGATCAATTTCTGAACCTCGGTGGCCCCTTCGTAGATACGTAATGCGCGGATGTCGCGATAGAGCTGCTCGACTCTTTCGCCATGCATCACACCGCGGCCGCCAAACATTTGTACCGCCTGGTCGATCACACGCTGCGCCGACTCGGTGGCGGTCATCTTTGCCATCGCCACTTCCTTGGCGTGTGGGCGTCCGCTGTCGTGTAGCCATGCGGCCCGGTACGTCAACAGGCGGGCCGCATCCATGTCCGTTGCCATATCGGCAAGCGTGGCCTGCGTAAGTTGAAAGTCGGCGAGCGTTTTGCCAAACATCGGACGGTTGACCGCGTGGTCCAGCGCCTCGTCGAGTGCGCGCTGGCCGAAGCCGAGTGCCGCGCCAGCGACCGACGTACGGAACACATTCAACGTGCGCATCGCCAGCTTGAATCCATCGCCTTCGGCGCCCAGCAGATGCGATGCCGGAATCCGACACCCATCGAAGGAGAGAGTAGCGAGCGGGTGTGGGGAGATCACATCGATACGCCGGGCGATGGAAAACCCGGGCGCGTCGGCATCGACGACAAATGCACTGATGCCGCGGGCGGCGACGGTGCCGTCGGCGCGCACTTCGGCGTCACTGGTTCGGGCAAACACGCAATAGAATTCGGCGATACCGCCGTTGGATATCCAGGTTTTCTCGCCGTCGAGGACGTAGGAGTTCCCGTCGCGGCGAGCGCGGCATTTGATCGCGGCAACATCCGAACCGGCGGTGGCCTCGGATAGGGCGAACGCCGCGATGGCTTCGCCAGAGGCTACGCGAGGCAGATAGCGGTCTTTGATGTCAGGAGAACCTACGAGTGAGATCGCACCGCTGCCGAGGCCTTGCATGGCGAAGGCGAAATCGGCGAGGGCGTCGTGGCGGGCGAGCGTTTCGCGAATTAGCGCGAGGGTGCGGACGTCGAACGTGGGCGGGCCGCTGCTCGAGCCGTGCGTCCCAGGCACCGAATACCTCGTCCATCCGGCCCGTCCCAACTCACCAACAAGCTGCCGGCAGGCGTGATCAACGGAGTCGCGGTCCTCCGACGTCTTCCTGTTGGCAAAATATGCCCTCGCCCAGGCGTCCACGCGCCGTGCGAGCTCGCCGTGCTCGGGCCCGAAGAACGGCCACTCGAG
>DATMQL010000407.1:0-6234 GCA_035566815.1 Steroidobacteraceae bacterium | reverse complement strand
CGAAGCGCCAATCTCTTTCGCGACCGCGCCTAGCCGGTTCCAGCCCTGCGCCGGGGCGCGCAGCGCACCGAATTTAACACTCAGTAACAACTTGTCACGATTGCGGCTCGCGAGCCCCTCGCGAATCAACAACTCGTTGTGGTGGTGGACGCCGCGTCGTCGTAAAGTCATCCTACTCCCGCGGTCGGAGTTGCAAGTCGCAACCGCCGTTGGAACTCACACCCGGTACGGGACATCGCTGCAGAAAAGCGCGTGCAACACCATGAAAAGCTTTGTAAGCGAGTGCATCGGTGGTCAACCCCGCCCCCCCTCGAGCGCTCTGCACTACATGACCGGACCCGCTGAAGGCCCGGAACACCGCAAAGATTCGTAACATTTACTTACTTTGATCAAGGAAACGCAGTCATGAAGTTGAATCGGAATGTCGGATTGTTGGTCCTTGCAGTGGCCAGCATTGGTGGCGCTGCAGGGGTCACGTATGCGCAGACCACCGCACCCGCGACGACCACGACGACCACCGCCCCGGAGCACGGTGGCCGCATGGGGCATCGCCATCACCGCGGTGGCTTACTGGTCGGGATGACGCTACGCGCGACCAAGCAGCTGAACCTCACCGCGGATCAGCAGGCGAGCATCAAGTCCATTCTCACCACGGCGCGCGCGCAAGCCAAGGCCGCTCATGCCTCTGGCCAGGCGCCGGTCGATATGGCCGTCCTGGGGAACCCGGGCGACCCGAACTACGCGACCGCGCTGCAGAGCGCCAAAACTCTGGCGGCGACCCACATCCAGAATGAGAGCGAGCTGCAGAGCCAGATCTACAACGTGTTGACCGCCCAACAGAAGGCACAGCTGCCCGCCGTGCTCGCCACGATGAAGGCGCAAGCTCAGCAGCGGCGCGCTGTCTGGGAGCAGCGACATGCGGCGGGAAGCACCGGCGCCGGCTAAGATAGTCGAATAGATTCAGGTCTATACCCGAGGGCCCGGTGTATAACCGGGCCCTCCTTGTTTAGGGGAGTCGCCATGAAACACTCGAGTCGTACGGGAAAGGTGCTGGGGGTAGCGCTGGCCACCGTGGTGGCCGGGTCCGTCTTGCCGGCCTTCGCCGGACTGGGCGGTGATGCTGCCTCCGTCGATGTCGATGTCGCGAAAATGAAGGGCCAGGCGCGCGCCACCCCCGTCGCCGGCTACACGATGAGCGAGATCACACTGCCCTCGGGGACGGTGGTCCATGAATTTGTGTCGTCGGAGGGGAAGGTCTTCGCGGTGTCCTGGAAGGGGATGGCCGTGCCGGATCTGTCGCAGACGCTCGGAACCTATTTCGCCGAGTACAAGGCCGCTGCCGCGGCCACACCGCATGCGAGCCATCACAACCTGACCGTGCAGCAGCCGGACCTGGTGGTACGCACGGGGGGGCACATGAGGAACTGGTACGGACAAGCCTATGTCCTGAGCCTGCTGCCCCCGAACTTCTCACCGGACGACATCAAGTAATGAGGGATGCCGTGCGCAAAATTCATCTACTCGCTCTTCTTCAACTCACTTTTCTGGCGGCCTGCGGCGGCAGCGGCGGCGGCTCTCTCTCCACCGGCGGGACGGGCGGCACCGGTGGCAGCGGGCAGACCATTGCCTCTGCGGCACCCAACGTCGTAACGATGACTGTCGACGCCGGCCCGGCAGGGCTGGGTGCTAACACTACCTTCAACATCCCATACATCAGCGTCACGATCTGCGTTCCGGGAAGTACGACGAACTGCCAGACTATCGATCACATCGAGGTCGATACGGGCTCATACGGTCTGCGCGTCATTTCCTCGGTGCTGAACCCCGCGATCTTTTCAGGTCTGCCGCAGGAAGCGACCTCCGCCAACGTCCCGATAGTGGAATGCACACAATTCGGCGACGGCTTCAGCTGGGGATCGATGCGCCTGGCCGATATCTCGATATCGGGTGAAAAGGCTGCGAGCGTTCCGATGCAGGTTATGGGTGACCCCAACTACCCGACCATTCCGACCCCCTGCTCGAACACCGGACCGGAAGAGGATACGGTGGCGCAGTTCGGTGCCAATGGCATCCTGGGTGTCGGACCCTTCGTGCAGGACTGCGGGCCGCCGTGTACGTCCAGCACGCAGTATGGGCTCTACTACGCTTGCCCGACGGGCGGCGGTGCGTGCAGCCCCACATTTGTCCTCCTGTCACAGGAAGCAGCCAACCCAGTCGCGACTTTCACAACGGATAACAACGGCGTCATTATGGAGCTGCCATCGGTCCCGGATGCAGGGGCGATAACGGCAAAGGGCGCGCTGGTGTTCGGCATTGGTACAGAGGGCAATAACGCTCTCGGCAGCGCCACCGTGCTCACGACAGACACCTCAGGTGAAATCAGCGTCACCTACAACAACGTCTCGTACCCGACGTCCTTCATCGACAGCGGCTCGAATCTCAACTTCATCGACCCCGGCTCGGTCACCGTCTGTGGAACGTCGCCGAATCAGCTACTGTGCCCGAGTTCAGAAATCAGCACCTCCGCCACAGCCGTGGGCCTCAACGGCACGCAGTCGACCGTGAAGTTCAACATCGGTGACTCGACGACCCTCTTCAACAACAATCCGTCGTTCACGGCCTTCAACAACGTCGCCGCGCCGAGCTCCGATCCGCTGAAGAAGACCTTCGATTTCGGCTTACCGTTCTTCTACGGGCATAACGTCTTCACGGCCATTGAGGGGATGAACACCGCGGGCGGCATGGGCCCGTACTTCGCCTACTGAGCGCGCTGTACCGAGCCGCGGCGATAGATCTCGCCGCCGCGGACTCTGCGCAACGGCCGTCGGAACGCCGTGTTGAGCCGCAGCGAGACAATCAGGATATCGCCGGGAGGATTGCACTCCCGGCCGACCCTGGCGACCAGCTCCTTCTCGAACGCGCGTGTCGTCCACTTCCACCACGGCGTGTCAGAGACAACACCCAACACAAAGAGCGGGCGCTCTGGCCGGTATTTGACCACTTTGCGCACGAGCAGCGCGCGCCTCACTCCACCCACCTCGTGCAAGCCACGTGCGAAGCCGGTGACTACCGCAGTATCGAGGCCGTGGCCGATGAACCGGTCGGTGGAACGAACCGTGGCGCGCTCACGGCGCGCAAGCTCACCCTGCTCACTCAACTCCCAATAACGCTTCTCGCATTCCTTCGCCTCGACCTCGCGCCCGTGACGGCGGTGAAACCCGACCAGGGCTGCGCAAGCCGATTGCTCCAGCTTCCGGTCGATCCGTGCAGCGGCCGATAACTGATCGATCCCCTGCGGATCGTCGCGTGCGAGCAGCAACTGCCCACGCCGCCATAGCGCCCCAACATGTTGTGGATTGCGCTCCAGGATCTGCGAATACAACACCATCGCCGCATCGCTGGAGCCAAATTCCTCGGTAAAACGCGCTCGATCCCAGTGTTCTTCCTCGGACAGCGGCCCGGCTTCGGCGGCCTTGCGCTCGAGCGTCGCGAGACGCATGCGCGACTCGTTTGCGTAGTGGTGCCGCCTGTCCCACCATTGTTTGACGCTGATCCGCCAGCGCTCATCCAGGTCCTGGCGCAAATTCTCCACCGTGGCGCCAAGCAATGCGTCCGCGGCGCTCGACTCGATGGGTCCAGGGACAAACGGCTCGACGGCAATGGCCTTGAGGCGGTCCGCCAGGCACGGATGTGTATCGCCGTAGCCGGTCCGCTGCGCCAGCGCCTTGGCGAGCGAGCGGTCGGGTGCGAAGGCCGGAGCCCCTTGTCTCAGGGATGGCCCGAGCATCGAGAACGGTGACATGGTGGGTGCGGGATCTTCGTCGGCGCGTTTGAAAATCGACGGCCAAAACGTCTCGCTGAGAAACTCACCATGAGTATTGACCCGTAGGAGAGCGGAAGCCGTGGCCTCGCGACCTACCGCTTCGACGGATATCTGGTCGGCCTCATACTCCTGCTGACGTGCCTGGACGAACGAATAGGCATTGAACAACGGCGCGTACCAGTTGAAGAATCGCGTGAAGAGCGCCGCGCCCCAGTGATTGTGGGTTTGCAGGGCGCCCAACAGACGCGCCCAACCGGTGCGCAGTCGATATATCCAGGCGCCGAACCGGCCGTGCTCCCCGGAGAGGTGGCCGAACTCGTGAGCCACCACCGCCTGGAATTCTTCAGGCGAAAGCGACTGCATGAGCGGAAGACCCAGCATCAGGTAGTTGCGCGTGCCGCCGAAAATGCCGAAGCGTGGGTGCTGCACGATGGCTGCATTGAAGTCGCTCGTGAGCAGCACATGGTCCACGCGTGGCGCGGCGCCTTTGGCGCGCAGATCCTCGATGAGGCGAAACAGATCCGGACACTCTACGCTCGTGAGCACGCGTCCCTGCGGCGGCTCGAGGCGTACCCACATTGCACGAAGCACGACGGAAATCAGGACGAGGAATGCCCAGCCGACCTTGCCGAGCAACAGCGCCGCGCGATTGACAGTGGCGCCCATCCACACGATGAAGGCCGCCCCGCCGACAAGCAGAATCAGGCTCGCCGCAACGTAGCCATAACCGAGAAAGGCCAGTGCCCCGAGCTTTCTGCGATAGCCGGCTGGGTTCGTCGCCGCTTCCTGCTCGAGCCGCCGAACGAGCGACTCGTAGTCATCCTCAGTCATGCGTTCCAAATCCGTCGGACCGGGAAGCAACGATTATAGGTCCGGCACCCCGCCCGACCGCCGAACCGAAGTCCCAAAAAAGTGAGACGGCGGTCGCGTTCGTGAGGCGCCTTTCGTCTATCGGGCGCTGCGCGAAAAGCGTGCGCGGTATTGCGCCGGCGTGGCACCGACCCGTGCACGAAAATGGTGGCGCAGCGACTCGGCACTGCCCATACCGACCTTCTCGGCGATCCGCTGGGCAGGCAGGCGGCCGCTCTCCAGGAGCTCCTTGGCCCGCTCGATCCGTTCCCGCACGATCCAGGCGTACGGTGAGAGGCCCGTGGCGGCCTTGAACTCCCGCTGCAGCGTCCGTGCGCTCATGGACGCCTGCGCAGCCAGCGATTCGATCGTGTGCTCCGACGAAAGGCGCACACGAATCCAATCTAGAAGCCTCGCGAGCCGTCCGCGCTCGTCGGACGCGACGGGCCTTGGCACGAATTGCGCCTGTCCTCCCTCGCGATGCGGAGGAATCACCAGACGTTGGGCTACCTGGTTGGCGATCTTCGAGCCAAAGTCCTTCCGCACCAGGTGTACCAGCATATCCAGCCCAGCCGCCGAGCCGGCCGACGTCAGCACCTGCCCCTCGTCGACGTACAACGCGTTGGGCTCGACCACGATGTCCGGATAGCGCGAGGCGAGCAGGTCGAGATATTTCCAATGAGTCGTTGCGCGTTTTCCCGCCATCACGCCGGCGGCGGCAAGCACGAATACGCCGGAGCAGATCGAGCACAGGCGCGCGCCGCGCTCATGAGCCTGCCGTAGCTTGCGTAACAACTCCGGCGGTGGCGCTTCGTCGGGATCGCGCCATCCCGGCATGACAATGGTGTCGGCCCGATCCAACAGCCGCAGGGAATGCGACACCTGCACTTCGATTCCTCCGGCGGCGCGGATCGGCCCACGCTCCGCCGCACACACGGCGAAGTCGTACCACGGCACGCTCAATTCCGGGCGCGGCAACGCAAACAGCTCGACCGTGCAGCCGAATTCGAAGGTGCAGAGTCGATCGTAGGCAACGGCGGCGACAAGATGGCGCTCGGACATGGCGTGATCTTAACGCATCATGGCATTCGTGCCACTGGGTTCCGGAGCGCCGGATGGGCACCATGAGCCCACGCTTACTGAACCAGGAGGATGCCCGCCATGCCCAGCCCCGTGACACAGGTCAGACCGGCAGACAGTGCGCTCGCCTTGAGTCATTTCTCGGCCGACCTCACCTTCGAGACCGACTGTTGGGATGTGCACGACGCGCTATCCCGGGATCCGGATTTCGTGCTCGTCGATGTGCGCAGCCCCGAACTCTACGCACAAGGCCACGTGCCGGGCGCGATCAATATCCCGCACGGAAAGATCATGGAATCGCGGCTTGCGCAGTACGGGCCGGACACCGTTTTCGTGGTCTATTGTGCCGGCCCACACTGCAACGGCGGCCACAAGGGAGCGATCCGGCTCGCGCGCCTGGGACGGCCGGTGAAACTCATGATCGGGGGCATCACCGGGTGGCGCGACGAAGGCTTCGACCTTGCGGAGGGCCAGCCGCAGTA
>DATMQL010000406.1:0-7186 GCA_035566815.1 Steroidobacteraceae bacterium | reverse complement strand
GCATATCTGCGGGCAGAAGGGGCGTGTCTCGAGGCGCGTAATTACAGCGTGAAGTAACCGACTTCACGGGCTTGTTGCTAACCAACCGACTGCCTTGCCATTCGGCAGGCGAACGATTTGCTTTGTGGTCTCGGTGGCAGGCGCGGTCTCGGTGGCCGACGCCTGCTTAGACGCCTCGCCTTCGAGATCGAGCACGGTGGTCTGCTCGGGCTCGATGACGATACGAACAGTCACGAAGCGCCCACCTTCGTATTGCGCGCGTACGTGATACTCACCTGGCGGTAATGAAACTCGTGCGGGTCTTGAGGCGAAGGAGCCGGTCGCGTTTGCTACGCGCCGGATGACTTTGCCGTCGGGCGTCGCGATGGTGTAGTTGGTGTGCGCGGTGTACTCGCTCTGCTCCAGGGTCTGGGCGTAGGTTGCGCTGTAGACGATGAGGTCGCCGGTGCCTGCCGTTGAGATCAGCAGGAGCGTGCCAGCGAGGATACTGCTGCTCACGGCGACCGGGTTCCCTGGTCCTTCAGGACGTCATCGCCGCGGGCAAACACCCGATGAAAGGCCGCGACGATCGCGGGTTGCGGAATATGCACGGGGGGTAGCTCCTGGTATTTCTCCCAGCCGCCGCCAAGACTTCTATAGAGCGCGATGAATTGCTCATCCACTGAGACCTGCGCGTCGCTGTACTGCTCTTCGATGTCATATGCCTGGCGTTCGGCGTCTACAACGTTCAGAAAATCAGTGAGGCCGCGGGTGTAGCGCTCGTTCGCGAGGGTGACAGCGCGTTGGCTCGCGATCAGCGCATCGCCGAGTTTGCTCACTCTTTCCTGTTCGGCGCCATAGGCGTCCCACGTAGTGTCGACCTCTTTGACTGCGTTTTGAATCGTTCTTTTGTAGTTCACCAACTGCTCGCGGGTGCGCAGGCGGGCAATCTCGACTTGAGCGTCGAGGGCGCCAAAGTCGAGTAGCGACCAGGAGGCGGAGGGGCCGGCGGACCAGATGTGTCTGCCGATCACAGGGTTCCCCAGTGCCTGGCGTTGAAAGCCGATGGCACCGCTGATGGAGAGCTGCGGAAAAAGATTCGCGGTCGCGACACCGATTCGCGCGGTGTAGGCGGCGAGCTCGCGCTCAGCCTGCGAGATGTCGGGACGCCGGCGTAGCAGATCGAGGGGGAGTCCGGACTGCACTACCGCAGGGACTGACGGAATCATGGCGGGCGGTGTCAGCTCCTTGATGAGATCCTCGGGATAGAGTCCGAGCAGTGTGGCGATCGTGTACTGAGCCGCGCTGACCTGCGCCTCGACTGGCGCGATCTGTGCCTCCAACACTCCAAGCTCGCGGGTGGCCAGCGTCAGGTCGAGTTCGTTGGTAATGCCACGCTCGTAGCGAATGCGGACGATGCGCAGCGACTCCTGCAGTATCGTATCGGCGTTGTGGAGTATGGATGCGCGTGTCTGCAGTCCGCGCATGTCGATGTAGGCGCGAGCGACGTTCGCGATCACTGCGATGAGAACCTGGTTTCGCTCGGCCAGGCTCGCCTGGGCATCGGCTCGCGCGGCCTCGATTTCACGGCGGTATTTGCCGAATACATCGAGCTGCCAGGCGGCGTCGAAGCCGCCGACTTCGTTGATCTGCCTGAGTCCGCTGGAGTTATCGGCGGAATACAGTGTGTTTGAGGCGCGGCTGCGGATGAGATCGCTGCCGGTGCCGCGACCTGCAGCGGCGGTGGCTCCGACGGTTGGAAGCGCCGTACCGATGACGGATCTTTCGTAAGTCCGCGCGGCTTGCAGGCGGTCGAGGGCGATTTGCGCGTCGGGGTTGGCGGCGACGGCGCGGCTCACCAGGGAATCCAACTCGGGGTCGTTGAGAGAGCGCCACCAGGTAGCGAAGTCCACGTCGGGGGCTTGGGGGGCCTGCGAGGTGGGCTTTGAAGTCATTGACGACTGGCCGTGGACCGCGACGAAGTCGGCCGGGGGGTGCTCGTCGGGGGTGTGGTAGTTGGGACCGACGGCGCAGCTGGCCAGGACGGTGACAGTCAGGGCCAGGAGGAAAGAGCGGAACGGGGTCATCAGCGCCCTCCTTCGTTCAGCGATGCGCTGTGGCTGGAATTGGCATGGTGGCTGGCCCGGCCTGGGTCGTGGTGGATTGCTGCGGGCCACGTGGGGGCTCACTTCGCTGCTCGGCGCGATTGACCTGTACCAACTCGCCGTCGCTGATCTGGCTGCTGACGTTCAAGGCGAGCTCGTCGCCGGGCTCGACGCCGGAGCCTAGCTCCACCGCGTTGCCGTCGTCGCGGGCAATCGTGACATCGCGGAAGCTGATATGGCCGTTTTTGTCGACGCGGGCGACTTGAGGGCCGCCGCTACGGAAAATCAGCGCGGCGGCGGGGACCTGGACGAGGCCCTTGGGCTGCAGGCCGAAGCCCACTTTCACGTACATGCCGGGGACCAGCGTTCGTTGGCCGTTGGGGATGTCAACTTCGACGCGCAGGGTGCGGGCCTGTTGGTTGATCGACTGGGACGTGCGCGTGACGCTGCCGGGGTAGGTTCGGCCCTCGCTACCTGGGACCTGGACTTCGACCGGGATCTGTCCCTGCATGAGGTCGGCGGCGGCGCTTTGCGGGACATCGACGAAAACTCTCATTGGGTCGTTCTGTGTCACCACGTAAAGGGGGGTCGTGGAACTCGTGCTGCCCGCGGTCACGAGATTGCCGATATCGATGTCTCGTTGGCTGACTACCCCGTCGTAGGGGGCCAACACCTGTTTGAATTCAGACAGGGACACGTACTGATTGACACGCGCTTCGTCCAGCGCGACGTCGGCTTCGGCGGATTTCAGGCTGGCCTCGGCGCTGTCATAGGCCGAGTGCTTTTCCTCGCGCTCCTGATCTGACACAACGCCCTTGGGGGAGTCGCGCCACCGCTCGTAAGTGGACTTGCCGAATTCCGCCTGGGCCCTGCGAACGAGGACCTGGGCCTGTGCGGCCTGCAATTGCGCCCGGGCGCCGGCCAGCTGGGCGTCGAGATCGGGAGTCTCGATCTGCGCCATGACCTGGCCCTTGTGCACGGGGTCCCCTATATCGACGAACCATTTGGCTACGTATCCATTGACACGGGCGTAGATCGTGCTCGAGTGCCATGCCGCTGTTTGTCCTGGCAAGGAGAGGCGCTGGGTGGCACCGACGGGAGCCGCGCTGACGATGTCGACCAGGTGTGGCGCGCCGCTCGACTGTTCCGTGGCGTTGGCAATACCGCGGTCCTTGAAAAAACGATCGAGGCGGACGGCGACGAAGGCGACGGCCAGGACGACCGCGAAAACGATCACCGCCTTTTTGAGGCGTCTGCCGGTATCGGGGTCGAAGGTGATCGAGGCATCCGTATGCTCGGTACCGCCGCGCTCCGCGTCGCTGTCGTCGGCGCCGGTGACGTTGTTTTTCATGCTAGTTGGATCCTGGGGATTATGCGATTGCATCGGCGCCTCCCGAGAGGGGCGCTGCAGCGGCTGCCGGGCGGCGGCGCATGACGCGATACATGACCGGTACAAAAACCAGTGTGGCGAAGGTGGCGAATAGCAAGCCGCCAATGACCGCGCGGGCGAGAGGGGCGTTCTGTTCGCCGCCCTCCCCTACACCGAGCGCCATGGGGATCATGCCGAGAATCATCGCGCCGGCCGTCATCAACACGGGACGGATGCGCGTCGCACCGGCCGTGGCCGCGGCCACCAGCGGGCTATCACCCGCGTCCATGCGTTGGTTGGCGAAACTCACGACGAGAATGCTGTTCGCGGTGGTGAGTCCGATGCACATGAGGGTGCCCATCAGGGCCGGCACGCTGAGGTGCGTTTGTGTCAGGAACAACATCCACATGACGCCGCAGAGGGCGAACGGCACCGCCAGTAGCACAATGACGGGGTCGATCCAGCTTTGGAAATTGATGACCAGGAACAGGTAAACGAGAATGACCGCCAGGGCGATGCCCGAGAACAGGCCGGAGTAGCTTTCGCGCATGGTTTCGACCTGGCCGCTGAGGGTCACATGGATGGCCTTCGCGGCGGGGGGCTGGTTGGCGGCGATCACTTTATCGATATCCCGGGAGGTGGAGTACAGGTCGCGGCCCTGCACGTCGGCGTCCACGTCAAACACCGGTCGGATGTTGAGCTGCGAGGTCACCAGGGGGATCTGCTGGCGACCGAAGCTCGACAGGTTCATGAGCAGCTGCCCGCGGCTGGTTGGGCTGGACGCGGTAACCGGCATCGTTTGGATGTCCTGGGACGAATCGAAGCTGTAAGTGGGCTGCTGGACCACCAGGGGATAGCTCACGCTGTTGCGCGGGTCGACCCAGAAGTTGGGAGAGGTCTGAGCGCTCGAATTCGTGGTGACGAGCACATTGTTGGCGGCTTCCCTTTGTGAAAGGCCCACTTGAGTTGCGAAGGCGCGATCGACATCCACGCTCAACGCCGGCGCATCCGGCACCTGGAAGACGTGTGAGTCGACCACCCCGGGGATTTTAGCGATGAGGTGCGAGAGACGTGCCGCCAGGGCGTATGCACTGGCGGTGTCGGAAGCCGAGACGCGGATATCGATGGGGGCCGGTTGACCGAAGTTCAGTACCTGGTCGACGATGTCGGCCGGTTGGAAGAAGAACTGCAGCTCAGGGAAGCGCTTCGGCAGCTCACGACGCAGCATGGCAGTCAGTGCGGCGGTGGGCGAGTGTTTCTCGCCGAGGGAGATCAGGATCTCGCCGTCCATGGGGCCCACGGTCGCGGAATCGCTCAGGGAGATGTTGATGCCACTGTAGGGCAGGCCGATGTTGTCCAATATGACGCTGATCTGTTGGGCGCCGACGAGTTGGCGGATGGCGGACTCCACCTGGGCAAAGTCGGCTTGGGTGGTTTCGATGCGGGTTCCGGGTGGGGCGCGGACGTGCAGGCGCATCTCGCCGGCGTCGACCTGGGGGAAGAAGTCGCGGCCCAGCTGGGGGAAGAGGAACAGGGAGACGATGATCAGGGCGCCGAAAGCGAGGGCGACGATTTTGGCCTCGGAGAGTGACCAGGCCAGGGCGTTGCGGTAGGACTCGCGGAATTTCTGGAAGCCGTGCTCGAAGGCCAGGTGAATGCGGAGGAAGAAGTTGGGATGGGGGCCATGCTCCGCGTTAGGGCTGTGGCCGGCGCTGGGGTTGTTGGCCTCCGCAGTGCGGAGAGCTGGGTCGGCGCTAGGGCTGTCGGCCTGTGCGGCGCGCTGGGCCGGGTCGGCACCGGGGCCGTTGGGCTCATCGGTGCGGAGCTGCGGGTCGGCGCTGTGAGCCTTCGGAACGTGGCCGACCTTGCGCATCAGCGCTCTGAAGAGTACCGGCACCATGGTGAACGAGAGGACCAGGCTGGCAAGCAGCGAGACGATCACTGAGACCGAGAGCGGTGAGAACAGATATTTCGCGGTGCCCTGAAGGAGGAATACCGGAACGAATACCATGCAGATACACAACGTTGAGAGCATCGTGGGGACGCCGACTTCGCCGGCGCCATTGACGATGGCATTGTGAAGGCCGGCGTGGAGGCCGGCGTGGCGTTCGATGTTTTCGATCACGACTGTGCCGTTGTCGACGAGGATACCGACCGCGAGTGCAAAGCCGCCGAGGGTCATGGTGTTGAGGGTTTCGCCGGCGGCGCCCATGAAAAGTACGGCCGTGATGATGGACAGTGGGATGGCCGCCAAAATGATGACGGTGAGGCGCCAGTTACCTAGAAAGAGCAGGATCATCAGGGCGGTGAGCCCGGCGGCCATGCAACCGCCCATGACGACACTGTTGAGCGAGGCCTTCACGAACACCGACTGATCGAAGATCGGCTTGATGGAGACGCCTTGGGGAAGCATGTGCCCGATGTCGGGCAGAGCTGCGCGGACGCCGTCGATGACCGCGAGGGTCGAGACACCACCGGTCTTGCGGATGGTCATCAGCGCGCCGGGGACTCCGTCGACGGCCACCGAGTTCGTCTGTACCTGAAAGCCATCATGCACGTGGGCTACGTCGCGCATGAATACTGTGCGGCCGTCGGTTTCCTTGATGGGAAACGAGTTGATCGACTCGATGACGTCCGGGCTGTTGTTCATGGTCAGCACGTAGTCTTTCGAGCCGATCTTGACATCGCCGGACGGGAGGATGACGTTCTGCTTCTGTAGTGCATCGCTCACGTCGGCCGGAGTCATGCCGCGCGACTGCAGCGCCTGCGGATCGAGATCCGCCATGATCACGCGCGGCTTGCCGCCGTAGGGATACGGCACCTCGGCGCCGTGCACGACGGCGAGCGCCGGGCGGATGATGTTCTGGCCCAGGTCATTGAGCTTGGTGTCGGGAAGTGAGTTGCTCGAGAGACTCAGCTGAATGATGGGGACGTCGGTCGCGCCATAACGGATGACCAACGGAGGCGTGATGTTGGGTGGCATGTACTTGAGGACGACGAGAGCGCTGCTCGCGAGCTGCGACACCGCGCGGGTCACGTCGGCGCCTTCGTGGAGAAAGACTTTGATCACGCCGACACCCTGATAGCTCGTCGCTTCGATGCGCGAGATGTCATCCACGACGGACGCCATCTGGCGCTCATGGAGGGTCAGGATGCGGTTCTGGATGTTCTGCGCATCCATGCCGGCGTAAGTCCAGACGACGCTGACAACCGGAATGTCCATTTCGGGAAAGATGTCGACGGGCATCCGCAGGCCCTCGCCCAGGCCCAACAGGCCGATGAGGATCAGGAGAGCGACGACGGTGTAGGGTCGCTTGAGGACATATTGGACGAGTGACATGGTGCGCCTGCGGTCAGGGCTCGGTGGCGAGCGGTTGGCGGATGCGGAAGCGGCTGCCCTGGCCGGGAGTACTGCTCACCTCGACACGGGCGCCGTGCGCATCGCAGATGGATTTGACGATCGAGAGGCCGAGGCCGGCGCCGCCCTGGTCACGCGAGCGGGAGCCGTCGACGCGGAAGAAACGCTTGAAGACGTGGGGGAGTGCTTCGGGCGGTATGCCGATGCCGTCATCAGCGACGTCGAGGACGGCGCTGCCCTCCTCTCGCGCGATCCTGAGTTCGATGCGACCGCCGTTGGGTGTGTATTTGATGGCGTTATCGAGCAGATTGACAATGACCTGTTTGAGTCTCGCCCGATCGCCTTCGATCAGCACAGGCCCGGCGGAATCACAGG
>DATMQL010000405.1:0-5051 GCA_035566815.1 Steroidobacteraceae bacterium | reverse complement strand
CGTACTCGGTGCGATTCAGACGGTGGAGTCCGACACTTCCAGGCGCGGGATGCTCGCCCCCGGCGGCGTCCAACTGGCCCTCCATCCAATGGACGAAGGAATCGATGGTCTGTTGATCGGGCTGCGGCTGTCCGGGAGGTGGCATGAGACGGCCGCGCAACTTACGCACCGCCTTCTCCCAGGTCTCCGCATCCGAGGGGATGTCACCCGGCGAGAGGGTGTCGAAGGCAATGCCGCCGGCCCAGTCCTCACTGTTGTGGCATTTCTCGCAGCGGTTCTTCAACAGCGCCCAGTCCGGGGGCTCGTCACCGCTCGCCGCGCAAGTCAAACCCGTGGCCATCAGCATGACGCTGGCCAGGACCAGGGACCTCCTTGCCCGATTCCTACGGTGCTCACCCAAAGTCGGACTCCCCTCGCAAGCGGGCCACCGGCGGCTCGCTCATGGTGCATTTTGCCTAAATATCCTAAGCATGCTGTGGATATTTACGCGCGCGGCCACTTTCGTCGCCACCCCCCGGGTGCCGCTTATCCGCTTTGAACGACGCTTGACTGAAATGGAAGCCGACGTTTGACCGAAATGGAAGCCAGGGCGGGAACGGCGTAATCGCCGATCGGCGGTGCTCGAAATTCGGGGGCGATCCGGGTGTGTGGGATCCCGTGCAGTGAAAAAACCGCTACTGCGTCCGAGAGGCGGTCGCAGAAAGGCTGAGAAGAGGCTCATACTAGAAGAGTAATGCTGATTTGGGATCCCAAACCGAATGTTGGGGATCCCAGCATCAGGCGACGTAGTTGCATCGAACGAGGGGGGGATCGAACGATGACGCTTAGAGCGGCGGCCCATATATGGGGCTGTGTGCTGGTGCTGGCGCTATGCTCGGTGAGCAACGCGGCGGAGTGGGTTCAGACGTGGGGAGCCGCGCCGTTACCCCCGACACCGGCCCTTGGGCCATTTCCGGCAACTCCTGCCTTCCACAATCAGACCATCCGTCAGACCGTGCGCGTCAGCTTGGGCGGGCAACGCTTGCGTATCCGCTTCACCAACGAGTACGGCGCCAAGCCGCTGGCCGTGGGTGCCGCGTTCGTAGCGCTGGCGGACGAGAAAGGTAACATCCAACCCGGAACCGCGCGGCGCCTGCTCTTCTCCGGGCAACCCGGCACCTCGATACCCGCCGGGGCGCCGTTTCTGAGCGATCCGGTCGATCTGCCGGTAAAGCCGCTGAGCGCGCTGTCCATCAGCCTCTATCTGCCCGAAGAGACCGGCCAGTGCACCTGCCACCAGACTGGCGCGCAAAAGCTATTCGTATCCGACAGCGGTGATTTCACGGATAAGCCGTTCACGCCCGCGCAGACCCTGGAGATACGGGCCTTCATCTCCGGCGTGGACGTGCAACCTGCTGGAGCCGCAAAGGCCGTGGTGGTGCTGGGGGATTCGATCTCGGATGGCGTTGGAGCGACGGTCGACGCCAATCACCGCTGGCCGGATCTGCTCGCCAATCGCCTCGATGCCAAGACCAACAGCTGGGGTGTGGTCAACATGGGCATCAGTGGCAATCGTGTCCTGGGCGATGGGGCGGGGCAGAGCGCCCTGGCCCGGTTCGACCGCGATGTGCTGGCCACTCCGGGGGCCAGGATGGTGATCATTTTCGAGGGCGTGAACGATCTCGGGATCGCCTATGGTCATCCGCGGGGCCCGATGGCGGAGCGCTTCAAGGCCCTGGCGCCGGCGAGCAAGGTGACGGCGGAGCAGATGATCGCCGGCTATCGTCAATTGATCGCGCGCGCTCACGTGATGGGCCTGAAAGTGTTGGCTGCGACCATCACGCCGTATGGGGGCGCCATGTACTTTTCGCCGGAAGGAGAGGCGGTGCGACAGGCCATCAACACCTGGATACGCACCGGACACGAAGTGGATGGGGTCATCGATTTCGATGCGGCCGTGCGGGACCCGGCCCAACCGGTTCAGATCAAGGACGGCTTCCACTTTGGAGATCATCTGCACGGCAGTGATGCGGGGTATGCAGCCATGGCGGCTGCCATCGACCTGTCGTTGTTCAAATGAGCGCCCGGCAGCTGCTAGTCTCGCTGTCGCTGGCCGGGGCAGCGCTGTGGACCGCAGTCCTGCCCGTTGCAGACAGCTTCGCGGCGACTCCCGCGCCACCGCCCAAAACCCTTCTCAACAGTGGCGATCCCACCCTGGCTTTGACACCGCCTTTGCGCGGCGCCAGGGCGGCCCCGCCCGGCTCCGCGCCGCCCAATCCCGAGCCGCGCAATCTCGAAGGTGTCTGGTGGCTGGAGGGCTACGAATACATGCTCGGGCCGGAGCCCGGTGTCCCACCGCCCTTGAAACCGGAATACATGCGGGTGCTCGAGCGGCGCATCCGCGCCAAGAATAGTGGTGCTCCCGAAGCGGACGCCTCCACTCAGTGTCTGCCGCATGGCATGCCCAGGCTGATGGAGAGTCCTTATCCCATCGAGATCGTGCAAACAGCCGGCCGCATCACCTTCCTGCACGAAGTGGCGCATAACGTGCGCCGGATCTGGCTGAACCGGGCTCATCCCAACCCTCCACGACCGACTTTCCTTGGGGATTCGATCGGCCGTTGGGAGGGCGATACGCTGATCGTGGACACCGTCGGGTTGAATGACCGTACCTTCATCGACGATGAGGGCAGCAGTCATTCGACTCAACTGCACACCGTCGAGCGCTACCGGAAGATCGACGGTGGCTCCAGGCTCGAGCTCATCATGACGGTCGAGGATCCCGTCACCCTGGAGCACCCCTACAGCTATCGGCGGATCTATCACTGGCGCCCGGACGTTCGGCCGCAGGAGTACATCTGTGAAGAAAACAACCGCAATGCGCCGGTCAATGGCGTGACGATCGCCAAATGACACGCAGCATCGCCACCTGGTTGATGGTTGCAGTCCTGGCGGCGCCGGCACTCACGCGCGCGACTGAGCCTGATTTGACGGGTGTCTGGCTCATCGTGAAGCCGCCCACTGTACTGAAAACGGTGGCGGGTACCCGTCCCCCGCTAAACCCGGCCGGTACTGCGCTTTATGAGCAACATCTCGCCGCCGCCGCGCACGGTGACCGGACGTTTGATGGCACGGGCAAGTGCCTTCCTCCGGGCCTGCCGCGTCTGATGCTGGTGAATGAGCCCTTCGAGATCATGCAACGCGATAAGGTCGTGTACTTCCTGCATGAGCTCAATCGTCTGCCGCGCCGTGCCTATTTGGGTGAAGCGCTTCCCGCCGATGCCGATCCGATGTACCTCGGGTATTCGGTGGCCCGTTGGGACGGCGCTACGCTCGTGATCGAGTCGTCGGGATTCCGGGAAGGGACGCTCCTGGATGATTCCGGGCTGCCGCATTCCGAGTCCCTCCATCTGACCGAGCGATACCAACTCGACAAGGACGGCCGGACGCTGCATGCCCGCTTCACGATCGACGACCCGAAGATGTTTACCCGGGCGTGGGATGCAAAAGCCGACTATCTCAGGCGTCCGGGGTATGAAATTCCAGAGCAGGTCTGCGCGGACACGCATCCACCTGGCCGCAGGGAGTGACGGGCCGCTGCCGCATTATAGTGCGCCGCGAACGCACCACGATTGCAGGACCATCGTCCTGCACGGAGCCCGCGCTGCGCGGGGGCCGGCGCCGCTCGCGGACTGACTTGTTGCTATTGTGATACAGGCAACTCAGCGCGTCTCAATGTTGACAAGCTCGAAGGTCGGCGCGCATAGTCCCTTACGATTTCTAAAGCATGCTTAGAATCTACTAAGCATGCTTTACATGAAAAGAGGGGAGATACAGCGTGAGTGAATTCACTTCGCGGCTGTTGTCGCATGCCGTTTACCGACAGGCAACATCCGTCGCCGCCTGCTGTACATCCGCGTACGCCGCGGCCACCCATCACCAGTTACGAGCGACCCGTTAGATGCCTGACGCAATCTGGCTCCAGGGGCGCGCGCCCGGTTAACCAGTAATTCGAAGACTACGTAAGGGGGGGTTCATGACCACGCAGAGTGTGGCGGCGACGCCATGTCCAAAATCAGCCAGTGTCTCACGTTATTTAATTTCCGCCGCAGTGGCTGCCGCAATCGCAGGTAGCGCATTACCTCAACGCGCAGTTGCCGCCGATGAGGAAGACAACACAGTCCAGGAGGTCGTCGTCACCGGGTCGCGCATCCAACGCAGCCGCGACCTCTCGGCTCCCAGCCCGGTCGTCACCGTGGGCAAAGACGCGTTCGAGCAAACCGCGCAGACCGGTGCCGAGGCTGTCCTCAACCAGATGCCGCAGTTCGTACCCATCAACACGCAGTTTACTTCCAGCATTCAAGGCAGCGCGACCAGCAACCCGGGCGCGGCAACACTGAACCTGCGTGGTCTCGGGTCGAATCGTAACCTGGTGCTGATAGACGGTCGTCGCGGACAACCGTCAGATGCAACGCTGGCCATCGATATCAACACGATTCCAGCCGCCGCCATCGAGAACGTCGAAGTCATCACCGGCGGCGCGTCCGCCGTATACGGTCCCGACGCCATGGCGGGCGTGGTGAACTTCATTCTGAAAAAGCATTTCGAAGGCCTGGACGTCGATCTGCAGCGCGGGGCGACCTTCGATGGCGACGGCGCGGAGACGCGCTTCAGCGCCATGATGGGCATGAACGGTGCCGACGGTAAGGGCAATGTCATGTTCGGTCTCGACTGGACCAAGCGCGATGCCGCGCTCCAGAGCAATCGCAAGTTCTACGTCAACGGCTGGATGGATCCGGGCAATCCGAGCGGCGGCTTCCTCAACCCGCCGGCCTACCAGGCCTCGAGCAACCAGCCCACGCAGGGTGCGATCAATACGGTCCTGCCGGGTGCGCCCGCCGGTCTGGCCAAGCCGGGTACGCAGTTCAACTTCAACAATGACGGCAGCGTCTTCATCCAGCAGGGCGGCGGTTACGGGTACAACGGGCCGATCGACTCGTTGAATGCCGGTCGGGACACCGCGATCAAGGTGCTCAACACCAACAACCAGCTCGACCAGGCGTTTACCGGGC
>DATMQL010000404.1:0-2992 GCA_035566815.1 Steroidobacteraceae bacterium | reverse complement strand
CGCCGCAAGACGCGGAAGGCGGCCCATAGAAGTGGGAGCACCAGTAGGACGCAGACAGTGATGATTTTGGCGGGCTTGTTCGCGAGTTGATGGCTTCCCAGGACGTGGGCGGCTGTGAGAGTCAGTAGAAGGGCCGCGAGGATGGCGTGGGTTGAGACGCTGGTTGGGATCGCGCGCGCCGAAGAAGTGGTGGACGAGCGCGGCGCGCCCGGGATGTGCGATTCGCCTGCGGTGGTGCGGCGGGTTGAGGCGCTTCGCAGGGCGGATCGGGCCGCGAGGCCGGTCGCTACCAGGACTGCGAGGGCGATGAGGGCGGTGAGGCCGAGCAGCATGTAGAGCGGGGCCGAGGGGAGCAGGTAGTGGCCGACCAGCGGCTCCACTACGAGGAGGATCGCGGCGTGCAGAACACCGAGGATGAGGGCGATCCAGCCGATGCGGCGGTGTTGCGATAGTGTGTAGAGTCGCTTGTGGGGCAGGCCTTCACCGCGCAGGGGATATAGATATAACGTGGCGGCGATGACCAGGGCCGCATAACCCAAAGCGATTCCAGCGTCCCAGACGATTCCGCCAGAGGCCGGCAACGGGCATAGAAGGAGCGCGGCGGTCAGGACGCACGCCAGGCCGACGCGGCGCACCAGCGAGGGGCGGTGATGTGTCAATCGGCTCATGCGTGAGTTGCCGCGGCGGGTATCGCGTTTGACCTGCCGGTTTCGCTGCCTTAGAGTCCCGCAAAGACGCGATAGCAGTGTATCGATTATCGCATTTCCCATATCAGATTGTCTGCCTATGCCGACCCACGGTCGTGATGTGAACGCGAATTCGAGCCAATCGCTGTGGGCGGCGACGGCCGCGCCGGGGCCGGAATTGGCGCGCCTCTCGGGAGAGCAGCGTGCGCAGGTCACTATCATCGGCGGCGGCTATACCGGGCTGTCGACGGCGCTCCATCTTGGGGAAGCCGGGCGCGACGCGGTCGTGCTGGAAGCGGCGGAGGTGGGTGAGCGGGCCTCCGGCCTCAACGGGGGGCAGGTCATTCCGGGTGTGAAGTATGATCCGGATACTCTCGAAGAGATGTTTGGTACCGAGCTGGGACGGGGGCTTGTTGAAACGGTGGCGCGCGGACCGGATCTGGTCTTCGAGCTCATTCGCAAATATGAAATTGCCTGCGACGCCGTCCGCACGGGTTGGATCCAACCCGCCACCTCTGAGGCGGCGCTCGGTGGACTACGCTCGCGCGTAGAGCAGTGGCACCGTCGTGGTGCGGCTGTCGACATGCTTACGCGGGAGGAGACCGCCAGGCTGACCGGCTCGAGCCGTTATTGCGGTGGCTGGATCGACCGGCGGGGAGGCACGGTACAGCCTCTCTCTTATGTACGAGGGCTGGCCTTCGCGGCGTTACGCAACGGCAGTAAGATTTTTCGCCAGAGCCCGGCGACGAAGCTTTCCCGTTCCGCCGGTGAGTGGAGAGTTGAGACTCCGCACGGCAGCGTTACGAGCCCGGTCGTCGTTCTGGCGACGGACGCCTACGCCGATCATGTGGTGGATGTCGTAAGGCGCACCGTTGTCACGGTGCCCTCATTTCAGGTTGCCACTGCGCCGTTGTCGAGCGAATTGCTCCGGTCCATTCTGCCGGAGAGGCAATCGGCGTCAGACACCTGGCACCTGCTGCGTTACTTCCGTCTCGATGCGACGGGCCGCCTGTGTATGGGCTCGCGTGGCGTGTTCGGCAACGCTCCCCTGGCAGTACAGGCGCGCCATCACTATCGCGCTGTGCGCGAAATCTATCCGCAACTCGACGGCGTCCCTTATGAGTATCACTGGGGCGGCCTGGTGGCGATCACCCGGGATCACCTGCCACGTCTGCAGGAGGTTGCGCCGGGTCTGTTGGCGGGCTTTGGTTATAACGGCCGCGGCGTGGCGATGGCGACCATGATGGGGTCGCTGCTGGCGCGTTGGTCTTGCGGGCATCCGGCGCAGGAGTTGGGGTTCCCGGTTACGGCGGTCGATCCGCTGCCGCTGCACGGATTCAGCCAGTTGGGCGCGCGGGTCACCGTGCAGTATTTACGTACCCTGGATGGCCTCGCGCGCATGCGAGAGAGGCTTACGGCTCCCCGGAGAACGGCATGAGGATGTTGAGAGTTAGGGTGGTGGGTTTATGATGCTGGATCCCGCCGTCGGACTTTTATTGGTGGCGACTTTTGCCCTGCTGTTCGGGAGCGCTGCCGTCCATAAGCTGCGCGACTGGCGACGGTTCGACGAGATATTTTCTGCGTACGGGGTGGTGCCCGCTCTTGCGCGCTGGCGGCTGTCGTGGCTGGTACCGGCTCTCGAACTGGCTGTTGCGGTGGGTTTGCTTGTTGACGCCAGCCGTCTCTATGCAGTTGTCGTCGGGAGCGTGCTGCTGTTGGCGTATGCCTCCGCAATCGGCATCAATCTGCGGCGGGGTCGTCGCGATCTCGCGTGTGGCTGCGGTGGTCCGGATGAGCGGCGGCCGATTGCACCCTGGATGGTCTGGCGGAACATTGTTCTGGCGCTGGGTCTGGCGAGTACGTTGGTGCAGTGGACGGGACGGCCCCTGGTGCTAACGGACGCGGTGACCGTAACGTTCGGGCTGGGCACTGTCGCGCTCATTTATCTGTGTATCGATCAACTCATGGGTTACGTGCAGCGTGCCGCCCATTTGCGAGGCTCGCGATGACGGCCCTGGCTATTTCCAACATTGTACTGTGGATTGTCGTGCTGGCTTTGCTGGCCGTCGTGTTGGCGTTGACGAGGCAGCTCGGCGTGCTCCATGAGCGTATCGCGCCGGTGGGAGCACTCATGCTGAATCGCGGGCTTGCGGTCGGTGAGCAGGCGCCGGCGATGGATGTTGTCGACCTGGCGGGCGCCCGCGTCAAGTTGGGGTCACCGCGGAGCGATGGAAAAAGCACCTTGCTGCTGTTTGTGTCGCCGACGTGCCCGGTTTGCAAGTCGCTGCTGCCTGTCGTCAAGTCCA
>DATMQL010000403.1:0-3880 GCA_035566815.1 Steroidobacteraceae bacterium | reverse complement strand
GCAAACTCGACCCCGACGCAATTCAACGTGTACGCGACGAGGCCTGGCCCGACGCCACAAACGCCGACGAGCTGCACGATGCCATGTCCTGGCTAACATTCCTCACCGACGCCGAAGTACAGCGGCAACCGGGTTGGACCGAGCTCATAGACAACCTCGCCCAGCAGAAACGGGTCACACGAGTGGCCTCCACCGAACCAACGCTCTGGGCCACAGCCGAGCGCCTCCCGCTATTCCGCGCCCTATTTCCGCAGGCAGCAAACAGCCCACCCGTTGAAGTCCCCGCGACCTACGCGAAGGAATGGACCCGCGAGGACGCGCTGGTCGAAGTAGTCCGCGGACGCCTGGAAGGCCTCGGCCCAACCACGTCGGCGGCAATCGCAGCCTCCCTCGGCTTACCCGTGAGTTCCATCGAATCCGCGCTAGCGGTCCTTCAAGCGGAAGGCTTCGCGATGCGCGGCCAATTCACTCCGGGCGCCGTAGCGGAAGGCGAATGGTGCGAGCGCCGCCTGCTGGCCCGAATTCACCGTTACACCGTGAAGCGCCTGCGCGCCGAAATCGAGCCCGTCGAGGCGCGCGATTTCCTGCGTTTCCTGTTCGAGTGGCAACGCGTGACGCCCGAGGGTCGGATGGAAGGCCCGGACGCTGTTGGCGCCATACTCGGGCAACTAGAAGGTTTCGAAGCACCCGCCAGCGCGTGGGAAACTGAAATCCTCCCCACCCGAATCAGCGAATACGAGCCCGCGTGGCTGGACGAGCAGTGCCTGGCCGGCCGCTACGTGTGGACGCGACTTGCCCGACGGAAGAGCGATTCGGAACGAAACGCAGCACCTGTCCGCGGCACTCCGATCGTCCTTCTCGCGAGACGTAACACCCGCGTCTGGTCATCTCTGACAGGCGCCGTGGACTCAGCGAACCTATCCTCCCGAGCGCAGGTCGTGGCCGACTACATCCGCGTCCACGGCGCGTCATTCTTCGATGAGATAGCCGACGGCGCCAACCTCCTCCCTACGCAGGCCGAAGAAGCCTTGGCCGAATTGGTAGCCCTCGGCATCGTCAACTCCGACAGCTTCGGCGGATTGCGCGCGCTGCTGATTCCGGCGGACCGTCGCAGGCCACCCGCCGGCGGACGCCGCAGGCGGCGAATCGCATTGTTCGGAATGGATGCAGCGGGACGTTGGGCGCTCGTACGCCGGCAACCCCTCGCGGGAGCCGACGCGGAACCCGACACGACTCGCCCTACCACGACCCGCCCGACCGAGAAGCTACAAGACGAGGAAGCGATCGAACACGTCGCGCGCACGCTGTTGAAACGCTGGGGGGTCGTGTTCTGGCGGCTGCTCGCGCGTGAAGCGGACTGGCTTCCTCCATGGCGCGACCTGCTGATGTGTTATCGCCGCCTCGAGGCAAGAGGCGAGATTCGCGGAGGTCGTTTCGTCGCGGGCTTCACCGGCGAGCAGTTCGCGGCACCGGAAGCCATAGGGCTCCTGCGCGACACGCGTCGCAAGCCGCACTCGCAAAGCCACGTCTCGCTCTCCGGAGCCGACCCTCTAAACCTCGTGGGCATCCTGACACCCGGTGCACGACTACCGTCGCTGAGCGGCAATCGCCTCCTCTACCGCGACGGAATCCCCGTCGCGGTGTTCGCGGGTGGCGAAGTGCGCTTCCTGGAGAAGCTCGAACCCAAAGAGCAGTGGGAAGCCCAAAACCTGCTGCTCCGCCGCCACGTCCCCGCGGTGCTGGCAGACCTGGCCTAGGAGCCTGGCTTACGACTTCTTATGCGCGTCCTGCCACTTCTTAACCGCCGCCATCGTATTCTCAACATGCGCGTCGGGCTTGAGATCCGTATACGAGTAGATGATCTCGCCGGTAGGCGCGATCACATAGGATGTACGATTCGCATAGTCGGGCTTCACCGGCAATACGGCGTCGTACTCCTTCATAACACTGCCATCGGCGTCCGACGCGACGGCGAACTTGTTACGGCACTCGCTGACCGAGAACTTGTTGAGTTTGTCGATCGGATCGTGGGAAACGCCGATCACCGTAGCGCCTAACGCCGCGAACTTGTCAGTCGCCTCGGCAAACTCGTGTGCTTCGACAGTGCAGCCGGGCGTGAACGCCGCCGGATAGAAATACAACACCACGGGGCCTTTCTGCAGGGCCTTCGCCAGCGAGAAATGAAACGTTTTGCCGGCAAGCGAGGCTTCCGTGCTGAAGTCGGGAGCCTTGGTGCCGTCCGGGAGTGCCGCGAAAGCGGGAACAGCCATCAGCGCAGTGGCCAGCGCGGAAACGAATGAGCGTCGCATGGAAATTCTCCTATCCAACCTGGGTGGACCTGAACTTTCGAAACTTTCGACAGCAGCGTCCGCTCGTCGGACACCGCTATCGCGCAATGGAAATAGGGCCGCAATCCATAAAGACCGGCGCCAGCCCGCCGTTATTGCGCGGCGTACCCCACGAGCTCCACATAACCGCGCCCGGCGGTCTTTTGACCCCCGCTCGTTCCGGTCACGTCCACCGCCCCTTCCCAGTATCGCGCAGAGGTGATGAGTTCCTGGTTAGCCAGCACCGGGCGCACATCCACATCGATCCCCTCTGTCGGAACGCGCACGCGCCAATGCGCGGGATAGCGATCGCCACGCGGATTCTTCCAATAATCCAGCACATCGATCTGCACCTGGTCGCTGGAAAGCCGCCGTGACTGGCCCGCCGCGCTGATCCATGTTCCGGCGCTGTTCGGATCGTTGCTGCCGTCATGGTTACGCAATGAATAGAACATCAAGGCGGTGCCGTCCTGAAGCTGCAGCGCAAACCAGTCCCATCCCTGCTCGCTACTGCTCAGCGATCCACTACCCCACTCGCGATCCACCCATGCGAGCCCCTGCACCTCCAGGGGTTTACCCTCGCGCACCACGCGGCCCCGCACAGCGACCCGCGGAATCGAGTAGTAATAGCTCGCCGAGCCCGGATCGTTCGACTTGCGGCTGAAACCCTGCTCGCCGTTGAGAACCGGGGGCTGGAGCACCTGCGCGTCGAGCATCAACTCGTAGCCGCTCTGCGCCGCCCGCAAAGTCCAATGCGCCCCTTCCGGATCAACCGTCCCGAGCGACCAGTCATCAATCCAGACATGCAGAGGCGGATTCCGCGCACCCGCCAGCCCCACAGCTCCGCGCGACAGTTTCTGCATAAAGCGGAACTGCTTGTGAGCCGCATCGGTGATTGCAAAATGCGCCATATAGATCTGCCCGGTGCGCCACGACGATTCAACGCCCGAGGAAGCCCGTTGCGCGGCCTGCGTAACCTGCGCCGGCGAGGCGGACGACGTCGCCACCGACGAGACACCGTGCACCACCCCCTCCGGTGCCAACGCAAACCGAAAAAACGTCAACTCAAACCCAAACCGCTCGCCACCCGTCGAATCCAGATTCCCCGTCACATACCACCACTCCTGCCGATACTCAGGATGCGGCCCATGATCCTGCGGAAACTCAAACTCCCGCGGCTCGAGCACCTGCGCAAATCCGCCCCCACGCGCGGCATCACCAAACACGCCCACCTCAGGCAAAGGCCCGGCCGCCCACGCGACGCAGGCGAAGGCGCCAGTCAACATCACCGCCAGCAACGCGGATTTAACCAACACGGCTTTCACACCCCGGCGCCTCTCCACCCAAGTCACCACGCCCTCACCCCGGGCCCCCGCAGCGCGCCGCCCGTTCCTCGCGCGCTCACTCCTCACGAATATCCCCCGCAATCGAAGCCGTCGCGGTCCGCCACGCGGGATACAACCCCGCCGCCAACGCCGCCACCAGCGCAAGCCACAGCGCATCGGTGAACTGAGTCGCCGTCAGATGCAAGTCAATCTGCCACCCAAAGGCGC
>DATMQL010000402.1:0-7286 GCA_035566815.1 Steroidobacteraceae bacterium | reverse complement strand
ACACCGCCATGGTGTTGGCATCCTCGACGCGTTCCCCGATGGTCTGGATGAGCCTCTTGGTAGCCCCATCCACCAACATCCGTACGCGCTGCTGCAACTTCGGGTCGCCGGTCAGCCCCTGCACCAACGCTCCGTCGATCTTCACAAAGTCCAACGGCACGGAGTCGAGCAATCCCTGGCTGTCCCGCCCCGACCCGAAGCCGTCCAGGGCAAATCTGAAACCTTTCTGCCGCAGGGCCCCGGCAAGCGCCTTGACCTGTGTGATATAGCTGGCAGCCACTTCTTCCGTGACCTGGAAGCACAGCCGCTGTGGCTCGGCCCGGCTGGAGCGCACGTGATTCTCGAGCCAGTCGAGAAACGATCCGTCTTTCGCGGTGTCCTTCGACAACCGCACGAACAAACACCCCGGCCGGCGTTGCGCGGCAAATGACAGCGATGCTCCCACGACCCAGCGATCGATGTTCTTCAACAGGTCGTTACGCTCGGCGGCCGCCATGAATTCCGCCGGCAATACCTCTTTACCCTGCGTGTCGACCATGCGCACGAGGACGTCGAACATCACGGGATCGTCGCCCTGCAGGCTGGCGACCGGCTGTTGCACGAGCCGGAAGCGGTTCTCCATCAGAGCCGCCTTGATGTGCTTCACCCAGACCTTGTCGTACGACTGCACCCGGTTGTCATTGTCAGCACGATCCGACGTCACAGTCTGATTCCCGCCGCGCCCGATACCCTTGCGACACGCTTCGATCGCATCGGCGATCACCGCGTCGAGGTTCGCTTGCGCCGGTACGACAGATAATCCCACCGTGCAGGTCAGTGAGATCGCCTTGTCCTTGATCCGAATGATGTGCTTCTGAATCCGCGTGATGAACTGCTCACCCCAGGCCTCGATGTCGTGCTCGTTGCCCCGCTCGAGCAGCACCAGGAACCGCACTCCCCCGAAGCGTCCCACGACTTCCTTCGGGTTGAGCGTCTCCTTCAGCAATTTCGCAAACTCGGTCAGCACGTCGTCGCTGGCGGTCACGCCCACATCGCGCTCGATGGTCGAAAACTTATCGAGTTTGATGAGGGCGATACAGCGCATGCCGCCCGCCGCGGCACTTCCGAGTCGCTCCGTCAGCGCGACGATCAGCTCGCGCCGACGCAACAGTCCGGTCGTCGAATCGGAGCGCACTACATCCGACAGCTCCTCGACGAGTTTCGCCTCATCCCGCGGTTTCGACGGCAGCACCAGCCGGATAGACGGCTCGCCCTCATGCTCACCGAGCGCCAGCACGACCTCGACAGGTAGCCTCGAGCCGTCGCCGAGAATGGCGTTGACCTTGAGCGTGTGGTCGTTCCAGCGGCCTTGCAGGCACGCGGCCAACGCGCCACGCAGCGCGGGCTGCGTCGCCTCGTCGAACAGGTCCATGACGGGGTGACCCAGCAATCCTTCCTCCACGCCGAAGAGCTCAACCCACGCGGGGTTGGCATCGACGACGATGCCTTCCTGGATTTGCACGATCGCATCATTCGAGCGCTCCAGAACGGTTTCGAGTTGACTACGCGCGTCGTGCGCGGACTTCAAAGTGGTGTTGAGCGCGCGTTCGAGACGGAAGGCGCGCAACTCCCGCAGCATCACGGCCTGCAGCCGCACCGGATTCGACAAAGTCACGGCGTCGCGCGCGCCTGCGGTCATCGCGGCGGCAATGCGAGCCTCATCGACGGCATCGGTCAGCACCACTACCGGCAAGGTCGGCGCAGTCTGGTCCCGAATGTTGATGACTGAAGGCAACTCATCGTTCGGACCGACGTGGACCAACAGCTCGGGATTGACCTTGGTAATGGTCTCCCCGAGATCGCGCAGAGACGCAATCCAAGTGCAGTGAACCGGATGACCCGCACGCCGCAGAATGCTGTTGATCGCCTCGACGGGATCACGCGCGGAGCTCATCACGATGAGAGGAACCGCGTTCTGCTCTGTCAAAACGGACTCCAAAACGACGGTAACAGGAGGTGTGATCCTAGCACCCACAGCTGCCGCCCTCCTTGCGCCGTCTCTCAATTGGCGACTCCCGGGAGGCCGGAACTACCGGAAACTACTCGGGAAATTGTGGGGAGAGGGTGACCTTGGCCGGGGCTCCGTAGATCTCCCGGACCAGCCGGGGCACGAGATAACCCGGTAGTCGGGAAGCGAGATCGCCGGCTATGAGCCGGGCCTCGGGCTCGGGAATCTCAAAGTGCGCTGCTCCGCGCACACGATCCAGCACATGAAGGTAGTACGGCAGCACTCCCACGTCGAATAGCTTGCGCGATAGCTCCGCGAGCACGTCGACGTCATCGTTAACCCCACGAAGGAGTACCGACTGATTGAGGAGCGTCACTCCGCTCGCACGCAACTTTTCACATGCGGCCCGGACGTCAGAATCGACCTCATTCGGGTGGTTCGCGTGAAGCACGAACACCGTAGGCAAACTTACGGAGCGCAGCCAACCCACGAGACCATCATCGACCCGTGACGGCAAAACGATGGGTTGCCGGGTATGCACGCGCAATCGGCGCACATGCGGAATCGTGGCCAAGGCATCTGTCAGGCTCTTCAAGCGAGCGTCGCTTAAGGAGAGTGGGTCGCCGCCGCTGAGAATCACCTCCTCGAGCGAGCTATCCCGCCCGATCTCAGACAGAGCGGCGCTCCAACGCGGGGCATCGCCCGTTTGCTCGGAGTAGGGAAATTCGCGTCGAAAGCAATAGCGGCAGTGCACCGCGCAGGCAGAGGTTGTGATGATCAGAGCCCTGCCCTGGTACTTCTGGAGCAGACCCGGGGCACGTAAGGCCGCGTGCTCGCCCAAGGGATCTGTCACGTAGTCGACGACGTCCTCGAGCTCACGCGCTATCGGCAAAACCTGACGCAACAAAGGGTCGTCTGGATCACCGGGCCGCATCCGGGACACGTAGCTACGGGGAACACGCACCCGAAAAGTCGCAGCGGCAGCCTGGGCAGGCTGCAAAAGACGCGGATCGAGGCCGAGCGCGGCGACCAGGTCGTCCGGGCTCGCAATCGCGTCAGCCATTTCCGCTTGCCAGCGCGCCGGCTGGCTGGCGGGGCGCGAACCGGGGATTTCTCGGTCGTGCTGGCGGGTGTGGGGGGATGCCGTTATCATACGCGGCCCTTTTGTGGGCCGCGCATTCTGCAGCCCCAGCCGTGAGAAAGAAATGGCCAGTTACACCACCAGTGAGATTCGTTCGGGCATGAAGCTGCTGCTCGATGCGGAGCCCTACTCCGTCATCGACAACGAGTTCGTCAAGCCCGGCAAGGGCCAGGCGTTCAACCGTATCAAAGTCCGTAATCTCAGGACCGGCCGTACCATTGAGCGCACTTTCCGTTCGGGCGAGTCGATCGAAGCCGCGGACGTCGTCGACATGGAAATGCAGTACCTCTACCAGGAAGGCGACTTCTGGAATTTCATGGTGCCCGACAACTTCGAGCAGTACACCGCCGGCAAGGCCGCCGTGGGCGATCAGGCGCAGTGGCTCAAAGACGGGATCGTCTGCATCGTGACCCTTTGGAATGGCGAGCCGCTGGTGGTGATGCCGCCGGCGCACATCGACCTGAAGGTTGTCGAGACCGACCCCGGTCTGCGCGGCGATACGGCGACGGGTGGCCAGAAGCCGGCCAAACTCGAAACCGGTGCCGTGGTGCGCGTACCGCTGTTCATCAACGAAGGCGAAGTTCTTCGCATCGACACGCGTACCGGCGAGTACGTTTCGCGCGCGAAGCAGTAGGACTAAGACGCTGACGCGCCCGCCAATCTCACGCGGCGGGTGCGCCACACTCCATCGCTGGCGTAGATCACCAACGCCAGCCAGATGAGGGCGAAGCCGAGTGCCCGCGGCCCCGCAAACGGCTCGTGGTATACGAAAATCCCCGAGAATAGCTGCAGACTCGGGGCGATATAGAGCATGAGCCCTATGGTCGAGTAGGGGATCACACGGGCCGCGAAAGCGTATAAAAACAACGGTACCGCCGTCATCGGACCGCATCCGACGAGTAACGCGTTGACCGCCACGCTCGAATGACCAAGCACGCCGCTGCCCGTCGCCTCACACCAGAGGAGATAACCTGACGCCAGCGGCATCAGCAGCAAAGTCTCGACAGCGAGCCCTTGCAGGGCCTCGACGTGCATGATCTTTCGCAAAAAGCCGTAGAGCGAGAAGCTTGCCGCGATAATAAGCGCGATCCAGGGTGGCGATCCCGTCGCCACGCTAACGTAAATCACGGCCGCAGCGGCTATACCAACGGCCATCCACTGCGTGAAGTGCAACCGCTCGCGCAGGACGACGACACCTAACAGCACGTTGACGAGCGGACTGATGAAGTAGCCCAGGCTCGTCTCGACGACATGCCCGTGCCCGACTCCCCACACGTACGCCACCCAGTTGACGGTGATCAGCAGCGCAGAGACCGCCAGTCGACCCACGAGAGCGCGGTCGCTGAACAACTTACGCAAACTTCCGACGTCCCCACGCACCGAGAGCCAGACCAGAACGAATACGCACGCCCAGGCGACGCGATGAGCGATGATCTGCATCGACGGAACTTGGTACAGGGGCTTGAGGTAGAACGGAAAAGCGCCCCAGATGACGAAGGATGCGAGAGCGGCTAACAGGCCCTCGGCGAAAACGACTGGCTTAACCGCGCCGGCGCCGGAGGACGCGGGGTCAGCTATTTGCGCCGCCGCGGCTTGGCCGCCGACAGCGGTGTGCGCACTCTCGGGCATGCCCTAACCGATGTCCTCGAGGCGGACGCTGTCCACGAAGAGCGCGGCGAGCCGCTCCAGCCCACGCGCATCACCATCGTTGAAACGACCAACGTTCGGACTATCGAGATCCAATACGCCCAACAGCTCGCCGTCCGCGATCAGTGGAATCACGACCTCCGACCGCGAAGCGGCATCACACGCGATGTGGCCGGGAAACGCGTGAACGTCCGGCACAACGATGGTCCGTCGCTCGAGTGCAGCCGTGCCGCAGACTCCTTTTCCCAGCGCAATACGCACGCACGCCGGCTTCCCCTGGAAGGGTCCTACGACCAGCTCGCCATCTTTCAGGAAGTAAAACCCCGCCCAGTTCAGATCGGGCAAGGCGTCGAAGATCAGCGCGGTCGTGTTCGCGGCGTTCGCCACGAAGTCGCTCTCGCCACTGAGCAACCCGGCGAGCTCTTCGGCCAGGTGGGCGTAATCGCCCGCCTGGTCGCGAAAGTCGTAGCGTTTCCCCGTAAAGCTCATGGGGCTATTTTCGCCGAACCGGCGGGCCGGCGCCTCTCTCTTTCGACGAGCGGCGGCGGGCGGCGGCCAGGAGCTGTAGCGCGAGCCGGCCATACGCGGCGGGCTCGCGGCAGGCGGCGGCCTAGAAGTTGAGTCCCAGGCCCAGATCGAAGCGCGTAAAGCCGTTATTGATCATGAAATGCTGGTAGTCGAGTTTCAGAACCACGTGCGGGGTGGCGTAGAGGTTCGCGCCTATCGTCCAGACACGATCCTGATTGCGGGGCCACAAGCCGTAGTCCCCGGGAGCGCCGCTCAGCGGAATCTGTCCCGTGGGTATCATCGGACCCGGCGTTCCCTCATAACTCGCGCCCATGTTGTAGACCTCCCACCGTGCGAATGGTGAGACGCGATAATCGCCGTGCTGCCAGACATCGTAGGCGCCCTGGACGTAGTAACCATAGAACGACGACGGGATGGGATTCGGCGAGCCGGGATTCGAGGCGTTGGTGCCGGCCAGGTTGCTGATGGTGCCGCGGGCGTAGAGTGCCGAGAGGTCAAATCGATCAGGCGTCCAACGCACGTGGCCTTCCCACAAGGTCACCCGCTGGCTGCCGGCAATTTGCGCGTTCGGAGGAGCCGGGACCGAGACGGCCTTGCCCGTGCTGACGGCACCACCCACTGTCAAACCGGGCACGCCGAAGTAGCTGAGCGCGACGTATTGAGACAAATCGTGCGCGTTTGCCAGGGCGAGCTCCTGGTGGGTTGACTGCAGCGGCGCCGAGCCGTTGTCCTCGAGCTCGAGCGCCGTCGTGTACTGCGGGAATTCGGGCGCGAAGTCCCACTTCGACAGGTCGAAGCCGGTCGTGAGCCCGGCGTTCCAACCAAACCCCGACGGCGTGTTGCCGTGGAAGTTGAAGCCCCCCTCGCGCCAGGTGCTGGGGATGATCAGCGTTTCCACGAAGTTACGTTGCACGCCGTAGAAGTTGGTGGGCTCGTGATGCTCGTTGAGCAATCCGAACGGCATGAGGAACAAGCCGCCGCGCACCGTCACCGCATCGTTGATCTGGCGGTCGACATAGAACTGCTCGACTTCGAACTCGCCCCGATCGCTGGAAGAGGCCACGGCATGCTCGACTTCGTACTCGGAGTTGAATTCGGTGCGGCTGTCGAAGGAGTAGCCGATGCCGAAGACGGCGCGCGCCAGGTCGGCCTGGGCGCGGTTGCGGTCATGGACCGGGTCGGTGTAGTAGATCTCGCCGTAACCCCAGAGCTTCACGTTCTGGGCAAAGGTCGCGAGCGAGGACATCGCGCCTGGTGTCGCTGGGGATGGCGTGGCGGAGGTTGCGTCGGGAAGTGCGGAGTTGGATGCGGCCGCACCGCCGGCGGGCAACAGGCCCTGCGCGCCGGACTGCGCCTCCTGAGCTTGAGTGCCCGGTTGCGCACCCGAAGCCCCCGCGGCGCCAGGCTGCGCGCCCGGGGTGCGAGCTGCCGCCGCTTGGCCAGCAGCGACGCCCGGCTGCGCTCCTGCACCCTGGGCCCCCGGGGCCTGTGCAACCGCGGCTCCGGCCGCGCCTGACCGGCCTTGCGGGCCCGCCCCTTGCACCTGCGCATTCAACTGCGCCTGCGCCGCCGCCTGCAGCGCCAACTGTTGCTGCTGCTGTTGAATCTCGCGATCGATCAGCTTCTGGTGCTCCAGCAGCGCCCGATTCTGCTCAGCCAGCTCACGCAACTGCGCCTGGACTGCCCTGAGCTGCTTTTGCAGCGCTTTCACCTGCGCGGCGTCTTCGCCTGAAGCCTGCGCCGGCGCCGGCGCGGACGGCGACGCCGGCGCAGCCGGGTCGGCCGCCGCGGCCAGGTCACTCGCGCCCAACGCACACCCAAGCAGCAACGCCGCTCGAATCTTCCGGCCAGTGGTCATGGAGTTAGCTTTCGCTTCGCGATTCATGGATCAGTTTCCTGAGGTTTGGCGGCCGCGGGGGTTGCCGCTGTGGGCTGGCATTGAGCCGGTACGTTGTAAGCCGAGGGATTCGCCGGGTCGTAGCC
>DATMQL010000401.1:0-3283 GCA_035566815.1 Steroidobacteraceae bacterium | reverse complement strand
AGAATCCAGCCGCGGATTTTCGCCCCGGTGGCGGCGAGTTTCGTGACATCGTCGACATCGAGCCCGGCCAGCTCGGCACGGATGCGGGCATCCAGGCCGCCCTGTTTCAGAAATTCACGGTAGGCGTCCGCCGTGGTGGCGAAGCCGCCGGGCACCTGCACACCGAGTTTTGTCAGCGAGCCGATCATCTCGCCGAGGGAGGCGTTTTTACCGCCCACCGTCTCGACATCGTGCATTCCAAGCCGCTCGAACGGGATCACATAGGCGTTCAATAGGAGTCCTCTGGCCAACCTGAGTCAAGCGACATAACGCTTGCTACGCTGCGCGGGCGGTGAAACACTCTGCAGCTCAACGAGCCTTCCGCAGGACTCTCGAGCCGTGAGCCGTCGAACCGCATTTTTCGTTTCGGATCAGACGGGCGTGACCGCGGAAACACTGGGTCACAGCCTCATGACACAGTTCGAAGGGCTCGAATTTCGGGCCGTGACTTTGCCATTTGTGTCGAGCATTGACAAGGCGCACGAGGCGGTCGAGCGTATCAACCGGGCCGCCGTCGAGGAGGGCCTGCGCCCCATTATTTTCAGCACCCTGGTGCAGGATGAGCTGCGCGATATCGTACTCGGTGCGAATGGCTTGTTCCTCGATTT
Source organism: Steroidobacteraceae bacterium (assembly GCA_035566815.1). Taxonomy (GTDB): domain Bacteria; phylum Pseudomonadota; class Gammaproteobacteria; order Steroidobacterales; family Steroidobacteraceae; genus 13-2-20CM-66-19. Next base: position 2,636 of record DATMQL010000401.1, on the reverse strand, counting down.
TTTCGGTGCCTTCGTGGGTCCCCTGGAGCGCGAACTCAACACCCGCTCGAGCCATCGCGCCGGACGCGCGCACGGCATGGCGGACCTGGCCGCCTACACGACACGTATCAACGCTACCAACTTCGCATTGACGAACGACGACGGCACCGGTCACGATTACCCGCATGCCGATGTCATCCTCGTGGGCGTGTCCCGCTCGGGCAAAACGCCGACGTGCCTCTACATGGCGCTTCAGTACGGCGTGTTCGCCGCGAACTATCCTCTCACGGATGACGACCTGGAGGCGGGAACACTGCCCGCCCGCCTGCAGCCACACCGTCGCAAACTTTATGCCTTGACCATCAAGCCGGAGCGTCTGCAACAGATCCGTAACGAGCGGCGCCCCGAAAGCCGCTATGCCTCGCGCCAGCAGGTCACCTACGAGCTGCGCGCCGCCGAAGCCATGTTTGCCCGCTATTCTATCCCTTCCCTCGATACCACCGAATGCTCCATCGAGGAAATCGCCAGCCGTATTCTCAACACGACGGGCATCGAGCGGCGCCTGCGGCCTTGAAAAAAGGTGATCTTCTTGCCGGGTAATGCCGCCCCAAAACGCACTTCACAGCACGAAACTTGCAGGTGGCGCGAGTGGCGCTTGTAACTTGTTCACAAGCCCCAAAACAAAGCCGCAATTCCGGCTCTGTCCGGCTTGCACAGTTACCTCCGTGCGTTATAGTCGAGGCGTGATGCTACTAGATGACACACTGACACCCGTCTCCTGGCGCTCGAAGCCAGGCAGCTTCGTCGCGCTCATGGGCCTGTATGAGAGCAACTTTATCCGCTTGAATTGGCTCGCCGCTGGCCATACTTCCGGCCTCACCTCCCTGGAGGGGCGCCATCGTTCCGTGGTGGCCGGCGATTGTGATCTCCTTCTCAGCGTCACCGAACGAACCCCTTACACCAGCACGCTGAACCTGACCTACCTGCTCTCTGGAGACCTTCCAGAAGCAGCTAACGCTGTGCAGTACCCGGATATGCGTGTGCGGGTCTACCACGATGCCCATGTCGTGGAGGCGCTCGAATGGGCGGTCACCCACGGACAGCCGGTTTTGAAGGCACTGCGCACCCATGCGGAGCGTGAACTGGATCAGCGCTGGGCTCGTAACGTAATGCTAAATAAGTGGCTGGAATACTGCGTGGAGCGAGGGCATCGCTTCTCACCCGCCACGAGGCTCCCGGCCGAAGCATGAGATGACATGGACGGCGCGAGCCGGCTCATCTCTCATGAAGGCACTGCGACAGCTCGGTTTTTTCAAGCTCCCTTTTCGCCAGGACGAACCGCCTCAGGAAGCTGAGGACGATCGCGTCCTTGCGCTGTTCCGCAATCGTGCCGAGCTGAAAAAAGCTCACGGGGAGTTGCAGGAAGAGATCTACCGCCTCAAGGACCGCATCAAGCAGCAGGAAGGGGCGACTTCCCGCGTGCAGGAGATGCTGAACGCGCTCGAAGTGCGTCTGGGGATGCCCGAGTCCGCCTATCCGGCCGTTGTATTCTACCAGCTACGCCGGCTCTGGCAGTCCGGCCGCGAGATCATCGAGCAGTTTGTCGCGGACCTCGTGCGCCAACAGGAAGAGCGCGAGCGCCGGCAACACCTCGCCGAGCACAATCGCCGTCAGTTCTCGAAACGGGAGGCCGCAGAGAAACAACTGCGCAGCGCCGAGACCGCGGCGGCCGAGGCCATCATGAACGTGTCGGCGCTCGAATCAGAGCGCGCCCGGCTCACCCGGTTCTGGCACTACTTCAAACGTCGGGCCCTGGAGCACCGGATCACGGACGCGAAAAACGTGGCGGCCGCGGCCAACTTCACGCTCACCGAAGCACGAGCGGCGGCGGAGGCCGTTGAAAAAGAGCCGCTGCCGGAGTTCCCCGGCTTACTCATCGAGACGCGCCGGGCCATCAACATCGCCGCGATAGCCTATGCCGAGGTGTTGTGCGTGCGTCTGGCCAAAACACCGCTCGTCAGGCTGGCGCGTGAGGCGACGAGCCGTCGTGAGGCGACCGACGAATACGGCTCCCGCGAGGAATGCGAGGCGCTCATGGAGGAAATCGACCGGGCGCGCACGCTGGTGCAGAGTCGGACCAACATCGCGCAGGAAGTCAAAGCCCGCAGCGAGCGGATCAGGCAGATCGCCCGCTATCGGGGTGCCCCCGACACCGCACCGATGTCGGACTCGCTCGCCTTCACAGAAGGCGACATCATGGACACCGAGGCAACGGGCGCAAGTGCCGCCCGCATGCCGAATGTCCTCAGCGAAGATACCTGGGACCTGTTCCGCATCCTGCTGCGGTAACCCGAGTCAGGAGCCTGTCGGTCTGACGGGCTCCCCCCTTCCGAATCAGCTTCGCCGGGCGGTCTTCTGCGGGGGAGGCTGCGGGCGCGCTCCCGTCACGATGTCCGCCATGATCTCGGCCGACTGCGTCAGCACGATGTCCGGCGAGTCATCTTTCACCTTATCGAGCTCTTCCACCGTCTTGTACGCCGGCTGATTCTTGGCGGCGCGGCGGGCGTTCTCCCGATCCAGGCGCTCCTTGTCCAGCTTCGCGCGCTCGTCACGCCGTGCCTTGAGGTTTAGCGAAATGCTCTTTTCCTCGCGGACGG
>DATMQL010000400.1:0-11594 GCA_035566815.1 Steroidobacteraceae bacterium | reverse complement strand
GGAATCGGCAGGAAGGGTTGCAGCCGCGCTCCCACACCCACCGCCCCGGCGCCCGGCCCCCCGCCACCATGCGGCGTCGAGAAGGTCTTGTGCAGGTTCATATGGATGACGTCAAAGCCCATGTCGCCCGGGCGCACTTTCCCCAGAATCGCATTGAGGTTCGCCCCGTCGTAATAGAGGAGACCGCCCGCTGCGTGGACGATGCGTGCCACCTCCTCGATGCGCCTTTCGAACACTCCGAGAGTCGAGGGGTTGGTGAGCATGATGCCCGCGGTATTGGGACCCACGGCCGCCGCGAGCGCCGTGAGATCGACGTCTCCCGCGGCATCCACGGGAATTTCGCGCACGACACAGCCACACATGGTCGCGGTGGCCGGGTTGGTACCGTGCGCCGCTTCCGGGACGATGATTTCATTACGGGCAAGATCGCCGCGCGAGCGGTGATAGGCGCGGATCATCGCCACGCCCGCGAATTCGCCATGCGCGCCCGCCATCGGGCTCAACGCGACGGCCTGCATACCCGTCACTTCCTTCAGCATCTCCTGCAACTCGTACATGCAGGCGAGAAAACCCTGCCCGTGAGTCTCGGGCCCGAGAGGATGCCTGCCCAGGAACTCGGGCAACATGGCGTACTGATTGCAGGCCTTCGGGTTGTACTTCATCGTGCACGACCCGAGCGGGTAGAAGTGCGTGTCGATCGAGAAGTTGAGTTGTGACAGGCGTGTGAAATGACGCACGGTCTCCAGCTCGCCCACTTCGGGTAGCAGGGGCTTGTGGGTACGCCGCAGCCGGGCCGGAATATCCGCCGTGGCGGCCGCACCGGGATCCTGTGGCCACTGGTCGGAAGCGCCACGGCCGGGGTGCGAGTACTCGAAGATCACTTTTTCATGGGTACGCATCATAAATCCTCAGACAGTCAGTTCTGCGCGGCGGGGGCCTGCCGCGGGCGGCGTGCATAACAGGAGCCCGCGTGCCCTTTCCTACGCGGCCCGCGCCGCCTGCATCACTTCGCCGAGCGCGGCGACATAACTCTCGATATCCGCGGTCGTCTTCGTCTCCGTCGCGCAAACCAGCAGCGCCGGCCCCAGCTCCGGGTAATACTCCGTGAGATCGAGCCCTCCCAAGATCCCCCGGCTCGCCAGCATCTTCAGAATCGGCGCGACCGGGCGATCGAGCAACACCACCGACTCGTGGAACACCGGCCCCTGAAACGCAGCCCGCACGCCCTTCAAACGTGTCAGCCCGTCCACGAGCTCGCGCGCCCGCGCATGGGAGGCCGCGGCCGTCCGCTCCAGACCCTGCGGCCCCATCAGCGACATGTAAATCGTCGCCGCGGTCATCAACAACCCCTGGTTGGTGCAGATGTTGGATGTCGCCTTGGCGCGACGGATATGTTGCTCGCGAGCCTGCAGTGTCAGGGTAAAGCCTTCGCGTCCGCTCAAATCCACCGTGCGCCCGACGATTCGTCCGGGCATCTGGCGCACATATTCCATGCGCGTTGTCATGAACCCGAAATAAGGTCCACCCGAGGACAGCGGCACACCCAACGGCTGCCCGTCACCCACGGCGATGTCGGCACCCTTGGTGCCCCACGAGCCCGGCGGCTTCAGAAGCGCCAGCGACGTAGGATTAACGACGGCGATCACGAGAATGCCGCGCGCGTGAGCCCAGTCCGTCAATGCGTCGACATCCTCGAGCCGTCCGAAGAAATTCGGCTGTTGGATGACCAGGGCGGTGATGTCCTCGCCCTCATACTTCGCCAGCGACGTCGTCGCCACGACTCCTTCGCCGGCGGAGTACGGCACTTCCTCGAAGCGCAACCCCTGGTTGCCTGCCGTGGCCACGGCCACCTTGCGGTAATGTGGATGCACGGTCGTTGGAACGAGAATCCGCAGCGACTTGGAGCGACGATTCGCGCGTACCGCCATGAGGCTCGCTTCGGCCACGGCGGAGGCGCCGTCATACACCGATGCATTCGACACCTGCATGCCGGTGAGGCTGGCGATCATGGTCTGGTATTCGTAGATGAGCTGCAGCGTGCCCTGGCTGGCTTCCGCCTGGTAGGGCGTGTAGGCGCTGTAGAACTCACCGCGAGTCGTGATGGCCCACACCGCTGCCGGAATATGGTGCTCATAGGCGCCGGCCCCGATGAAGCACAACGGACGGCCATCGGCGCGCGCGCGCTCGCTCATCAGGCGGCCGACCTCCATCTCATTCAACTCGTCCGGTATGCCCGCGAGCGACTTCACTCGCAGGGTTGCTGGGATTTCGTCGAAGAGGTCTTCAATACTGGCGACACCGATGGCCGCGAGCATGGCCTCGACGTCGGCAGGAGTGTGCGGAATGAAGGCCATCAGTCACCCTCCTCCTGTTGAAGCTTGGTGTATTCGGCCGGCGACAGGAGCTCTGTCGCGGGTCCACCCGCCGTAGGCCGCACCCGCATGAGCCAACCCTCACCGTAGGAGTCGGTGTTGATCGTCTCGGGCTGGCTCGCGAGCTTCGGATTTCCCGCGAGCACTTCCCCCGTCACGGGGGCGTAGACGTCAGAGGCCGCTTTTACCGACTCGACCACCGCGCACGGCTCGCCCGCCTTCAAGACGCGGCCCGCCTCCGGAACTTCAACGAATACGAGGTCGCCGAGCGCGTGCTGGGCGTGATCCGTGATGCCAATTTCAATGGTGCCATCCGGCAGCGATCGCAACCATTCGTGGGTCTTCGTGTACTTGAGATCGGCGGGAACCTTGCTCATCGGGAATCTCCGTTTGAAGAGTGCTGTTATTGCGCCAGGGCTTGGCCGAATCGCACGAACGGTGGTTTCACCACCCGCGCGTTGAGGAGCTTGCCGCGGATATCCACCTGGACCTGTTGGCCGGTAGCGGCCGGTACGCGGGCGAACGCTATTGAGCGCTCGAGGGTCGGAGAGAACGTGCCACTGGTGGTCACGCCCTCACCGAGCCCGGGCACCACCACACGCTGGTGACCGCGGAGGACACCCCGCTCCTCCAACAGAAGGCCGACGAGTTTGCGCGGTGAGCCCTGCGCTTTGACGGCCTCGAGCGCCTCGCGCCCGATGAACTGCCGCTCGCGCGCGGTGCCCGCCGCCTCCATGGCAACGGTCCAGGAGAGGCCCGACTCGAAAGGATGAGTGCTTTCATCCATGTCGTTGCCATATAGGTTCATGCCCGCCTCGAGCCGCAACGTGTCGCGCGCACCGAGACCGCAAGAAGCAACACCGAGCGAATTCAATTCACGCCACACGCGTTCGGCGTCGGACGCCGGCAGCATGACTTCGAAGCCGTCCTCGCCGGTATAGCCGGTCCGGGCGACGAACCAACCATCGATCTCACGACCGACGAAGGTATCGAGCTCGAGCGCGGTGGCGGCGCCGACTCGCGACAGGAGTTTCGCCGTCTTGGCGCGGGCTTCGGGTCCTTGTATCGCGAGCATGGCGAGCTCGGTGCGCTCGAGCACGCCGACATCGAACTCCCGGGCATGGCGCCGGATCCAGGCGAGATCCTTGTCGCGAGTCCCGGCATTCACGACCACCCGGAACCCGGAATCTGATAAAAAATAAACAATGAGATCGTCGAGCACGCCCCCCGACTCGTTGAGCATGCAGCTGTAGAGGGCTTTGCCCGGACGAACCAGCTTGTCGACATCGTTGGCGAGCAGCGCGCGCAGAAAGGGCCGCACCCGCGCGCCTTTGAGGTCGATGACGCACATATGGGAAACGTCGAATACGCCCGCCGCGCGACGGACCGCGTGGTGCTCGCCGATCTGGGAACTGTATTGGACGGGCATGTCCCAGCCACCGAAATCGACGATACGAGCGCCCAGCTCACGGTGAAGCTGGAATAAAGGGGTCTGTCTTCCCACGGGTCCTCCGGACTCGCCAAAAAAAGCATAAGTCCGCAACAAAAAAAGGCGGCAGACGCCTCTTTTATGAGCATCTGCCGCCCCTCTGTCCTGTGACCTGAGAGATCAGGCGTCAGTGGACGCCGCTCCCCTTCGGTGGGTGGACCTGCATGGACGTCCACCTCTCTCCAGAGCCCGCACGGAAAATACCGATTTTTCCGCAGTCTGCCGTTCGTGGGCCTGAGCGTTTCCGGGCGGAACTTGCGCCTTCGGCGTTCCGGCACCAGGCCGGACTCTCTCCGAACAGACTGTATTGAGCGAGCGCCGTCATCATAGCAGCTCGGCCAAAGCCTCGCCTCGGACCCTGGAGGGGGCGCAACACAGTGCCTCACCCTGTAGAATCGGGGATATCGCTCGTTACGCCCTCCTTATGTCTATGGCTCAATCTACAGCCCAGTTCCCCACTCGCCGTACCTCGCTCCAGGTCGCCATCGGCGCCGTCCGTGTCGGCGGCAACGCCCCCATCGTCGTGCAGTCGATGACGAACACAGATACCGCGGACGTCGAAGGCACGACCCAACAGGTCAAAGCGCTCGCCCGCGCCGGTTCCGAGCTCGTGCGCGTGACAGTCAACTCGAGTGAGGCCGCCGCAGGCGTGCCGCTCATCCGCGATCGCCTCGACAAGCAGGGCATCACGGTGCCGCTCATCGGCGACTTCCATTTCAACGGTCACAAGCTCCTGCGCGAGCACCCCGCTTGCGCCGAGGCCCTTGCGAAGTACCGCATCAATCCGGGTAACGTGGGCCGCGGCAGCAAACGCGATCCGCAGTTCGCCGAAATGATCGAGACGGCCTGCCGCTACAACAAGCCGGTTCGCATCGGCGTGAACTGGGGCAGCCTCGACCAGGATCTCCTGACGCGGCTGATGGACGAAAACTCCGCCAGCGCGCAGCCGTTGACGGCCCAACAGATCATGCGCGCAGCCGTCGCCCTCTCGGCGCTCGAGAACGCGCAGCGAGCCGTCGACATCGGCTTGCCCCGCGACCGGATCATCCTCTCCGCGAAGGTGAGCGGAGTGCAGGACCTCATCGCGATCTATAGCGACCTCGCCGCGCGTTGCGACTACCCGTTGCACCTCGGGCTGACCGAAGCCGGTATGGGCTCGAAAGGTATCGTTGCCTCCACCGCCGGCATGTCGGTCCTATTGCAACAGGGCATCGGCGACACCATCCGTGTCTCGCTCACTCCCGCTCCCGGCGGCGACCGCACCCAGGAAGTGATCGTCGCGCAGGAAATCCTGCAGACGATGGGCCTGCGCTCATTTACTCCGATGGTCATCGCCTGCCCTGGCTGCGGCCGCACCACGAGCACCTATTTCCAGGAGCTCGCTCAGAGCATTCAATCGCACATCCGCCATCGCATGCCCGAATGGAGCCGCGAGTACGCCGGCGTCGAGGACATGACCGTCGCGGTCATGGGCTGTGTCGTCAACGGACCTGGCGAGAGCAAGCACGCCAACATCGGCATCAGCCTTCCGGGCACGGGCGAGCGACCTGTGGCGCCCGTGTATGAGGATGGCGCGAAGACCGTCACCCTGAAGGGCGACCGTATCTCCGAAGAGTTCCGCGAGATCGTCGAGCAGTACGTGAAGCGCAGCTATGTCCGTAAGGACACGGCCGGTGCGGCCGCAGCCGCGGCGAGCGCGACGGGCAAGGCCGCCGCCGCTGAGACCGTATGACCGACCTCGCCGACCGGAAGTGCAAAGCCTGCGAAGGCGGCGTCGCGCCGCTCACGCGCGATGAGGCCGAGAACTTCCGGAAGGAGCTCAACGGCGACTGGGTCGTCAACATGGAGGCTGGCGGCGTGTTACGCCGGGCCTTTGCGTTCCGGGACTTCTACCGCACCATGAGCTTCGTGAATGCGCTGGCTCATATCGCCAACATCGAGGACCACCACCCGGACCTCGAGGTCGGCTACAACTATTGCCGGGTGAAGTTCACGACCCACTCGATCAAGGGACTGTCCGAGAACGACTTCATCGTCGCGGCGAAGATCGACCGCATTCCGTTGAAGTAAAGTTCGGAGCTAGTGCTCGTACCGTACCTGGAGCCGCAACGCGGCCCGCGCGCCTGCCTACTTATCGCTTCGCAACCCGCGGCAACTCTCCCTCCGTCCCCAACGCGCGCGCGATAAAGAATCGCTTGAGCTCCTGACTACGATTCACCCACCCCAGGCCCCGCTGCGCTAATTTCGACAGCGGCCCGCGTCCATGCGCCAGGAATCGATCGAACGTGTCGATGGCCGAGCTCATGAACGCAACCTCGCTCTTTCGCCACCGCTCGTATTGTCGCAGCACTCTCAGTGCGCCGGGGTCTTCCCGTTCCTGATGCGCGTCGAGTAGTAACTGCGCCAACGCCGCAGCATCGAGCAGCCCCAGGTTTACCCCCTGCCCCGCCAATGGATGCACCACGTGCGCGGCGTCGCCGACCAGCGCAACCCTCTGCGCCACGTAATGATGAGCCGCGAGACGACGCAGTGGGAATGACGCGCGCTCACTCACGAGTCGTGTCGCCCCGAGCGCACCGTCAGAGGCGCGATCGAGTTCGGCCGCGAAATCGGTAGGCGAGCCGCAGAGCAACACCGACGCAACGTCATTGTCGGCAGACCACACGATCGACGTGGTCCCATCCGCGAGCGGAAGGAATGCTAGCGTTCCATCGCGCATAAAACGCTGCCAGGCGGTCTTCTCGTGTGGGCGCTCCGTCGCCACGGTTGCGACGATCGCCGTTTGACGGTAGTCAGAAGCGTCCGCAGTGAGCCCCACCGCCTGTCTCACAGAAGACTGCGCCCCATCCGCACCGATAACGAGCCTCGCCGCCAACGTCCCATTGGTGGTCTCGACGCGCACAGCGTCTGTTTCGATTCGAAGTCCCACGAATTGCGCGGGCTCAATAATGCCGCCGGCCGCTTCAAACGTGTCGAGCAGTGCGGCCTGGAGTACCCGGTTCTCGAGGATGTACCCGAGATTGGGTTCCCCAACGTCCGCGGCGTCAAACACCAGCGCCCCGGAGGACCCCGGAGCCACGCTCTCATGCCAGATGCGCATACGCTCATAAGGATTCAGGCGAGGCACAGACGCAGTCACTCCATCAGCCAGGGCTGCGCCAACCGTCGTCCTCGCGCCAGTCGGGCTAACCTCGCTAACAGCCTTCACGGCATCAGCAGGCGCCCTCGCGCCAACCGACACCGCCGCGCTAATCCGATCCCACGCCCCCGCCGCCACCAAAATCCGCTCACTCGACCGTGAGACAGCAACGACACGCGGGTCGACAGGCGAATCGCGAGCCGGCATCTGCGGCCGACTCGGCTCGAGCACTGCCACGCGAAACGGTGTTGCGGTTCGCCGCCCGGCCGCCCCCCGCCCTGCGCCCTGCACCAACAGCGCCGCCCCCACACACGCGCCGACAGGTCCGCCACCTATGACGAGAACGTCATACGCATCCGTCATGGCACACGCACCGGCAACCCACGCGCCAATCGCGGCGTAGGCCCACCAAACCCCGCGCTTACCCGCGCAAGAGCACTTTTCGCCGGCGGAGCCAGGTCGAACATCAGCAATCCAAGGTTGCGCAATATCCCAGCACCAGGCCGCGAGCTGCCAAACAACTTAACGAGCCCATCCGTGAAGCGGACAACGCCTCCACGATCTGCCGCCCGCCACTCTGCGAAATGACGCAGCAGCTCAGGCGCACCCACGTCGCCTCCGTCAGCGTTAGCAATCACCTCGGCAAGCATGGCCGCATCTCTCAACCCAAGGTTGAACCCCTGACCCGCCACCGGATGCAGCGCCTGCGCAGCGTTCCCGATCAACACGGTGCGAGTCGCTGTGGTTTCCACCGCGCGGGTGAGCTTCAGCGGATACGAAACACGCCGGCCAACGCGCACGAACCGCCCGGCGCGCCACCCGAACCGCGCCTGCAACTCGCGCAGATAACTGCCGTCATCCAAAGACAGAACACCAGCCGCATCCGCCGGCCGGCAAGACCAGATAACGCCGTAGCTCCCATCGTAAAGCGGCAGTACGGCGAGCGGTCCGGTCGCAGTGAACCTCTCATAGGCAGTGCCATCGTGAGGACGATCAGCCGCAACGTTGGCAACAATCGCGACTTGATCGTAGTCCTCTACATCGGCTTCGATCGCCGCAGCGGTACGAACCACGGAGTGAGCCCCGTCGGCCGCCACAAGAAGGCGTGCCTCCACTCGCTCGCGGACCAAGCCATCACCAACTACCGTAAACGTAGCCCCGTCCGCCGACACTTCTATGTCCTCAACCGTCGCCGGGACACGCACGACGATTCCCTCCGAAGACAACGCTGACAACCGCCCCCACAGCGCCGCCCCGATGACCCTGTTGGCCACCACGTATCCGAACGCGTCGATTCCCTGCTCCTCGGCCCGCAGTCGCGCGAATCCGAATCGACCGGCGTCCGAAACATGGATCATGCGGATGCCCGCAGCCTGAGGCGCGATGTCCCCCCATAGTCCGAGGCCTTCGAAGATGCGGCGGCTGGCGTTGCCTAACGCGGTTGTGCGATCGTCAAAGCTCGGCTGCGCACCAGAGCCGGGCGCGACCCCCTCGATAAGCACTACGTCGACACCAAGTCCTCGCAGCGCAAGCGCGAGACTCGCGCCAACCATCCCTCCACCGACAATCGCGACGTCGACTTTCACTGCGGCTCAGCCCCCCGCCATGAGGGCTTCGATCTCATCGACACCCTTCGGCGCGCCTGAGGTGAGCACTTCCGACCCCGTCTTCGTCACCACCACGTCGTCCTCGATGCGGATGCCGATGTTGTGAAAACGCTTCGGCACGCCGCGGCTACCGGCCGGAATGTAAATGCCGGGCTCGATGGTCATCACCATCCCGGGCTCGAGCACGCGCCACGCGTCACCGATTTTGTAGTCGCCCACGTCATGAACATCGATACCCAACCAGTGCCCCGTCCGATGCATGAAGAACCGCCGGTAAGCGCCATCGCGCTCGAGCTTCGCGGCCCGCCCCTTCAGGAGCCCCAGTTTGACGAGCCCCTGCGTAATGACTTTAACGGCGGCCAGGTGCGGATCGTTCCAGTGATTACCCGGGCGGACCTGGGCGATAGCGGCGCGATTGGCCTCCAGCACGACCTCGTATACCGCCCGCTGCTCCGGCGTGAAGCGCCCGTTCACAGGATACGTACGCGTTATGTCAGAGGCATAGCAGTCGTATTCACAGCCGGCATCGACCAGTAGCAGGTCGCCGTCAATCAGCCTCTGGTTATTCTCGCCGTAGTGAAGGACGCAGCTGTTCGCGCCGCCCCCTACGATGGGGTGATAGGACGTGTCGGCGTTGTGGCGCCTGAATTCATGGAGGAGCTCCGCCATGACCTCGTACTCCATGCGGCCGGGCCGGCAGAAACGCATCGCTCGGACATGACCCTGAGCGGCGATACGCGCGGACTCGCGCATGATCTCGATTTCGGTGCGCGACTTGTAGAGCCTCATGTCGTGCAGCACGTGATTCAACGCCACGATCTCCTGAGGGAGGTTGCGCCCATGACTCGACTGCGTGCGCAGGCCGTTCACCCAACCGACGACCCGTTGATCGAAATCCGGATACACCCCCATCGCATAGAACACCTTCGTGTGGTTCTCGAGCAGCCCCGGCAGGATCTCGTCCATGTCAGTAATGGGGAACGCATCATCCGCGCCGTATTCGCGAGTCGCGCCCTGCGGGCCCGCGCGGCGGCCATTCCACACTTCACGCTTGGGGTCACGATCGCGCAGGAAGAGGATGTATTCCGCCTGCTCGCGGCCCGGGATGAGCACCGCAACCGATTCGGGCTCACCGAACCCCGTCAGGTAGTGAAAGTCACTGTCCTGGCGATAGGCATAGTCCACATCGTTATTGCGCTGCCGAACCGGCGCGGCCGGCACGATAGCGATGGCGTCGCGTCCCATCAGGCGCATCAGTTGGCGGCGGCGGCGCGCGAACTCGTCTTTCGCCAAGTGTTTCGGATCCTTAGTTGGCAAGGCTCTCAGTGGAGCGGCGCGCCCGGGGAGGAGGGTTGGTCACGTAGCGGACTGAGCTCCTCGAAGACGAGCTGCACACCGACACGCACGAACTCCACGAGCTCGGCGTAGGCGCTCTCGTTCGATTCCGAGTTCTGGTCGCCATCGACCCCGACACGTGTGATTTCTGAGAGGTCGCGCACAATTTCGCCTACCTCACCCGGCAAACGGCCCACATCCTGAATGGCACTGCCACCCAGGCCATACAGGAAGCCCTGACACCACTGCGCAAGAGCGACCGTACGTGTATCGAGCGACGCTTCGTCCTCGGGCAACAGCAGCTCGAACTCCATCTCGGACCCTTCGAGTGCACCGGAGGTCTCGAGATACAGCTCGCGAAGTGCGGCCGTGGCAAGCGGGTGTGCGCGTCCTTCCGGAAGGATCTCGAGCAACCAATCCTCGAACCGATAGCCGATGGCGGCACAGAGGCACCCTGCCAGCGTGCCGTGCGCCTCCGCCGCGTCCGTCATAGAACGTTCGTCGGTGAGGACGCGCTGGATCTCCGTGTAACTGGGCTGGTTCATTCCTGGGGATTATGCCTGAAGAGGCCAAGGAGCCTGTCTGACCAATTATCGCCTACTGCGGCCGCCCCAGCTCGGCAGCTTTCTGCGATCGTTTCCCTTACATATGCGTTGGCTATGCGCGGGAAACGATCGCAGAAATCTGCTCGAGCTGGGTCGCCCTCGCTACGGCGATAATTGGTCAGACAGGCTCCACGTTGATTTGCACCGCTGCGCGAGCCTCTCTATAGTCCCGACATGAGCGACACCACAAAAACACAGCTCGATCTCGAGCTGATGCGACTCGCAAAGCGCATCGAAGAACTGGTCGCAACCGTGGAACATCTGAAGGAAGAGAATCGCGCGTTGCGCCAACGACACGAGTCGCTGGCCGGCGAGCGTGCCTCGCTCCTCCAGAAGAACGAACAGGTCCGCACGCGCGTCGAAGCTATGATCGGCCGCTTGAAAACTCTGGAGCACGGCTCATGAGCCTACAAGAGCAAGCACGCGTCAGCGTGAGGATCATGGAGAAAGAGTACGTCATCGCCTGTCCGTACGAGGAACGCACCGCGCTCCTGGACACTGCTGAATTCCTGAACAGCCGCATGCGCGAGATCCGCGATAGCGGCAAGGTCGTAGGCCTCGACCGGATCGCGGTCATGGTGGCGCTCAACCTCGCCAACGAACTGCTGCGACTGAAGAGCCAGGACTCGAAACTCGAGAAGCTCGAGAGCGATGCCAGTGGCCGCGTCCGCGCCCTGCGCGAGCGGGTCGAAAGCGCCATCGAAAAAGGCCAGCAACTCGAACTCTAGCAGCCTCAGCGAGGCCGCTTGCCCCAATTCCCGACTTCAGTTCTGCGCCCGCCACCCGGTTCGTGTAGAGTGATCCGCGGCGTCGCCTGCGGTGTTCGACACGCGTTCCGGGTTACCTCGGACCCTAGTTTGTACTACCCAGGGACAATGGGTTGCAGGCAGCATTGTGCAAGTCCGCTTCGAGCGGAAAGCCTTACCTGTCGCAGCTCGTCCCACTTGTTGCTCTGGTTCGAGAGCAACGGTTCGCACCGGCACATGCGGGTGACGCTTTCATTTTCTGACTTGGCTGAAAGTCGCCCGGGCCGCGCCAGGCTTCGGC
>DATMQL010000399.1:0-2715 GCA_035566815.1 Steroidobacteraceae bacterium | reverse complement strand
GATCCCGAAGATTGGCGATCACGAGACACTCGTGGTCATGCATAACGACGCCGTGGTGCAGGGCTTGAGCGAAGTGCCCTTCATGCAAGACGTACAACACTGGGGCGTGATGACGATCGGAACCGGCCTGGGCAACGCGAGCTTTACGAACCGCGAGAACGCGGAAAAAGAGCCCGCGAAGACCGACAAGAGCGACAAGAGCGAGAAGAGCGAGAAGAGCGAGAAGAAGTCGTCCGAGAAAAAATGAGCTCTGACGCCCGTGGCGCCGCAATGAATTCCAGCGCCGCCTGGCCCTGGGATGAGCTCTAGCGCCCCTCGGCGCTGGTATGAACTTCAGCGCCGCCGGGCGCTGGTATGAATCTTCCGGCCGGCCTGGTAAAGCGCAACTATCATCCGGCTGTGCGCCAGGAATTTGCTGACCTGCTCTTCCGAGTCGAGGCGTTGCGAAGCGGCCATCACGGCCTGTCTTGCTGCCTGGGTAATCTTTGCTTCCATAGCCCATAGTTTACCGGGCCGCCGCGCTCTGACAGTCGACTCACTCACAGGATTACAAACCCCCGGCCTGCTTCACGAATCGCCACCCGCCCCGTAAGACCCTGATTCTTCTAGATTAAAAGAAACCTTACATAATCACTGGTCGCCAACTGCGACCACCGTCCCTCCTCGAGCGTTGATTAACGATGAATAGCTCCCCCACCTCGCACCGCGCCCTGAAGGTATTGCTGGGAACCCTCGCGGGGGCGTTCGTGCTGCTGGGACTGCTCATCACCGCAGTCGCCCTGATGGATGGGAATCAACTGCGCGGCCCGCTCGTTCGCTACCTGACCGCCCAGACGGGACGTCAGTGGCATATCGACGGACCGATCGAAGCGCATCTTGTGTCGCGGCATCCGAGTTTGATTGCCGGGCGGGTCACAATAGCCAATCCGCCGTGGGCGCCGGCAGGCAACACAGCTGAGATCTCCAAATTCACCATAGTGTTCGATCTGCCGTTGTTCTCCCGGCCGTTTGCGGTTCGCAAGCTCGTGCTGGAGGGGGCGAACCTGCAC
Organism: Steroidobacteraceae bacterium; assembly: GCA_035566815.1. Taxonomy (GTDB): domain Bacteria; phylum Pseudomonadota; class Gammaproteobacteria; order Steroidobacterales; family Steroidobacteraceae; genus 13-2-20CM-66-19. The sequence goes on along the minus strand of DATMQL010000399.1, from coordinate 1,666 downwards.
CTCTGGCGCGACGCCGACGCGCATGCGAACTGGATCCGGAACGCCCCCGGAATAATCCCGGGCAACGGGCTGCCGGTCATCCACAGCCTGTCGATACCCGCAGCCCACCTGGAACTCCACGATGACCGTCGACACCTGATGTTTGATGGCACCCTGTCGGCAGGCGAGGCGGCCGCCGGTGAGCGCGGCGTCGAACCGTCACAGGCCGCGAAGGAATCACCCGGAACGGACACAGCTTTGCCGCTACGAATCTCGATCAAGGGTACCCTCAACGACCGGGAGGCCACCGTCACCATCGATGGCGATCCGCTCGCCACGGCGGCCCGCGAGAAACCTTATAGCTTCACCCTGGATGAGCGCTCGAGCGGCTCCCATCTCACCGGCCGCGGACTCATTTCCCATCCGTTTGATTTCCGGGTGCTCGACGGTTCATTCGAAGCCAACGGCGCGGACCTCAAGGACCTGCATTATTTAGTCGGCGTAAATCTGCCCGACACGGCCGTCTACCGTGTGTCCGGGAAAATCTCACGCCGTAACACCATCATCAAGCTGAGCGACCTCGTTGCAACCTCTGGCGACAGCGACGCGCACGGCACGCTCACGAGCGAGATGGATGAAACCGGCCGCTCGCGCCTGGACATCGATCTGAATTCAAAACGGCTGCGGCTCGCCGATCTCGGTGCAAAGGCCGCGGGGCGCGCTCCCGAGAATCCTCCGGAGGAAAAGTCAGCGCTTCTGTCTGAGACTCCATTCCGCCTGCCGGCTGTCCGCCGGTTCGACTACGTCGTGAATTTTCACGCAAAACAACTCGACGCCGCGAAGCTAACGTTTCGCTCTGTTCTCGGCAAGATGACGATTGACCACGGCACGATCACAGTGCCAGAGCTCTCAGCCACGCTCGCCCCGGACACACCAAACGCAACCGCCTCGGCGGCACCAACCTCAGCCGCATCGGCCAAAGGCCTCTCGCAAGCCCAGCCCGAAGGCACTGTCACAGCCCGCCTGGAATTCAACGCAAAATCCGACACCCCAAAGGCAAGCGTCGACCTGCGCATAGCCAACATCCGACTCGGGCAATTCGCCCGCAAAGACCCCTCACAGCCCCCGCTCGACGGCCTTCTACAAGGGCGCCTCGACCTCACAGCCCGTGGTCACTCACTGCGCGAGATGGCCGCAAAGGCTGACGGCACCGTGACGCTGACTCTCCCACAAGGCGCCATCCGCGCCTCTCTCGCGGAACTGACCGGACTCGATTTTCGCGGGCTCGGCCTGACGCTCACGAACAATAAGGAGGACACGCCAATCCGCTGTGGCATCGCCCGCTTCCAGGCGCATGACGGCACCCTGACGTCGCAGACGCTCGTGATCGACACCGACCCGGTGCTCATCACCGGGGGCGGCACAATCCAACTCGACTCGGAAGCGCTCGACCTGGAGATCCAGGGCCACCCCAAACACCTGCGAGTGCTGCGGTTGAGCGCGCCCCTTTCGGTCCAAGGGACGCTTACGCACCCTTCCGTCAGCCTGGAAAAGGGGAATCGGAAATTCAAGTTAATCGACCCCGGTCACGCCAAAGATGCGGACTGCGGGGCGCTGTTAGCGGAGGCGAAGTCAGGGACCCATTGAATTCGCGCCGGCTACCGCACGGCGCGAATTCCGTCCCTCA
>DATMQL010000398.1:0-7366 GCA_035566815.1 Steroidobacteraceae bacterium | reverse complement strand
GGCGCGCGTGTTACGCGCTCACAAGCGGCAGAGGTGGCCGAAAGGCCCTCAGGTTGGTGACGCGCAGCTCCAGGTCGATTTCAGCGATCTCGTATCCTTTGCGGAAGTCGCGGATGTGTTTCGCCATCCAGGTCCGCGCGCCCTCTGCATCCCGCGCTTCCAACGCGTCCACGATCCGCTTCTGCGCCGTGACGATTCGTGAGCGAGCCTGCGCAACCTTATCGATCATCACCTGTAACGACGGTTCCAGAAGCTGCAACAATGGTTCCTGCGCCAGACCGAGCACCTGGTTGTGCGTCGCTCGCCCAACGCTACGAAAGAACTCCGCGGCGTGATGCACGGCGAGCCCGGTGTCCGCATTCAAGGCAACAAATCGCTCCGCTGCCGCCACGATTACCGCAAGGTCTTCCGCAGTCCGCGCTCGCGCCGCCGCTTCCGCAATCGGAGGCTCCAGAATCGTCAGCGCCGACCACACCTCCAGAAACGTAACGTCGTGCATGACTAGCGCACGACTCACGCCTTCCGCGATCACGTCATGTTGAGGGCGGCTGACGGACATGAGTTTCGAACCCGGTCGACGCTTCACCAGTCCGCCGCTTTCGAGCTCGCGCAGTGCCTCTCGGACGGTAGAGCGGTTGACGCCGAACTGGCGAGCGAGCTCCGTTTCCGGAGGCAGGCGCTCGCCCTCGCGCAGCGTGCGACTCAGGATGCGCTCTCCGATCGCCACCGCCACCTTCCGGTACGCGGGCTCGATGAGAATCTGCTCGAAGCGCACGCCCTCGGGGTCTGAACTCATGCCGCGGCCTCGAACAACTCACGGCCGATCAGCATGCGTCGAATCTCCTGCGTTCCCGCGCCGATCTCGTACAACTTGGCGTCGCGCAACAGACGTCCCGATGGATAGTCGTTGATATACCCGTTGCCGCCTAACGCCTGAATCGACTCCAACGCAACCTGCGTCGCCCGTTCCGCCGCGAACAGGATACAACTGGCGGCGTCGCGGCGCTTTACCGTGCCGGCATCACAAGCCCGGGCAACGGAATAGACGTAGGCGCGGCTCGCATTCAACGACCCGTACATATCGGCTATCTTCCCCTGCATGAGCTCGAAAGTGCCGATGGGTTGTCCAAACTGCTTCCGCTCTCGAACGTACGGCAACACGAGATCCAGTGCCGCGGCCATCAGACCCAGCGGTCCGCCAGCGAGCACGACCCGTTCGTAATCGAGGCCGCTCATCAACACGCGGGCGCCACCGTTCTCCGCGCCAACCAGGTGGGAGGCCGGTACCGCGCAGTTATCAAAGACGAGCTCGCAGGTACCCGAGCCGCGCATGCCGAATTTGTCGAGCTTTTGCGCAGTGGAAAAGCCCTTGTTGCCTCGCTCGACAATGAACGCGCTGATTCCGCGAGGCCCCGCGGAGGGCTCCGTCTTCGCGTACACCACGAACACATCGGCATCCGGCCCGTTGGTGATCCACATCTTGCGGCCGTTGAGTACGTATTCGGAGCCGCGCTTCTCGGCGCGCAATTGCATCGAGACGACGTCGGAGCCGGCGCCAGGCTCTGACATGGCCAGCGCACCCACATGCTCACCACTCACGAGCTTCGGAAGATAGCGGTCACGCTGCTCGTCCGTTCCGTTGAGACGAAGCTGATTCACACACAGGTTCGAGTGCGCCCCGTAGGACAGGCCCAACGAGCCCGATGCACGTGAGATTTCCTCCATCACGATCACGTGCGCAAGGTACCCGAGGCCCGCGCCTCCCCAACGGTCGGGTACCGTGATGCCGAGCAATCCCTGCTCACCGAGTTCCGGCCACAGATCACGCGGAAATTCATTCGAACGGTCGATGTCCGCGGCCCGCGGCGCAATCCGTTCACGCGCGAAGCGCCGCACCTGCGTGCGGATCTCCTCGAGATCCGGGCCCAAGCCGAAGTCACAGTCGCTGCAGTCGATGGCGTCCATGAGCTTGCCTTCCCCTTCAGTACGATCGTATGATTGTCGGACAAACCGGCAACCGTGACAAGAGAGATGCCGCGACTTTCCACCCGGGTTGATGTCCACTCCGAGGAATACCGTGACAACGAGCGCGCCATGCGCGCCCTGGCAGCCGATCTGCGTCGCGAGTCCGAGCGCATCGCACAAGGCGGCTCCAAGGCCGCTGTGGAAAAGCACAGGACGGCGGGGAAACTCACGGCGCGGGAACGCATCCGAGTGCTGCTCGACACCGGCAGCCCGTTTCTAGAATTTTCGCAGCTGGCCGCTCACGGCCTGTACGGTGGAGAAATCGCCTCGGCCGGGATCGTCACCGGAGTAGGGCGGGTGAGCGGACGCGAATGTGTCGTGGTAGCGAACGACCCCACGGTGAAGGGCGGAACGTACTACCCGATTACCGTGAAGAAGCACCTGCGTGCGCAGGAGATCGCGCGCGAGAACCGGCTTCCGTGTGTCTATCTCGTCGAAAGCGGCGGTGCCTTCCTACCGGCACAGGACGAAGTGTTTCCGGATCGCGAGCACTTCGGCCGCATCTTCTATAACCAGGCTACGTTGTCCGCGGCTGGTATCGCGCAGATAGCCGTGGTGCACGGCTCGTGCACGGCGGGTGGCGCCTATGTTCCTGCGATGTCCGATGAGAATGTCATCGTCCGCAATCAGGGTCGCGTGTTCCTCGGTGGTCCACCGCTCGTGAAGGCTGCGACGGGCGAGGACATCGATGCCGAGTCACTCGGCGGCGCGGACGTCCATTGTAGAGAGTCCGGTGTTTGTGACCACTACGCCGAAAACGACACGCACGCTCTTTCTATTGCTCGCCGGATCGTGGGGCGGTTGAAGGCTCCTCCCAACACAGCGCCGCCGCGCGAATCCTCCGAGCCGCGATACGACGCGGCTGAGTTATACGGCGTTACGCCGGCGAGCCTCCGCAAGCCTTACGACGTGCGTGAAGTGATCGCTCGCCTGGTCGATGGCTCCGAGCTCGATGAGTTCAAAGAATTATATGGAACGACGCTGGTCTGCGGCTTCGCCTATATCGGCGGCTACCCGGTCGGCATCCTGGCCAACAACGGGATTCTCTTTTCGGAAAGCGCTCTCAAAGGTGCGCATTTCGTGGAATTCTGCACGCGGGAACAGATCCCGCTGCTCTTCCTGCAAAACATCACGGGCTTCATGGTGGGAAAACGGGCCGAAGCCGGTGGTATCGCGAAGGACGGCGCGAAACTCGTCACCGCCGTGGCATGCGCCAATGTGCCGAAGCTCACCGTCATCATCGGCGGGAGTTATGGCGCCGGAAACTATGCGATGTGCGGTAGAGCGTACTCCCCTCGTTTCCTATTCCAGTGGCCGAACTCGCGAATTTCCGTCATGGGTGGAGAGCAGGCTGCGAGCGTCCTGGCCACCGTGAAGCGCGATCAACTGAAGGGAGCTGAGTGGCCGGCGGCCGAGGAAGAGGCTTTCAAGAAGCCAATCCGTGATCAGTACGAGCGCCAGGGGCACCCGTACTACGCGTCTGCTCGACTCTGGGACGACGGCGTGATCGATCCCATCGACACGCGCCGCATCCTGACCCTGAGCCTCGCCGCGGTTCGAAATGCGCCGGAGCAGGAAACCCGCTTCGGCTTATTCAGAATGTAGGTGCGACCCGTGCGCAATAGTCAATGCCTGCGTGGCGGGGTGCGACGCATGCGTCGCACGGGCAGCCCGCGGGGTTGCCCCGGATCGACGGTGAGCAGCCGGCGCCTGCGCAACGGGAGACGCTCCGCATGATCAAAAGCCTGCTGGTGGCCAACCGCGGCGAAATTGCCTGCCGTATTTTCCGTACGGCGCGCCGGCTCGGCGTGCACACAATCGCCGTCTTCTCCGACGCCGATGCCGGCGCCCAACACGTGCGTGAGGCGGATGAGGCGTATCGAATCGGGCCCGCTGCGCCACGCGAAAGCTACCTCAACATCGAGCGCGTCCTCGAAGCGGCGCGCGCCACTGGCGCAGAGGCCATCCATCCGGGATACGGCTTTCTTTCCGAGAAATCCGAGTTCGCGCAGGCGTGCGTAGATGCCGGCCTGGTGTTTGTCGGGCCCCCTCCTGCGGCGATCGCCTCCATGGGCTCGAAAATCGTCGCGAAGGCGCGAATGCGCGCCGCTGGCGTTCCCGTACTTCCGGGCTACGATGGCTCGCGACAGGATCTCGAGCATCTTGCGCGTGCCGCGCTCGAGTTGGGATTGCCTCTGATCATCAAGCCTGCGGCGGGCGGCGGTGGCAAGGGAATGCGCATCGTGAAGGACAAGGCGGAAATTGCCGATGCCCTCGCCGGAGCGCGGCGCCTTGCAGAGAGCGCCTTCGGGGACAGTGCGCTGCTGTTGGAGCGATATCTGCCGGCGCCACGGCACGTCGAGGTGCAGGTATTCGCCGATACGCACGGGAATTTCGTGCACCTCGGGGATCGGGACTGCTCGATTCAACGGCGCCACCAGAAATTGATCGAGGAAGCGCCTGCCCCGGCGATTCCAGACGAGGTTCGCAGCCGGTTGCGCGCGGCCGCGCTCACGGTCGCCCGTGAGATTGGTTACGTTAGTGCCGGAACCGTCGAATTTTTGTTCGACGGACGCGACGTCTACTTCATGGAAATGAACACACGTCTGCAGGTGGAGCACACGGTCACGGAAGCGGTCACCGGACTCGACCTGGTGGAATGGCAACTGCGCGTGGCGAGCGGTGAACCGCTACCACTATCCCAGGAAGATATTCGGCTGCACGGACATGCCATCGAGGCGCGTGTCTGCGCCGAAGACCCGGAGCGCGACTTTCTCCCGAGCGCTGGCGATCTGCGCCTGTTGCAGTGGCCGTCGGCCGAGCGGTACGCCGCCCGATCAATTCGAGTCGATGCCGGCTTCACAACGGGCGACGTCGTGCCTGCGAGTTACGACTCGCTGCTGGGGAAGGTTATCGCGTGGGCCCCGGAGCGCACGCAGGCGGCCGCGCGTCTCTCTTCGGCGCTCGAACACCTTTATTGTGCGGGCGTACATACGAATGAGAGGTGGCTGAGCAGGGTGCTTCGCGCGCCTCGCTTTCTGGAGGTTCGGCACAGCATCGCGTTCCTGCAGGAGAATGGGGGTGACTTCGCGGGGCCAAAGGAGATCGATGCTCCGTTGCTAGCGTTGGCAGCGATTGCCGCGCACGGCCCCACGGCATACGAGGCGGAGGTCCGCAGCTCCGCTACGCATGGTCCCGGGGCGTCGGCAGCGCGACATGGGTCCGCCAGCTTCGGCGCAACCGCTCCCGGCAGCGCCGTCGGCAACTTGGTGGCCTTAGCGAACCCAGTCAACCCTTGGGCCGTCCTCGACGGCTTCACTCCAAACCTCCCGGCCCGCGTCGACTACACGCTGTCGTGGCACGGCCATGAGCACACCGCCGAAATGACTTTCACTGGTGGCCACCTCAGCGCCGTGTCCGTAGACGAGCGCGCGCCACTCGCGGCGTCTGATTTGTCATTTTCTGGCGGACTCGTCGCGGTCTGCATCGAAAAGGTGCGTCTGCAGGCGCGCTATTTCAGGGACGACACACACCTCCATCTCTGGAGCGCCGCCAATCACTGGGAGGTTGTGGTCGAAGACCCACGCCTGAAGGAGTTCTCGAGCACTGCCGCGCAGGGCGGCCTCACAACGCCGCTACCTGGCGTTGTCGCCGCGGTGGTGGTGAAAGTAGGGCAGGCGGTGCGCGCAGGCGAAACGCTAATGGTGATCGAGGCGATGAAAATGGAGCACAGTATTAGTGCTCCTTATGATGGCACCGTCAAAGTGATCCATTTCGCGCCCGGCGATCGGGTCCCCGAAGGAAGTCAGCTTCTCGAGCTTGCTCCGGTGACCTCCGCATGACAGGATGAGATAAGCGTTGCAGTAACGTTCAGGCCATCCAAGCGGCCCCCGAAATAAAAAAAATAATTATTTTGCAGCGCAGTGAGATATCCCGCCGAGTCACAGCAGTAACAGAGTGGCAGTTACTGTCTCCCGCGTGAGCGTTGTCGAGCGGAAGTGTCGAGGGAGTACGAGCAGACCACTTTTCCGTGAGATAGGGACTTAGCGCTTCTCGGTGCCGGCTATGAAACAGGATTTTCGTTTCCGGGGCCCTCGGCGGGAGCCAGTAGCTGCCTGCTTTATGCGTCTCGTGTGCGTCGTTGGATTATAAGGACGAGACGCGTTCAGCATCGCTTGCCTCAAGCGGGGGATTTGGAGCAGGATCGAGCGGCACCGCCTGACGCGCAGCTGCTCAATGATTGAGCAACCGGTTTTTCCGGAAGGGGAAGCACACATGGATGAACGAAGCGGAACCCAGCCACGCTCGGTGCCTAATGACAGCCAAGGTCCGTTCCACTGACGCGGAACGACTAAAGCGCGTCAAACTCAACTCCGTGCGCGCCGGCCTACCTGGCAGCGGCGATCACGTACGGAACCGACATTACCCGACTACATGGAATGGGGAAAAAGGGATGTCACGTCGATCCAGACTTCATGTACCCGGCGGCGTTTATTACGTCGTCCAACGCAGTAACGCCCGTCAACCGATTTTCACCGACGCCGCCGACTATGCAATTTTCGAGCGGCTCCTGGCTACGATGCTCGCGCGCTGTCGCGCACGCGTGCATGCGTTCTGCTGGGAGGTCGACGCGATTCACCTCGCCCTGCAGGTCACGGATATGCCGGTCGGGCGGCTCATGCAGCGGCTCAGTAGCCAGTACGCCCGGCGGGTCCACCGCAGGCAGGGCAACGGCGGCCATCTGTTTCAACAGCGTTATCACTCGCTGTTGATCGACCCCGATGCCTATCTTCTGAAGCTCATTCGCCATCTGCATCTGATACCGGTGCGCTCGCAGACCGTCTCCGACCCGAATGATTACGCACTGAGCAGTCAACGCGCCTACCTGGGCATGACACAGGTTCCGTGGCTGACGACGAGCGTCGCGCTGCGAATGCTGGCGCAGCGCCCGGAGCAGGCACGTTATGCCTATCGGCGCCTGATGTTCGAAGCACCCACGGTGGACGAGGGTGCGCACTTCGAGCGGGGCTGTGACGATGATCCGCGAGTTCTCGGGGATCGGCAGTTCATGGCCGACATTCCGCGGCACATGCGTGTCTACCGCAGCACCTATTCACTCGACCAGGTCATCGACACGGTGTCATGCACCCTGGGAGTGGAACGAAGTGAGGTGTTATCCCGGTCACGGCAGCGGCGCCTTTCTTTGGCCCGCGCGTTGATCACCTGGTACGCGACCGAGCGGGGAGTGGCGACGCTCGCCGAGGTCGCACGCCGGCTCGAGCGCGACCCGTCGACACTCTTTGTTGGGGTAGAGCGCTATCGCAACCTGCGTCCCGAGCTC
>DATMQL010000397.1:0-5717 GCA_035566815.1 Steroidobacteraceae bacterium | reverse complement strand
CGCGAGATACAGCGCGCGCAACGGATGGTCTTTGGGCAGCTTGTGTTCCAACGACTCGACCAGGCCCGGCGCGGAGATCGAACCGACGATGTAGGCTACACCAACAGGCTCGAATGCCTTCGGCGGCAGCGTCTCCGCGGCGAGGCCCGCCCAAAAGCTGTGGCGGTCGCCGGCGATCGTGGCGAAGCCCGTGATGCCTTCGCCGCGGACAAAAGAGTAGATCTCAGCCCGCTCAACATAGGCGGTGCTGTGGTCGCCGCCGCTGAAACCCGCGTAGCCCGCGCCCGGCCAGGGTTTTGTGAGTCCCGGTGGCAACCGCTGCGGATCTACACGGAAGTCGAGCGTTCCGGTGGTGTTGCCCCAGACCTTCCAGGTTGCTGTCGAGGTCTTCAGGCGGTTGAGAAACCACTCTTTCTGCGTGGCGCCGAGAATGGTCTGCGGCGGCTCCTGCTTGCGGAAGTTGGGAATCTCCAACTCGCCAAACCGGATCGTCTCCGGTGGCTTGCGACCGTTGTAGATCCGACCCGCGTCCAGGATCTCGAGCGCCTCCTGCGGAAAGAGCTCCGGAAAGTCCTTGCTCATCAGGTCCTGCGCTTCCGCGCGGCCGGTGGGCTCCTCCGAGCGGTAGCTACGTTGATCCGTGATGATGAGCTCGACGTGACGGCCCCAGCGCATGGCGCGATAGCCGGTGAGACTGGCGAGGGCGGCGAGGTTGTTGGGCTCCTGGCCCAGGCCCTGTGGGTCGAAATGGGCGATGGGAGCATTGACCACCTTGGGCGGATCGAACCGCTCCAGGGAGGGCCCGCTCGCCTTGCGGATGCGCGCGGGTTGGTATTCGAACCACGCCTGCATGGCCGCCACTTTGCGCGTCTGGGCCGGCCGGGTCATGCCGTCGAAGACCTGCAGTGACTGCCACCCCTGCCAGGAGAATTCGTGGTTGTCCCACATCGGGACGAACGGCCAGCGGGCACGCGCGTCCTGCAGATCGGGGTCGTGCAGGTAAGCCCGGTAGACCGCCCTGTAATCGTCGACGGTCGTCGGGATATGGAAGTCCTGGATCTTCTCACCGTGCGCATAGCGGACGATATCGCGCAAGCGCCGATCGTACATGCCCTGGGGACGGTCTTCCGGATACCAGACGAGCTCGTAGATGAAGTCGCCGAGGTGCAGAACGAAGCCCAGCCGATCCGTCTCCGCCGCGCGCTCGTCCTCGAAAATCATCCGCCGGTAGGCGTGTTGCGCGCCGTCGTTGGCGTTCTGACAACTGACAAAGGCGAATTTTACGGGTCGCGGATCGCCCGGCGTCGGTGCGGTGATGGTTCGGCCGACGCGGCTCGTCATTCCAGTCTCGTCGGTGAAGCGATACCAGTAAACGCCGGCGGGTTTGAGGTTTCCCACGAGAACCCGGCAGGTCCAGTCCGACGCCGCGGAAACGACCGCGGTCGACGACACGACCACCTGTTTGAAGGTGTCATCTTCAGCCACTTCCACGATCAGGCGGCTGTCCGTTCCCGTGTCGAATGGCCGGCGGGTCCAGAGGAGGACGCTGTCCGGCTGTGGATCTCCGGAGGCTACGCCCTCAGGGAAAAGGTCGCGTCGCTCGTTCGAAGGAACACGCGAGCGGGCGGCCTTCCTGGTCGCCCAGACAGGGGTCGCACCCAGTGCGGCCGCGGCCGCCATGAATTCCCGCCGGGTGACCTGACTCATACCGCTCTCCTTTTGCGCGGGCCTTGCCCGCTCACCGTCGACCCGGGGTGGCCCTTGCGGACCACCCGTTCGCCGCATGCGGCTCACCCTGTCAAGCGGACGCGGCACGCGTATGCGCGCTTTGCCCGAGGATTTCCACCGCCGATTTATACAATTTCGCTCGCACAGTGAAACGCTCACTGGCCCGAGTCACATAACGGACGGCAACTTCTACACCTCCGACAGCAGGCCGTATACTGATTCCGGGTGTTGCAGTGATTTGCGCGCCGCGCCGCGTGGGGGCGTTGTTCTTCCATTCCTGCTCCGCCTGCTTCGAGCTGTCCGTGGTCGCCTCCACCACCTCTTTATAGAGGGTCTCGGCAATCGGGGTGGCATCGCGCTCGTAAGGAACCAACACCAGCACCTCGTCCCAAAGCCATTGTCCCGAGGTCGAGAAATTGAAGTAATGGCCGCTGATGGCGAAGCTGTTCGTGAACGTTACGCGCCGCCCGGTCGGGTGTCCGGCGTCCGTCCAGTTGCCGGTCTCGAGTAACACCGTATGGAACATGCCGAGCTCGATGACCTCGCCGCTGACACCATTGATTTCGACCCAGTCGCCCAGCCGCATGCCGTTCTTCCCCATCAGCACCAGCCAACCGATGAAGGCGACAATGAAGTCCTTCAAGGCCACCGTGAGGCCTGCGCCGACGAGGCCCAACATCGTGGCGAGTTGCGTCGGCATTCCGACCAGCACCAGCAGGATCACGACGATGCTCAGGATCTGGAGGCTCACACGCGCGACACTGCGCAGGGTCTCCACCTGGCGCCGGTCGAGTTTCATGCGTCCGAGCAGTCGCTCGAGCCACTGATCGACAAACACCAGGAGCAACAGGATAACGATCACGATAGTCACGCTCAACAGGCCGGCGTGCATCACCGTCCTGGCCTGCGAGGCGACGACTTCGTTCCATTTGCCGTAGACCTCGGCTAGCTGGCGCCGGTCTGAGATGCGCTCGTCGAGCGAGGTCAGGAGTCTCTGGTCGGCGGCGAGCTGCCGGGTGGTGGTGAGGAGGGAGGTGGTGGAGTCGGATGCGGCGGGTGAGTTTGCCTGGGAGGGCGGCGTTTGCGGGGCCGCTTTGGCCGGGATAGATGTCCCTTGGGAGGGCGTCGCAGTGACGGCTTTGGTCGGGCTGGCGGGCGACTGCCCGGAGGTCGCTTTGGTGGCAGTCGTCTGAGCCGGGGTCGCTCGCCCGGGGGTCGCTTGAGTCGTCTTGGCCGATGTCGACTGCGCGGGGTCTGGCGTCGCGGCTGTAGGCGTCGCCGATGCTGGCGCCGACCTGTTGAGGCCGCCCGCGCTGCTCTTACTCGTTTCGAGTTGTGTTGCGAGTTTCTGGCGCTGCTCACTCAATCCGGCAGCGGTAGCGGTCGCCTGTGTGGCGGCGAACTGCAGGAAGCGCTCCTTCTTTCGCAGTGCCAGCCACTCTCGTACTTTTTCCGCCAGCCCATGCAGGGCTGTAAGAGGACTGGCCGCCGTCGGGGCCGCCGCACGGCTGTTGGCCGCGTTGGTGTGATCCTGCATCATCTTCTGAATGCGTTGATGCACGTTCCCGCCGGCCTGCAACAGATCGTGGTTTGCGGCGGCGACCTCGTCCTTATCGAGCTCCAACTGCGATTGCGTCAGGTCCAGCCGGTCCTGCAGAGCGCCTTTTTGCGCATCGGCCGCCTTCGCGAGGCTGGCGGTAAGCTGCTCCACCTGCGACTGATCACTCTCCAACTGCTTCTGCGATTTTTGCAGACGGTCGGAGATGGTCTGCGCTTCCGGGCTCAGGACCGGCGGGTGGGCCTCGATCTGCCGCAGGGCAGCGGCGAAGGCCACATCGAGCTCGTGATCGGCCAGTCGCGTGGCGGCTTGCGCGTACTGCAGCTCTTCGGATGCGCTGGCGAGAGCACTTAGCCTTTGGGCGCGCAGAAGAGTACGCTCGTCTACCGCGATCTCGGTATCGACCGTGGATGACCCCGCCACCGGTTCCTGTTTCCCGAGTTCCGGCGGTGGCGGTTGGTACGTTGCCCAGATGCCGTAAACTGCGACGGCAAGTGAGGCCAGCAACACGGTGGCAGTGGTTTTCTGTAGGGCGCGCATCGTTGCAAATCGTAAGTGACGACGCCGACTATGATGCCACGACGTCGGTTTACGTTTCCCGCGAAACTTCGATTCGCTCTGGGGCGCCGGCGGCACACTTGCTGCTCCCCTGTTTCAAATGGCCGCCCGCTAACGCAACGCGACTTTCGCCGCCCTGAGCACCGCCTCCGTCAATCGTCCCAACATTGGAACCTGTAACCGCGTGTGCTGCCAATAGAGTGGCACCGCGAGCGTTCGTCCGGGTACGAGCTCGACTAGCGCTCCCGACTTGAGATGCCCCCGCACCAAGGACGCAGGATTCATCCCCCAACCGATCCCCGCCAGACTGGCGTCCAGAAACGCCTGGGTCGCCGGAAACCAGTGCGACGATATCTCAACCTCCCGACGGCACACCCGCCGTGCCCACTGCGCCTGCATCCGGTCCTTGTTGTTGAATTTCAAACCCGGTGCGTTGCTGAGCGCCGTGGCGGTCACTCCGTCGGGGAAGTAGCGCCGCGTGAATTCCGGCGTGGCCACCGCCAGGTAGGTGAAGCGGCCCAGCGCCACGCTATTGAAGCCCTGAACAGGTTGCGCATGAGCCGTCACCGCGGCGAGCACCTCACCCGAGCGGAGCCACTCGACCGTGTGCTCCTCGTTATCGAGCGCAATGTCCACCAGCGCCTTCTCCCCATCGACAAACTGCGCCATGGCTCCGATGAACCAGGTGCCCAGACTATCGGCATTGACCGCGACGCGTAGCGTGACTCGATCCTTGCCATCGTTGGTCTGGACCAGCTTCGGCAACGCTCCGCGCAGTTCTTGCTCGAGCAGCCCTACTTGCTCCACGTGGCTGCAGAGCAGCCGGCCCATATCAGTGGCCCTGCAGGGTTGGCCACGAATGATGAGAACACTGCCCAGGCGCTCCTCCAGGTGCTTTATCCGCTGCGATACCGCCGACGTGGTGACGTTGAGCGCGCGTGCCGCCCGTTCGAAGCTTCCTTCGCGAACTACTGCGGCAACGGCTGAGAGGGATGCATAGTCCAGCATGGTGGTCGATTTAGCACTGCTTAACCAGACGAAGAAAGTTTAAATGGAGTAAGTGCCCCGGCGCCAGCACACTGCGCGTCATGTTCGGACCCGCCTTCACCACTGGCTTTGCGCTCGGCGCCACGCTCATTGTCGCCATTGGCGCGCAAAACGCGTTCGTGCTGCGCCAGGGCATCAGAAAGGAGCACGTGGCTCCGATTGTCGCTTTCTGTGCGCTCTCGGATCTTTTGCTCATTGGCGCCGGTGTGGCCGGGCTCGCGGGCGTCCTGGGTGACTCGCCCACACTGGTAGCGCTTCTGACGATTGCGGGCTCGGCCTTCCTCGTCTGGTATGGGGTTAAGGCGCTGCGCCGGGCTTTCTTTCCTCAATCCCTGCGCGCGGCGTCGGGTGACGCGCCCCTTTCCCTGGCGAACGCCATGGCCCAGGCCGCCGGCTTCACGTTGCTCAATCCGCACGTGTATCTCGATACCGTTCTACTGATGGGGTCGATCGGTACACGTCAGCCGCCGGACATGAGGATCTGGTTTGTCGGCGGCGCGGCCTGCGCCAGCGGTGTGTGGTTTACGACACTCGGCTTTGGGGCGCGACTCCTGGCGCCAATATTCGCGCGTCCACGCGCATGGCAGGTGTTGGATACGGTAGTCGGCCTGACGATGTTGTCCCTGGCGGCGTTGCTGATCCGCCAGGGCGTGTCGGGCTTATTACTGTCTGAGTAATGCTCGCTTACTGCGGCTGGCCCTCCGCAAGGTCGAAGCCTTCGTCGCGCCACCCGGTGATGCCCCCGATCATGAGTTTCACCGGCCGTCCCAGGCGCGCGAGCCGGATCGCTCCCTTGTGGCCGCCGTTGCAGTGTGGGCCGGCACAA
>DATMQL010000396.1:0-9774 GCA_035566815.1 Steroidobacteraceae bacterium | reverse complement strand
CGGCTTGCTTGCGCACCACCTGTCGGTGCACCTGGCTGCTCGGCGGCACGTCCACAACCAGGTCTCCCTGGACCTGTGCCGAGCAGGAAAGCCGATGGCCGCCCGGCAGAGAGCGGCGGTTGGAGTAGCTCTGCTCTGCCGCACTCAGCGGCGAGAGGCTCGTGTTGCTCGAGGTGATGCCGTGCTTGGCGAATTCGCCTTCCATGACCAGCACCTGGCAGCGGCCGCATAGCGCGCGTCCGCCGCAGACGGAGTCAATATCCACGCCCAGAGTACGAGCTGCCTGAAGCAGGGGCGTGCCGATTGGGAAGCGGCCGCGCTTTCCCGACGGCGTAAAGACTACGAGTGCGTCCTGGTCAGTCATTTCAACTCTCGGTCCAGCTTCAGGTGGCACGCCTGCGATGGCCGCCCTCGCGCCGACCGCGCGCGGCATTTTCGTTCGCCGGAGCGGCCCCGCCGGAGGCCTGCATCGCGGGCGCTTCGCGGAATTTGCGGATCCAGCGCGCGCAGTCCGGATCGTGTCCCATCATCACGTCAGCGGCCATGCACGCTTTGACAATCTCCAGGTGCAGAGGATTCATGATCGCAGAGGTCATTCCGGCGCCAATCGCCATGGTCAGGAAGGTGGCGCTCACGGCTTCGCGAGCGGGCAGGCCGAAGCTCACGTTGGAGGCACCGCAGGTCGTATTCACTTTCAACTCGTTCTTCAGGCGGTGCAGCAGATGCATGACCTGGACCCCGGCCCGATTGATGGCCCCGATCGGCATTACGAGCGGATCGACCACCACATCGCAGGCGGGAATGCCGTGGTCGGCCGCGCGCTGCACGATCTTCTTCGCGACCTCGAAGCGCACATCCGGATCTTCGGAGATGCCGGTCTCGTCATTCGAGATGGCAACGACAGCCGCGCCGTACTTTTTCACCAGCGGCAGAACGGCTTCGAGGCGCTCCTCTTCCCCGGTCACCGAGTTGACCAGCGCCTTGCCCTTGTAGACGGCGAGCCCCGCCTCGAGCGCGGCGACGATCGATGAGTCGATGGACAGCGGCAGGTCGGTGATCGACTGCACGAGTTGCACGGCCCTCGCCAGGATTGCCGGCTCGTCGGCCAGCGGAATGCCCGCATTGACGTCGAGCATGTGGGCCCCGGCGGCGACTTGTGCCCGTGCGTCCGACTCCACGCGGCTGAAGTCACCGGCGGCCATTTCCGCGGCCAGGATCTTGCGGCCGGTGGGATTGATGCGCTCGCCGATCATGACGAAGGGGCGCTCGAAGCCGATGATGACTTCGCGGGTTGCTGAGCTGACGACGGTGTCGGTCATGAGACTTTCCTGTTTGAGTTCGTTTCCGGATCGCCCCCGCTGGGGATTTCCTCGCTGGCCGCTCGGTCTCCCACACTGGGGATTCCCTCGCTGGCCGCTCGGTCACGGCCCGGGTACCACGGCACGCGGCCGGCGAGCACGCCGGAACGGTCGATAATTTCAGCGACGCTCTCCTCCTGCCGATAGGCCATGAGGTGAATGCCGCTCACGCCGGGCACCGCCCGGATTTCCTGGATGAGATCGATACACAGATTCCGGCCTTCGCGCGCGCCGTCGGTGGCGCCCGCCATCCGCTCGATGACCGGGTCCGGGATGTGCAAACCGGGCACGTGCGTGCGCATCCATTCGGCCGCCTTCGCGGAGCGCAACGGCCCCACGCCGACGAGAATGAAAACCTTGTCGAGCAACCCCAGGTCCTCGACCTGGCGCATGAACGCTTTCAGCACCGGCACGTCGTAGCAGTACTGTGTCTGGATGAATTGCGCGCCGGCTGTTACTTTCTTCGCCAGGCGCTGCGCTCGCCAGAGCGCCGGCGGCGTGAACGGATTCTCCGCCGCACCCAACAGCACGCGCGGAGCGTAGGTGATCTTGCGCCCGCTCAGGAACCGATGCTCGTCGCGCAAGGTGCGCGCGGTCGTGAGCAGTGTCATGGAGTCGAGATCGAAGACGGGCAGGGCCTGCGGATGGTCGCCGGCATTCACGCCGTCGCCGGTCAGGCAGAGAATGTTGCACACTCCCATCGCCGCACCGCCGAGGATGTCGCCCTGGATGGCGATCCGGTTCTTGTCGCGACAGGATATCTGCATGATCGGCGCATAGCCGACGCGGGTGAGCAGAGCGCAGACGGCAAGGCTGGACATGTGACAGTTGGCGCCGCTGCCGTCGGTCGCGTTGATGGCGTCAACATAACCGTGGAACACCCGGGCTCGCCGATAGACATCTTCAGGATCGGCGGAGTCGGGCGGTGCGAGCTCGCTGGTGACAGCGAACTGTCCGGCCCGCAACACGCGCTCGAAACGCCCCGGGGAGGTGTGGCCTGGGAGGATCGGCAGCGGGTAGCCGGGAACCGGCTCATCCTCGAAATTCATTCGGGCTCCCCGGCACGCTCGCGCGCCACCCGTAGCCACGAGGAACGCCCTTGCAGGCGTCGGTCCACAGCGAGCTGCACTTTGCTCAGTGCATCCGCGCCGCCCGGAATACGCTCGCTTCCCGCGATGGCCTGCACCCAGACACACTTCATCTCGGGACGCACTTCGCAACAGCCATTCGCGCGCACACCACCGCAGGGACCGTTTCGGAGGTTCTTCGGACAGTTCATGGGGCACGACATCCCGGTCGAACTCAGGACGCACTGCCCACACATCTTGCAGTCGAACAGCAGGCCCTTTACGGAGCGCTCGACCAGGGCGACCGGGCGCTCCAACCGCCGATAGCCGATCAGCCTCCAGACCGGATGTAACGCCGTGAGAGTCGCCTCGAAGCCGCGATAGAAGGCATTCAGCCCGCGAGCGTGTCGGACCGACCACTGCCGCAGGGCGTACATCACGCACCTGCCGATTCCGGGGATCCTCCGGTCGTCCCCGCGGTCGCGTCCAACCCTTTGGACCGGATCAGCCTCTCGAGGTCCTCATCCGTGTAGCGGGCCTCGAGCCGGGCGGCCTCCGCGGCCACTTCGGCGTGAATGTCGTCACTGCAGGCCCGCGGATCGCTGCGCTTCCAATCGGCAAGGTAGGCATCGGAGCTGCCTTTGCCCGCGCGCATGGCGGCCCGGTCGACGGCCTCCTGAAAACGCGGCGACAACTGCACTTTGGCGGTTTCACGCCCGCGCTTGACGACGACCTGTGCCGGAATATCCCGCCAGGAGATGATGGTCAGGCTTGCCATACCAGGCCCTCAACTCGCGACGAGCGCGCTCAAGCGCTCGCCCAACTGGCCATATCCGGTGAAGCGATGCTCGAACGCGAAGCCCATCCTGTCCGCGATCTGCTTCGCCCTCTCGACGGCGGAGGGCACCCGGGCCTGTGCGAGATACACGAGCTTGCGATAGTGTCGGAAGTAGTCCTGCGTCAGTTCCGGGTGCCGGTCCAATCCCAATCCGCGAATGACCAGCCGGTCGAAATGACGCAGGAGGAAATCTGTCAGGTAGAACGTACCGGGCTCGGCCTCGCAGAGCTCCTCGAAGACTTGCGCGCCCGCCAGGAACTGGTAGCAATGAGCGCCCGGGATTCGCTCCACGCCTTCGGCTTCGAGCACGGCGTCGAGCTGCCCGGCCGTGCCACATTCGCCGTAGGCGACGAAGATCGTGCGATAGCGGTCACGCTGGGCGCGGATTTCATCGCGGACCGCCGGCGCGATACGTTCCGGCCGATTGTGCAGCTCAGCAGGCAAACAGCGCACGTCCAGTGCCGTCCAGTGGTTCATACGGCGCAGTGCGGCGATTTCGCGGGCGAGCGCCCCGCAGGCGATGACCAGAATGCCGCGATGGGTGTCCATGGGCATTCGCCGACCGCCTCAGGCGACGCGCGCGGCGCGGCGGGCGGCCAACAGGCTCTTCGCAGTCTCCACTGCGATGGCCGCATCGCGACAGTAAGCGTCCGCGCCAACGGCCTTGCCGAATTCCTCGTTCAGCGGTGCTCCGCCGACCAACACGATGTAGTCGTTGCGGATACCCTGCTCCTGCATCTTGTCGATCACCACTTTCATGTAGGGCATGGTGGTGGTGAGCAACGCGGACATGCCGAGGATGTCCGGCTTGTGCTGCTCGAGTGCCGCCAGGTATTTCTCGACCGGGTTGTTGATGCCCAGGTCGATGACCTCGAAGCCGGCGCCTTCGAGCATCATGGACACGAGGTTCTTGCCGATGTCGTGGATGTCGCCCTTGACCGTGCCGATGACGACCTTGCCGATCGGCTCGACGCCGGTCTCGGCGAGCAGGGGGCGCAGGATTTCCATCCCGCCTTTCATGGAGTTGGCGGCGAGCAGCACCTCGGGCACGAACAGAATGCCGTCGCGGAAATCGATTCCGACAATGCGCATGCCTTCGACGAGCGCGTCGTTCAGGACTCTCTCGGCGCCCCAGCCGCGTTCCAGAAAGATGTGCGTCGCCTCTTCGACCTCGCTCTTCAAGCCGTTGTACAGGTCGTCGTGGACCTGCTCGGTGAGCTCCTGATCGTTCAGGTCGCGTAGGTTGAACTCGGCCTGCTCTGCCATGCTCGGTCTCCGCCCTCTTCTATTGGCGAAAGTGGCCTTCGGCCCTTTCGCGGACATCGCCCTGATCCCGCCGGCAAAAGGCGTGACTTTTGCCCGGGGCGCGCAGCCGGCTGCGCTTCCGACATCGTATGCGAGGTGGGCCGGGCACAAGGGCTGCTTCGCGACCACGACATGCCCGCGGGCGACATGCCCGGCACCTTATGTAAGGTGCGACCGGCTTTGGCGCTCGGCGCTGGGCGCTGGGCGGATATCCGCACAGGGCGTGGTTCGGCCTGATTCGTATGTCCTTGTCATAAAAGCTTAATTCCGTATTCGCAGCGCCCGTGCGAAAAGTGTGGCGCCAGTGCCAGCGATCGAAACAGGAGGCAATTCAAATGGCTAAACGATCCAACAGCGGCGGCAGCACATCCACAGGACGCAAAACTGGCGGCAGAGCTTCCAAGCCAGCCCGCACCGCCTCCCAGTCACGCCGCATCGCGTCCAAACCGGGCGGCACGGGCTCCAAGCCAAGTGGCACCACGTCCAAGACGGGCGACCCCGCCTCCGTAACCAGGGTGTTGGGCGCGCCGGTGTTCAGCCAACCGCAGCCCACGGAAGATCCCACGGTCTTCAAGATCATTCACCCTTCCGATGCCGATGCGTACAAAGCCATCGATGAGCTGAACAAGGAGGGGCGCCTTCAGCCGATGCCTTTTCCGACACCACGCGGAGGCGGCGCGGAGCCGGTTCTCGAGTTGGCAGACGTGTTTGGTGCGAACAGCTCGGCGGCGACGGCGATCACCAACAGGGGCCAGATCGTTTTTCACGCCACCGGTGATTGTGGCAGTACCCGCGGTCCCAAGACCCAGAATGAAGTGACCGACAAAATGATCGGCGATTTCGCCGAGTCTGATCCGAAGGAGGTTCCGCAGTTCGCCCTGCTCCTGGGCGATGTCGTCTATAACTTCGGTGAGACGGAGTACTACTACGACCAGTTTTACGAGCCGTATCGCAACTACCACGCGCCTGTTTTAGCGGTGGCGGGCAATCATGACGGCATGGTCTCGCCGCTCGCCCACGCGACGAGCCTGGCCGCGTACCTCAGAAACTTCTGCGCCGATCCGAGCGCGGGGTTTACCGTGACGCCCGAGGCCGGCGGCCTGTCTCGTACCGCGCAGATCCAGCCCGGCGTGTTCTTTACGTTCGACGCGCCGTTTGTACGCTTCCTGTTGTTTTACAGTAATACTCTCGAAGACCCGGGAGTCATTGCCAACAGTACGATCGGTCAAGCCCAGCTCGTCTTTCTGCGCGCTGCGCTGCAGCGGGCCAAGGATGAGAAGTACCCGGGTGCGCTGATCTTCGCGCATCATCATCCGCAGTATGCGATTGGGGGACAACATTCCTCCAGCGTCGAGATGCGTCAGCAGATGGATGAGGTGTGTAAGGCCGTGGGTGTTTGGCCTCACGCCGTACTCTCAGGTCATGCGCACTCCTATCAGCGCTTCACACGGCTGCGGTCCGATGGCACCGAGATTCCGTACGTCACTTGCGGGAATGGCGGCCACAACGTTCAGAAACTCCGCGCCCCCGGCGGCGTGCCGCTTCGAACGCCGCAAACGTTGCAGAAAAAGACGGCGCAGGATGACGAGGTCACCTTTGAAAATTACGACGATGTCAACTATGGCTATCTGAGAGTCGTGGTGAACGCTCAGCAGCTACGGATTGAGTATCACCCTGCGAGTGATGGGGTGGGTGTGAAGAGCTCGGACGACAGCGTCACTATTGACCTCGCCACCCGAAAGCGAACGACTTTCGTGCCCAGTGACCTGGGTTATCCAATGCGCGCTCAGGCAGTCACCAACGCGTACACCATGCAGGCGACAGCGCGGGCGCTGAAACCACCGCCCGTGAGCAAACGCCCGCGCCGGTGAGGAGTGAAGAACAGCAGCGAGACCCGTCATGGTGGCCCGGTCGGTTACGCAGATGCCGGGTTAGCTATCGTGGCCTTGCCAGGTCGGGTGTGGCGCTCGGCACTCGGAGGGCATCCGAACTGCGCGTGGTAGCACTTTGAAAAGTGCGTCGTCGATCGAAAGCCGCAGGCGGCGGTAATGTCGATGATAGGCATCGGCGTGTGTAGCAAAAGCTCGCGGGCGCGACGCAGGCGCATTTGCAGGTAGTACCGCTTTGGCACGCAGTTGAGGTGGCGTTTGAAGAGCCGCTCGATCTGGCGCCGGGACAGCTCGGTGGCGGATGCGATCTCATCGAGTGAGAGCGGCTTCTCGATGTTCTCTTCCATGAGCCGGGCGGCGTGGAGGAGCGTTTCGTGGCCGGCGCCGATCTGCGCGCGCAGCGGTACGTACTGCCGATCGCGGTCGTTGCGAATGCGATCCACGATGAACTGCTCGGAGATGAGCTGAGAGACCCGTACACCCAACCTCGCCTTGACCAGGTGCAACATCAAGTCCAGCGGAGCGATCCCGCCGGAGCAGGTGAAGCGGTCACGGTCGATTGTGAAGAGCTGGTTGCTGAGCAGGATTCGCGGGAACTCCTCGCGCAGTGCCGATAGGTTTTCCCAATGGATCGTCGCCCGGTACTGGTCGAGCAGGCCGGCCTTGGCGAGCGCATATCCGCCGGTGCAGAGCGCTCCCAGGGGCACACCTCGGTCCGCGAGTCGACGCAGGGATGTCAGGATCTTCGGCGATACGCCGGCCTTTACATCGACGCCGCCGCAGACGAAGAAGATATCGACCGGGCCTACTTCCGCCAGGGGGGTCGTGGGTGCGAGCTGGAGTCCGTTGCTCGCCGGTGTCGGCTCGCCATCCATGCTCACGATCGACCAGTCGTACACCGACTGGCCCGTGACCAAGTTCGCCATGCGCAAGGCCTCGACCGCGCTGGACAGGGCGATCATGGAGTAGCGCGGCAGGGTCAGAAACGCGAACTTGCTCTTGGGCAATCCCACCCGGTCGATATTACCCGATCCCTGCCTGAGGGCGTACTCAGGCCCGCAGGTCTTTGTTATCGGGGTCGTAGGGCGATTCCTGCACCACAGTGGCCTTCTTGCGCTCGCCCAGGATTTCGATTTCGAGCTCTGTGCCCACGGCGGCGAACTCCGCCTTGGCGTACCCGATCGCCAGGCTCTTGCGCAGGCAGTGTCCGTAGTAGCCAGAGGTCGCCCGGCCGATGATCTTGCCGCTGCGATCGAAGAGCGGCTCGTTACCCAGAGGATCGGCGTCGGTGACCCCGTGTACTTCCAGCGTCACGAACTTGTTCGGCACACCGCTGGCGAGCTGCTTCTCGAGGGCCTCTTTGCCGATGAACGCACCTTTCTTCAGGCGCACGAAACGGTCGAGGCCAGCCTCGAACGGCGTGTAGTCCGGAGTCATGTCGCTGCCCCACATCCGGTACGATTTCTCCATTCGCAGCGATTCCATCGCACGCATTCCCACCATGCCGCTGCCGTACTGCTTGCCGACTTCGAACAGAGCGTCGAACAGGTGATGCGCGTACTCGATGGGGAAGTGCAGCTCCCATCCGAGAGCGCCGACAAAGTTCACGCGCAGGGCGTAGACATCTACGGCGAGTCCCACCTCGATGGTCTGGCTCGTCAGCCACGGAAACGAATCGTTATCGAGCGGGGCGTCAGTCAACTTCGCGAGCAGGTCGCGTGACTTCGGGCCCGCCACGACGAAACAGCCGCGCGACGTCGTGATGTTGCGCATGGCGACGGACCCGTCTTTCGGCAGGGCCGCGCGCAGATAATCGGCGTCATAACGCTCGGCGGCGCCCGCGCTGACCACGTAAAAGTGCTGGTCGGCGATCTTGGTGATCGTGAATTCCGAGCGAATGCCGCCGCGGCGTGTGAGCGCGTGGCACAGTGCGATTCGACCGATCTTCGTCGGCACCTTGTTGGCCACGAGTCCGTCGAGCCACGCTTCGGCGCCGGGACCCGTGACTTCGTGCTTGGTGAAGGGGGTGAGATCGATCACACCCACGTGCTCGCGCATGCGCCGGCACTCGTTGCCAACGTGTTCGAAGTAGTTGGTGCGGCGGAAGCTCCACTGATCCTTGCGTTCGACACCGGGAGGCGCGAACCAGTTCGCGCGTTCCCAACCGTAACGCTGGCCCCACACGGCGCCCATGCGATCGATCTTGTCGTACACCGGGCTCGTCTTGGCGGGCCGGCCGTCGGGACGCTCTTCGTCCGGAAAGTGAATGACGAAGACGTTCCGGTAGGTTTCTTCGTTCTTTTTAACGACGTAGCGCTTGCTGGTGTAGTCGCCGTACCGCCGCGGGTCGACGGCCAACATGTCGATACCGGGCTCGCCTTCAACGATCCACTCCGCAAGCTGCCAGCCGGAACCGCCCGCCGCAGTGATGCCGAAGCTGTGTCCCTCGTTGAGCCACACATTGGGCAGGTTCCAGGCAGGTCCGATGAGAGGGCTGCCATCCGGGGTATACGAGATCGGTCCGTTGACAATGTCCTTGATGCCGCAGTTTTCGAGTGATGGCACACGGCGTTGCGCGGCCTCCACGTGCGGCAGCAGCCGCTCGAGGTCGCCCGGGAAGAGGCTCCGGCCGAACCAGTCAGGAACTCCATCCGCGAAGCGGGCCGGCGCGCCTTTTTCGTAGGGGCCGAGAATCCAACCCATGCGCTCCTCGCGGAGGTAGTAGGACTTGTCGGATTCACGGAGCACGGCGAGCTCGCGGCCACCCGCCTGTCGGTATGCCTTCAGCTCCGGTGATTCGTCGTACACGATGTACTGGTGCTCGACGGGGATCGCCGGGACGTTCAGCCCGAGCATACGGCCGGTCTGCCGCGCATAGTTGCCAGTGGCGCAGACGATATGCTCGGCGGTGATGTCACCTTTATTGGTGCGGATCTTCCATTCGCCCGAGGAGGTTCGCTCGAAGCCCAACACCTCGGTCTGCTCGTAGATTTCCGCGCCTGCGCTGCGGGCTCCTTTGCGGAGCGCCATCGTCAGGTCCGCCGGCGCGATGTGGCCGTCGTCGGGATGATAAAGAGTGCCAACGATCGCGGGGGTGTCGGCGCTGCCGCCGATCTCGGCAAGTGGCCACAGCTCCTTGACCTGCGCGGGGGTGATGACTTCGAACGGTACACCGATCGTGTTGGCTGTGCCGCAGTACTTCTGGTACTCATCCATGCGCTCTTTGCAGGTTGCGAGGCGCAGGTTGCCAGTGACGTGAAAGCTCACATCCTGGCCGGTTTCCTGGGGCAGGCGCTTGTAGAGGTCGACCGAGTACT
>DATMQL010000395.1:0-4130 GCA_035566815.1 Steroidobacteraceae bacterium | reverse complement strand
AAGTGCACCTGGCCCTGGATACTCTGAAAGCGAAGGTCTCGCTGGCCCGGAGTCAGGCGACGCCTCTTGCGGTTCGCGCGCTGGTGCCCTGACTTCGAGAGCGCGCGAGCGATGCGCTGCGCTTACCGATATGCTGCCGTCGAGGCGCAAGCATTCGGAAGGGGCGTAGAGTGTTGTCCTGGTTCATTGATTTAGTCCTGCATCTCGACCGGCACCTGGTCGATCTCGTCGCCCAGTATCACTTCTGGGTGTACGGGATTTTGTTCGCCATTATTTTCGCCGAGACGGGCTTCGTGGTGACGCCGTTTCTACCCGGCGATTCCCTGCTGTTCGCCACCGGGGCGCTCGCGGCGGTGGACACTAGCGGGACACTCAATGCACCGGCGCTCTCACTTCTGCTCGCACTTGCGGCGGTACTGGGTAATTCGACCAATTACGCCATAGGCCGGTTCATCGGCCCTGCGGCCTTCAGCGGCCGTTACCGACTCCTGAAAGTCGAATACCTGCGGCGCACGGAGGCATTCTTCGTTCGGTACGGGGGAATGGCCATCTTCCTCTCGCGCTTCATGCCCATCATCCGCACGTTCATGCCCTTCGTCGCCGGCGTCGGGCACATGCCCTACGCCCGTTTCCAGGGCTACAACCTTGCGGGCGGCTTCTCGTGGGTGCTGCTGTTCATCTGGGGTGGCTACGTGTTCGGTAACATCCCGCTCGTGAAACACAACTTCGGACTGGTCACGATTTTTGTCATCCTGCTCTCGCTGCTGCCGATGGTGGTGGCGCTCTTCCGGGGACGCGCCGCCACCGCCTCAAACCTCAAAGCGTGAGTACGGCCGCGCGGATCGCACCGAAAATCGCACCACCGAGCAGCACGAAAACAGGCAGGGCGGAGAGCCCGTATCCCACGCTGCGGCTCTTGGGGTCTTTTACATAACTCGTGAAGTAGATGAGCCGCCCGACCAGGTAGACGACGCCCAGCGCGGTCGCGAGATACGAGCCGAGGTACTGGCCGAACAGCACAATGGAGGGCACGAAAACCACGAGCAGCTCGAGCGTATTCATCTGGACCCGGAAGTAGCGCTCGAACATTTCATTTCCGGTGGTTGCCGGCGCCGGAACCTTATAGGTGCCGCGCGCTTTGCCTACGGCGAAGCAGAAAAAGACGAACTGCGCGAGTGCGAGCCCGACCACGATGTGAATCAGCGGCATGAAAGCCCCCCAAGGAGTGCCCGTGATTAAGACTACTAGAACCTGTTTGAACCCGACCCGCCCCAGGTCCGATGGCGACGTACCGTACAATAGACGTTTCAGGCGCGGGAATATGTTTGACGGAAGCGCAAGCCGGCGGGCCGCAGACGCGACCGGCGCGCCTGTCTAGGAAGGGCACAATTCGACTATGAGCGATAAGCTTCGAGGGTACGCACACCGGGTCGATATCGCGGCCGATGCCGATAAGGTTTGGCTGGCCCTGACGAAATCCGAATACCTGAAGCGCTGGTGCTCGCCCGCCGCCGACATCAAGGCGCGGGCGGGGGGCCTGTTCCGTGCGAGCGTCGATCGGGCGATTGAGCTCGAGGCACACATCGACGTCTTCGAGCCGGGCCGGCGCCTGCGGCTCATCTACCTGCCCGCGTCGGAGCTACCTCCCGCGGATAGCGCGATCGTTGATGACTTCATCCTGGACGCGACGCCTCCCGAGACGATCGTGAGGCTTCTCGGATCTGGCATTCCAGGCACGCCGGATTGGGATGCACAATACAGGCGCCTGCGCTTGGGGTGGCAGGCGGCGATGACCCGGCTCAAGGTATTCGTCGAGAAACAGATGGCCGCGGGTGCGCCGACCGGTACGTAGGCGCGCGTGACGCGTACGCAAGAGGCGAACACGAAATGACTGGCTTCATACTCCGTGCGCTGATTTCCGCGGTCGGACTCTGGATCGCGACCCTTTGGGTGTCCGGCATCCGGATCGACGATGCCACCACCCTGATTCTCGCGGGCGCCCTGTTGGGAATCATCAATGCCATCGTCCGGCCGATCGCGATCCTCCTCACGCTGCCGATCACGATCCTGTCACTCGGGTTCTTTCTTCTCGTCGTCAACGCCGGCATGGTCGCGCTTGTCGCCGGCATCCTGCCCGGCTTTCACATCCCCGGCGGCTTCTGGTCCGCGTTCGGCACCGCACTCATTGTCTGGATCACCGGTTGGGTGGGCTCGTGGCTCATCGGGCCGCGCGGCAAGATCGACGTCTACGTGCGCAAGCTGTGAGTCTCGGTCGAAGCGCGGCTCGCGGGTGCATTTTCGAGTTGCACGACGTTGCGGGTCGGCGGGTTGAGGTTGACGTTCATGGCGCGTAACCGCTCGAAAATAGCCAGGTTGATCTTCTGTTGCGCATCGGCATAGGTGTTGAAATCCGGCTTGGTCGCATAGAACACGGTCTCGAATTGCAGCATCGTCTCGCCATAGGTGAGGAAATGACACCGGTCGAAACGTGTGTCGGACGTGGCCTCGATGATCTGCCGAACCTCGCCCGGAATGGCGGCGAGCGTTTTGGGATTCGTGTCATAGGACACTCCGAACTGAAATACGGCACGTCGCTCGCGCATGCGTCCGTAATTGCGCACGCGTGATTTCAGGATGTCCGTGTTACCCATGATGAGCTGTTCGCCGGTAAGGCTGCGCAGACGGGTGCTCTTCACACCGATATGCTCGACCGTCCCCTGAGACTCACCCACGGTGAGGAAGTCACCAATCCCGAAGGGCTTGTCGAGGGCGATCGACAGAGAAGCCAACAGATCGCTGAGCACGGTTTGCACGGCGAGTGCGACGGCGATACCGCCGATGCCGAGGCCGGCGAGCAACGGCTTGATCTCCACACCGAGGTTGTCGAGGGCGAGTAGCAACACCATCGCCCAGATCACCAGGCCCGCAACGAACAGGATCACGTCGATCGAGCTCGTCAGGAGCTCGTCCAGTCCGGCCGAGCTTTTACGGCGCAGGTCGATTGCGTAGCGCACCGACGACATGGCCCAAAGGCCCACCTGCATCCAGAACAGCAGGACGATACCAATCGTGAGGAAGCGCTCGACGCGGGGCGGAAAGGTCAGATCGCGCGATGCCAGGTAAACGGCCACCGCCCAGAGAAAGAGCCAGCTCGTGCGCTCGACGAGCAGCGCCGTCAGACCTATAGCATGGTGAGCGGGGGCGCCCACGTGCGCAGCCTGCGACTCACGCTCGGCCCACCGGCGGCGGCGAGCGCTGATGAACCTCTTGATGATGGGCAGAACGGTCAGCGTAACGAGGAACGTCGCCAGGGCGATCGTCCACTCGTGTACTTCGTTGCCAAGAAACTCGATCTGCCAGAACTTTTCGAAGCTCGGCATAGGGTGGCGCGCTCCCGATAATCCAAGGAGCGCGCAAGTTACCTGTTCGCGAGGGCCGCGACGAGCGGGAACGTCTGCTGAAAGCGCTGGCCTGCGCGGCCCGGCCTAGGCGGCCCCGGCGACTTTCAGCCGGGGCGCGCAGCCCGATCAGATCATTCCGAAGCGTCCATCCCGAGCTCCTTGAGCTTGCGTGTGAGCGTGTTGCGCCCCCAGCCCAACAGCTTCGCGGCTTCCTGGCGGTGACCCTGGGTGCGCTTGAGTGCCGCACGAATGAGTACACGCTCGAATTCGGGTTGCGCTTCATCGAGCAGGGGTTTCTTGCCATTCATGGCATGCCGGTCCGCCCAGGTGGCGAGCGCCTTGGCCCAGTCGGCGTCCACCGACCCTGCAGCGGCAGCCGCGCCGAGTTCGGGCGGAAGATCCTCGACGCTAATCTCCGTGCCCGGAGCCAGAACCGAGAGGCGCCTGCATAGATTCACCAGCTCACGCACGTTGCCGGGCCATGCGTACGCGGCGAGCCGCGTCTCAGCGTCTTTCGACAGAGACTTCGGCTCGACGGCGAGCTCATGCGCCGCGACAGTCAGATAGTGGCCGAGCAGGTCCGGAATGTCCTCCGAGCGGGCACGCAGCGGCGGCAGCTCGATACGAATCACGTTGAGGCGGTGATAGAGATCCTCGCGGAACAAGCCCCGCGTCACCCGGTCCTGAAGATTCTGGTGTGTCGCTGCAATCACGCGCACATCGACACGG
>DATMQL010000394.1:0-3611 GCA_035566815.1 Steroidobacteraceae bacterium | reverse complement strand
GGGCTCGACGACGGCCTGGATGGATGCACCCTTCGCGGGTCTGCCGGGCAACAGCGGGCTGGCGGGCGCGGACCTCATCGATGCTGCGAGAATGTATAGGGACATCCGCGGCGCCGATCAGGCCGGCCTGCAAGTCTCCATCCATGCGATCGGTGACCGTGCGATCCATACCATCCTCGATCTGTTCGAGCGGGCGGAGCGCGAAGACGGTGCCGCCGACCGCCGCTTTCGTATCGAGCACGTCCAGCATTTACGGCCCGGCGATATAGCGCGTTTCGCGCCCCTCGGGGTGGTCGCGTCGATGCAGCCCTATCACGCCATCGACGACGGCCGCTGGGCCGAAAAACTGCTGGGGCCCGAGCGCATCAAATCGAGTTATGCCTGGCGCTCACTGTTGGACCACGGCGCTGTGCTCGCCTTCGGGTCCGACTGGCCCGTCGCGCCACTGGATCCGCTGATGGGCATTTATGCCGCCACCACCCGACGAACGCTCGATGGCAAAAACCCGCAAGGCTGGGTACCCGAACAGCGCATCACGGTAGCGGAGGCCGTTCACGCCTATACGGTCGGATCGGCGTTCGCCGAGCACCAGGAAGCGGTCAAGGGCTCACTGGAGGCGGGAAAACTGGCGGACCTCGTCGTTCTATCCGACGACATCTTTCACATCGCACCCGCGGAGATAGAAAAGGTGCATGTGTCCATGACCATCTTCAACGGCGCCGTGATCTACGACGAAGCGTCTACCAGCTCGCCCACCGGCCGATGAAAACGAACGCGAGCGCGGCGATCAACTCGGGAGAGTCGAGATCCTGGCCAAAGCGCACACCCCAGGTGTCATGACGCCTCGCGCGAACGGCCACGGCTCCTGCGTCGTCGGAGATGCCGTAGAAGAAAACACTATACATCGGTGTAAACAACACCCATCCAGGACCGGTGGCGAATTTCAGGTAGTAGCGCGTCCTCAACAGGTTGAGACCGGAGACGGTGCCGACTTCGCGGCCATCCCGGATGATGGCGTAGCGTAGACACGGAAAGCGGCGCACCCTCTGCACCGCGAACAATGGATGTTTCCCCTCGCGGGAAAACGTCCACTCATGCAACCCGCGCCGCAGCTCGGCCGCGGAACGCCGGCGCAGACAATACAACGTCGCGCCAGAACGATCCCGAATGTCGGCGGACTGGCGGCCGGAGATCGCGAACCAATAGTCATTACCGTTTGCCATGCGCTCCTTCGCCGTCACCTGTCACATGGGCTGGGAGCCTGTCTGACTTAGACTCCGACAGCACAACACCGACTTTAGCCTGCATGCACGACCGATCACACGCGGATCTCACCGGGCCTCGACAGTACAGTCTGCCGACGGTCCGAAACGGTGTCACTCACCTGTTTGGTGTAGCTGTCCCGATGTGTGTTCCCGCATCGCGTTCGGCGAGAAGATCGACATAGGCCCGATCGATCAGCTGTGACGGGCTCACGCCCAGTCGTTGCATTATCTCTTCGGCCTCGCGAACACCGGCCTCGGTAAACTCATCTTCACGCAGGACGACCTCGAGCTCGAGGAAGTGCCCCAGGTTCTCGACGATATCCAGATGGATGCGCGTTCGACCGACGAGAAACAAAGTTCTGCGCTTACGCACGCGGCCCGCCTGCCCATAGGCGAGCGTAAGGGTCTCCCGTAACGAATCGGGCGTGGCGGTCGGCGTCCGAACGTAAAAGGACTCTTTTGGGCCTTGCTGATCGCTGCGACGATAGAAGATCAGCTCACCCTCGCCGTTGGCGAAGGTCCGCAGTTTCAGGCGCCCCGCGTCACACCGGAAGAACGTGTCGTCCTGCTGGATCTCTATCGGACCTTCGTCGGCGAACGCGGCCGCACGCTCGCCAAGTGCGGTGACGCTGTCAATACGAGCCTTGATCTCGATGTTTCGGGCCACGACAGGGACGCTCGCCGGTTAGGAGCCTGTCTGACTAATGATCGCCGTAGCGAGGGCGACCCTCATCGAGCAGCTTTCTGCGATCGTTTCCCGCGCATAGCCGACGCATATGTAAGGGAAACGATCGCAGAAAGATGCCGATGAGGGGCGGCCGCAGTAGGCGAGCATTAGTCAGACAGGCTCCTAGTGGGACGGGCGCTGCGGCGGACAGGACGAGTCCTTCACGGCGGTCACCGCCGCAAGTCGCTTGTCCCGAATTCTCTCGCCAAGGAAAGGACCCTTGAGCTGGGCCCGCTCCTCGTCGGTAAGCACAACAGCAGCGGCGGCGTCCCGGGCGCGGAGGAGATATTCGCGCTGTGGGTAGGGCTGAGATTCGAGGCCAGTGCGACCCCGGGCGTCGGACTCACACGCCAACAGGAGCTCGCCGAACCGCTCGGGCCTGCGGAACGCATCGACGGTTTCCAACAACTTCAAAAGCGTCGCGGGACGGGCCTCGGCGGCGCGGTGAACGGAGGCGTGATGCCGGGCGGTGAGTATCGCGAGCTCGCGATACTCATTGGGGACCCTCAGGCGATCGCACAAGTCGATGATGAGCGGCACGCCCGCTTCCTCGTGACCATGGTGACTCGGCCACTTTTCCGGCGGCGAGAGCGCCTTCCCGAGATCGTGTGTGAGCGCCGCGAAACGCACCACATTCGGCGCGCCGACCTTCGCCGCATAGCGCACAACCAACATGACATGCACACCGGTATCGACTTCAGGGTGCCAGCGCGGCGGCTGGGGAATTCCATAGAGCGCGGCAAGCTCCGGAAAAATCTTCGCCAGCGCCCCACAACTGCGCAGCGTCTCGAAGAACACGTCGGGCCGGGACTCGCCGAGCGCGCGTTCCGTCTCTTTCCAAACGCGCTCGGGGACGAGCGCATCGACTTCGCCCGTGGCCGTCATGCGTTCCATCAGGACGAGAGTATCGTCGGCGACACGGAAACCCAGGTCGGCGTATCGAGCGGCAAAACGCGCGACGCGCAGGACGCGCACCGGGTCCTCCACGAACGCGTCGGACACGTGCCGCAAAACACGCGCCTCCAGGTCACGGCGACCTCCGTAGGGATCGATGATTTCGCCCGAAGGCGTCTCAGCCATTGCATTAATGGTGAGATCGCGGCGGCGCAGATCGTCCTCGAGAGTCACGTCAGGGGCAAACTGCGTCGTAAAACCCCGATAGCCGAGGCCCACTTTGCGCTCGACGCGGGCGAGGGCGTATTCCTCATGCGTTTTGGGATGCAGAAATACGGGGAATTCGCGCCCGACAGGCTCGTAGCCGTCACGCTCGAGTTCCTCGGGACGAGCGCCCACGACGACCCAGTCGCGCTCGTGCACCGGGCGCCCGAGCAGGCGATCCCGAACCGCGCCGCCAACCAAGTAGACTTCCATACCTTCAATTTTACCCGAGAGTGCTCATGCGCTGTGCGCAGGACCCCGTTTTTTGCTTGCCGTCATTGCGACGGTTTCCCGGATTCAGCCGATCCTCAGCACACCGCCTCTTGCCCGCATCGGGCGCATTTTCGTCTGGCCTGTCACCGGCGTTCGCAGCGCCTGCCATTCGATTGTTCCTGATCGCGTTGCTCCTGGTGTCCCTGTCCGGTTGCGGCACCTTGTATGTCGCACAGGCTGCCGGCGGG
>DATMQL010000393.1:0-5120 GCA_035566815.1 Steroidobacteraceae bacterium | reverse complement strand
AGCGATTCGGTCCCCAAACGGCCGCAGATACCAGTGCTTCTGCAAGGAGCCCGGGGACGGACAGATCTTTTTCAGTAGGCGGCGCGGCATGAGGCGGGAGGACTCTACCAGAACAATTCGCAAAGAAGCTGCACTCGGTCGCAACGGTTCTTTTAACCCCGTGGAAGGAGCCGCCCTTGACAATCTAATTCTATCCTGAGACGCGGTTCCTTCCTCAGATATGGGTCGCACGTTCCGTGCCGTACCGTCTCGGGCCCGGGCCGACCCGCGACTCATAGTCCTCACTGCCGGGTCCTTACACACCGGGCGACCTCCAGCCCACATACGTACGTCGCCGCGACCCGACATCAGGCGCAGGTTATCTTGAGCCTCCGCGACTCTCCGGTATGATGCCGCGTCGCTGTTGCCGGTTAACCGGCGTGAGGTCACTTGGATGTGGGAAATCGTGCGGGCCGGCGGCCCGCTGATGTGGCCGATTATTTTTTGCTCGATCGTTGCCGCAGCCATCGTGCTGGAGCGTCTCTGGACACTGCAGGACCGGCGTGTGTTGCCACCCGAGTTGCAGGCGCAGGTCTGGAAGCTCATCGAAGCAAACCAGGTGAATGACAAGGTCATTGCCGCGCTCGAGCAGAATTCGCCGCTGGGCAAACTTTTCGCGGCCGGATTGGCGAACCGCCACCGTCCGCGTGAGATCCTCATGGAGCGCCTGGAGGACACCGGTCGTCACGTGGTGTATGAGCTGGAGCGCTTCCTGAACTCGCTCGGCACCATCGCCAGCATCTCGCCGTTGCTCGGCCTGCTCGGCACTGTCACGGGCATCATCCGCTCGTTCAACGCCATTCAATCGGGCGGCATGGGTGATCCTCGTGCGCTGTCCGGTGGTATCGCTGAAGCGTTGATCGCCACGGTCGCCGGTCTGTG
Organism: Steroidobacteraceae bacterium; assembly: GCA_035566815.1. Classification (GTDB taxonomy): domain Bacteria; phylum Pseudomonadota; class Gammaproteobacteria; order Steroidobacterales; family Steroidobacteraceae; genus 13-2-20CM-66-19. Next base: position 4,199 of record DATMQL010000393.1, on the reverse strand, counting down.
CGTCGCCATCCCCTCACTCATCGCCTACCGTTACTTGCGCGGTAAGGTTGAGCGCATCGTGGTGGAGATGGAAAAGAACGCGATGCGGATGGCCGATGCTGTCGAAGCGTCCCAGGTGAGGGAACTGCGCTCACCCAGCGCGGCAGCGGCCGCTTGAGTAGAGTGACGAGCCGCCCGTGAACCTCAAGCCCCGTCGTCACGAAGAGCCGGAGATCAACGTCGTCTCCCTCATCGACGTCGTGCTCCTTCTGGTGGTCTTCTTCATGCTCTCGAGCCGTTTCACGGACGAGGGTCGAATGCGTGTGCACCTGCCACAGGCGAATGCGGTTCCTCCCCAGACCGCCCGGAGCGAGCCGCTGGTCGTCACGGTAACCCAGGAGGGCACCTACCGGGTCAATGAGAAAGAGCTCATCAACTCCAGTCCCGAGACTCTGCGCGCCGCGGTGTTGAAGGAGACCGGCTCGAATCGCGGCGTCCGGGTGACGCTCCGCGCGGATGGCCGCGCCACACACCAGTCGGTGATTACAGCCATGGACGTGCTCGGCCGCCTCGGCTTCGCCGAGCTCAACATCGCCACCATCAAGGAAGGTCCGGCGGGCAAGCCTTGAGCACCACCGGGGGGGCCAACAAGCCGGCGCCGGAGGGAGCGCTCCACACCTATCTGCGCCTGCTGAGTTATGTCCGCCCCTACCGCGGGCATTTCACCATTGCCATCCTGGGCGGCATTTTGTATTCCGCCGTCATGGGCAGTATCGGCTACTGGGCCAAGAGCCTCGGCGACAACACGCTCATCCACCGGGATCCACGCACCATCACCTGGGGGCCGCTCATCCTGGTCGGTCTGTTCATCCTGCGCGGCCTCGGCGATTTCACGCAGACCTACTTCATGGGGTATGTCGGCCGGCGGGTCGTGACACGCCTGCGCGGTGAAGTCTTCCGCCGCGTTCTGCAGTTTCCGATCAGCTACTTCGATCGCAACTCGGCCGGTGCGCTGCTCTCGCGGCTGACCTACAACACCGAGCAGATAGGGCAGGCCACCACCGATTCCGTGGTGTCGGTGCTCACGACGACGCTCACGATCACCTTCTCGATCGGATTACTGCTGTGGCTCAACGCGCGGCTGGCTTTGATGGCGCTCACGATCGGCCCCCTGATGGGCTGGCTCATTTCGGTCATCAACCGGCGCTTCCGCCGTTATAGCCGCCGTATCCAGGACTCGATCGGCGACGTAACCCGGGTGTCCAAGGAGAGCTTCGAAGCGCCACGTCTCATCAAGGTCTACAACGCCCAGGAGCATCTGGACCGTCAGTTCGATATTGTGAACCAGCACAACCTGCGCTCGAACATGCGCCTCGTGCTGACCAGGAGTCTCGCGAACCCGACCGTGCAACTCGTGACCGCACTCGGCGTCGCCGTCGTTCTCTACATAGCCATCGCGGACGCCATCGCCGGGCGCATGACAATGGGCGACCTGCTCGGTTTTTTCGCGGCGCTCGTCAACATCGCGCAGCCGTTGCGGGAGTTGGTTGGAGTGAGCGGCGCCTTGCAGAACGGTATTGCCGCCGGCCAGAGCCTGTTCGAGCTTCTCGACGAACCGGCCGAGTCGCAGGGCGGTGGCTACGCGACACCCCGGGTACGAGGCGAAGTAGAATTCGCGAACGTCTCATTCTCGTACGAAAGCGGCAAAGGCCCGGCGCTCAATGGCGTCTCACTGAAGGTCGCCCCGGGCGAAAGCGTCGCCATCGTCGGCAAGTCGGGCAGCGGAAAATCCACCCTCGTGAACCTCCTGCCGCGGTTTTACGACGTCATGTCGGGCTCGGTCCGAATCGACGGGCGCGATGTGCGGGACTACGATCTGCGCAACCTGCGTGAACAGATTGCCGTCGTGAGCCAGGACGTCGTCCTCTTCAACGATACGATCCGAAACAACATCGCCTTCGGCCGCGAGGTGTCGGATGAGGCCCTGGAGCAGGCGGCAGACGCGGCGCGTGTTCTCGAGTTCACCGGCGAGCAGCCGTCCGGACTCAACACCATGGTCGGTGACCGTGGTGTGCTTCTCTCCGGAGGCCAGCGGCAACGCATTTCCATCGCCCGGGCCTTGCTCAAGGACGCGCCCATTCTCATCCTCGACGAGGCGACCTCGGCACTCGACACCGAATCCGAGCGCTACATCCAGGCCGCCCTCGCACGCCTCGTCCAGAACCGCACCACGTTCATCATCGCCCACAGGCTTTCAACCGTGGAGCAGGCCGACCGCATCATCGTTCTCGATGGCGGCGACATCATCGAGACCGGCACGCACGCCGAACTCCTCAACAAGGACGGCATCTACGCCCAACTGCATCGCATGCAGTTCAAAGTTTGAGTTGAACCCATGGAGCAGCGGCTCACGAAGCTCTGGTATCGCGAGACTGCGGGACCTTCGTTGCTGCAGCCCCTGTCATGGCTCTACGGCACTGCGATCCGCGTCCGTGCCACCGCTTACGCGCGGCGTTGGCTGACCAGCCATCGGGTTGATAAACCTGTCGTCGTCGTCGGGAATCTTACCGTCGGTGGCACGGGCAAGACCCCGTTGGTCATCTGGCTGGCGCGCCACCTGACCGAGCGGGGGCTGCGGGTGGGGATAGTATCCCGTGGCTATGGGGCGGATGCCGCCGAGGCGCCTCGCCTGGTGAACGAAACTTCCAACTGGCAGGACGTGGGCGACGAGCCGTTGCTGCTCTACCGCGGCACCCAGTGCGTCACCCTCATCGGACGCGATCGTGTGGCAGCCGCGCAGGCCCTCGTGACACGAGGTGTCGATGTCATCGTGTCCGACGACGGGCTGCAACACCTTCGCCTGGCCCGGGATTGCGAAATCGTGGTCATCGATGGAACCCGTGGTTTCGGCAATGGACGAATGCTACCTGCCGGTCCCTTGCGGGAGCCTGTTTCCCACGTAGCGGATGCCGACGTCATCGTTATTAACGGCGTTGCGGAACATTCTTCCCTGCGGCGCGTAGCATCATCCATTGAAGCTGGGTCAATAGAAGCCAGAGCGCTGCAGATGACCTTGTTACCCGGTGACGCCGTCCGGCTCGATGGGGGGGAACCGTCACGATCTCTCGAAGCCTTTCGAGGCCGCTCCGTCCATGCCGTTGCCGGCATTGGCAATCCCGCTCGCTTCTTTCGTGATCTGCGCGCTCGGGGTCTCGATGTCATTGAGCACGCGTTTCCCGATCATTACCCGTTTGCGGCGCGGGATCTGTCGTTTGGTGATGATCTTCCGGTGCTCATGACGGAGAAGGATGCCGTAAAATGTGCCTCTTTCGCCGACCCGCGGTTATGGTCAGTTCCCACTACCGCAACATTCAGCGAAGCGCAGGCGCGTGAATTGCTCAATCATGTGATGCGTAAGATCGAGTCCTATCGAGTGTCGGAGGTTAAATCCTGATGGATGCGCGTCTGCTCGAGATATTGGCCTGCCCTGTCTGCAAAGGAACATTGCTTTATAAACGCGATGCGCAGGCGCTGGTCTGTCGGATGGACCGGCTTGCCTATCCTATCCGTGACGACGTTCCCGTCATGCTGGAAGAAGAGGCGCGGCAACTCGCGGCCGACGATCCCCTTCTTGAGCGCTGAGAGCGGACACGGCGTGTTTCGTGTCGTGATTCCCGCGCGCTACGCTTCGGCGCGACTCCCCGGCAAGGCTCTCATGTCCATCGGCGGCAAACCGATGGTGCAGTGGGTGTATGAGCGAGCGCGGGCTTCCGGAGCCGAGGATGTTTTGATCGCCACCGACGACCTGTTGATCGTCAGCGCGGGTCATTCATTCGGCTCCGAAGTCGTCATGACAGAGTCGACCCACACCTCGGGAACCGATCGCATCGCCGAGGTTGCCCGCAAGCGCGCCTGGTCCGAGGACCAGATCGTCGTGAACGTGCAGGGCGACGAGCCTCTCATTCCGCCGGCCCTCATCAAACAGGTGGCGAAATTGTTGGAAACGCATCCGCGGGCCGATATCGCGACACTCGCGACGCCGATCGAGTCGCTGGAGGAGTTTCTGAATCCCAACGTCGTGAAAGTCGTCATCGACGGGCAGGGCAGGGCCTTGTACTTCAGTCGGGCGCCGATCCCCTGGAACCGCGACGGTGCCTCCGCCGGTCTCGCGAGCCAACGGGCGTTTGCAGGCTCCCGACGGCATGTCGGAATCTACGCAT
>DATMQL010000392.1:0-6487 GCA_035566815.1 Steroidobacteraceae bacterium | reverse complement strand
CCCAGGGGTTCCTGCTGGGCGAGATCATTCGCCGGGTTACCGGGAAGACCGTTGGGCAGTTCATACGCGATGAAATCGCCCTCCCCCTGGATGCCGACTTCATACTCGGCAGCATGTCCGCACACGACCAGGCACGAGTTGCCGAAGTCATGCCTAACATGGAAGCGCGGTTGTTCGCGGCCAAAGAGGTTGAAAAGGACACCCTGCGAAGCAAAGCTTTCGTGCAGAATCCCGCCGAGCCCTGGCCCGTCACTCTGAACTCACGGATCTGGCGTGAGAGTGAGATCGCCAGTGGCAACGGCCACGGCAATGCGCGAGGTGTCGCCCGGATCTATGGCGCATTCGCCCGCGGCGGTGAGCTCGATGGCGTGCGCCTGACATCACCGGCCGCGGTGGAGGCCATGATCACCGAACAGCACAACATCACCGAAGTCATGCAGGAAAGACCCTACCACCAGGCGCTGGGGATCCTGTTGAACACCCCCGAAGCGGTGTACATGGGACCCAATCCGCGCGCGTTCGGCCACCATGGTATCGGCGGCTCGCTCGGGTTCGGCGATCCGGACGCCCGCATCGGCTTTTCGTACGCGATAAATAGAATGCATGCGGTGGGAACCAACGGACCGCGAGCGGCGCGACTCATCAACGCGCTGTATAAATGTCTTTGAGCTGACGAGTCGAGGGGGAACTTTGAGAATTCCGGAGATTGCCGAGCAGTCCGTCCTGGTTACCGGTGCCGCGCGTGGCCTGGGGCTCGCGATGGCTAACAGGTTGGCGCGACTCGGCGCGACTGTAGCGCTCGTGGATATTGACGCCCAAAGTGTCGCCGCCGCCGTGGCGCAGATCCGCTCCGACGGTGGCCGCGCCTACGCATACACGGCTGACGTATCGAGTCAGGCGGCGTTTTCGCAGGCGGCCGGCGAGTTCGCCCGGGAGACCGGCGGCCTGGACGCGGTCATCAATAACGCTATGTTGCTTCGCTACGAGCCCATCACAGCAGTGTCGGAGAAGGTCGCCGACCAAATGCTGGGCATCGGGATCAAGGGAGCCCTCTGGGGGACCCAGGCCCTCCTGTCACATCGAAAGCCGGATCGGGGCGCCTCGATCGTCAATATGACCTCACCCGTCGCCGAGCGCGGCTACCCCAACACTGCAATGTATAGCCTCGTCAAAGGAGCCCTGGTCACCCTGACAAAAACCCTGTCGGCGGAGCTGGGACCGCAGGGAGTGCGGGTGAACGCCATGGCCCCGGGATCTGTTCCGACTCCCGGCGCCCTCGGTCTCAATGACAAAGCCGAATACGAGCGTCGCTCGCGAACGATACCGTTACGGCGACTGGGGCACGAGGACGATGTGGCGGACGCCATCGCTTTTTTGTTGAGCCCCGCCGCTGCATTCATCAACGGCGAGATTCTTCATGTGGACGGTGGCATCGCCGCGGCGGGCTGACGACTCGCCCGCTGCAGCTGTTGGCGCGCCCGCGGCCGAGCGGGCGAGTCGCTTCTATTTGGACGCCACGGCGGCGACTTCGATCCCTTTCAGCATCTGGTCGAGGTCGGCGCGCGAGAAATAGCGGCCCGCCAGGACCACCGCGCGTATCTTCTGCGTGTTGCCGATGTCGACCAGCGGGTTCGCATCCAGTAACACCAGGTCGGCGACTTTGCTCTTCTCGACCGTTCCCATGTCAGCCAACCGTCCCAGGAACTGCGCCGGATTGCGGGTGGCGGTCTGCAAGGCCTGCATCGGGGTCAGCCCGGCTTTGACAAACAAACCCAGCTCGTCGTGCAGGCTGAAGCCGGGGAAAATGTGCACGCCCGCCGCGGTATCGGTCCCGGCCATGAAGGGCACGCCGGCACGGAACATGGCGAGCGTCATCTCGAGCTCCATCTGGACGAACCGCTTGCGGACCGGCAGCGGGTCGGTATCCATGTCCTTCATGATGTCATGCACGAACATGGGCCAGGTGCGCTCCTTCCAGGCTATCGCGGCATATTTCGTGCGGGGGTCGTGGCTGAGATCGATGTCATCGACGAGCCACTGACCGCGCTCCCAGACCAGTGTGGGAACCTGCCAGGTCTGATTCTTCGCCATCAAGGCGATCAGGGTCCGGGCCCGGGCCGGATCATAGTGACTGACATTCTGTCCGAGGCTCTTCGGACCCTTCAGCAGTTGATCCTCAATCGTCGTGCTGCCTTCAAAAATGCCCGTAAAGTGTTCGATACTTTTCTGTCCGGCATTGGACGCTTCGGAGGCCCGGACGGCATCGGGCACATGACCGACAAAAACGATTCCCAACTTCCGGGCTTCCTCGGCCGCCGCAAAATAACCGTCGCGGGGGATCAGCGACTGGATCTTGATGAAATCCACGCCTCGGGCTTTGAGGTCATCGACCACTTTACGGCCGTCCGCAGCGTTGGCAACCGGCGCGGAACTGGGGAAACGGGGCGTCGGCCCGTCGAGCATCGGCCCTGCGATGACCATGCGTGGCCCCAACAGTTTTCCGGCAGCGATGTCCGCCCGCCATTGTACGAGGACATCCAGGTCGCCGCCCATGTCACGCACGCCGGTGACACCGTTAGCGACAAACATCGGTAGCACGACTTTTTCATTCCGCGGTATCCAATCGCCGAACACGGTATGGACGTGCATGTCCCAGAGTCCGGGAATCAGGTACTTTCCCGCCGCGTTCACAACCTTCGCATCGGGCGGCGCCTGCACATCGCCGCTCTTCCCCAGGTCGGCGATGTGCCCGTCCCTGACGATGACCGTCATGTCCGGCTGCAACGGCCCTCCCGTTGCATCAATGACATTCACATGAGTGAGCGCCAGGGTGGCATTGGGCGGGGCAGCCTGTTCGGCAAAAACGGCGGTGCTGACGGCCAGGGCCAGAAAAAGGCTTGCGAATGCTCTCATCGTAGGTATCCCGAGGTCAGAAATCGAGCGCGGTCGGCTTCTTCAATAAGAAGGAAAGCACGACGAAGTACAGGATGCCGGCCCCGATCCACACGGCCCCCATGATCTTGGCGGCCCCGTCCATCTCATACAACACGTAGGCAATCACCAGAAACCCACCCAGGGGCATGACCAGGTGGCGCAGCCAGTCGCGGCTGCGCTCACGGATAACATAGTGATTGATCACCGCCAGGTGCAGCAGCAAAAAACCCGTCAGCGCCCCGAAATTGACGATCCGGGTGAGGTCATCGATGCGATTGTCGAAGAACAGCCCGACGACCAATGAGATGCCGGCCACAGCCAAAGTGCTGACATACGGTGTCCGATATCGCGGATGAATTTTACCGAGTACCGCCGGGAGTTTGCCATCCCGCGCCATGGCAAACAGGATTCGGGAAACCGCCCCTTGTGCCGCCATGGCGTTGGCAATACCGGAGGCCAAAGCAATCGCGGCTAGCGACAGGACGCGCAGACCCGTCCCGCCCGCGCGTTGCGCGATCTCATAAAACGCCGTGTCGGCCGAGGAGAACACCATACCTCGCGCGAGATCCGCTGCAATCCAGGTCTGGAGTACGAAAAGCAAGCCGACCAGCAACAAAGCCAACAGCGTTGCGCGCCCTACCGCGTTGCGACCGCCGAGGCTTTCCTCCGCGAGCGTCGAGATGCCGTCAAAGCCGAGAAAAGACAGGACCGCGATCGACGTGGCACCACCGACAGTCGCCAGCGAGAATACGGCTGGGTCGTACACCGGCTTCCACGTCAATGCGCCCGCCCCGAGCCCACCGTACAGTGCAATGAGGCCGATTACGATGAACAGCAGCAGAGTCACCAACTCGAAAGCGAGCATGTACAGATTCACGCGCGCCGTGAGCTGGATACCGATCAGGTTCACGACGGCATTGAAACCGACGAACCCCAGGAGCCAGATCGAGTCGGGCACTCCCGGTAGCAGGGGACGCAGGGCCACGGCGCTGAAGATGTACAACAGCGCCGGCACCAGGATGTAGTCGAGAAGAATCAACCAACCAGCGAAAAATCCCGCGGCCTCGTGCAGACCGCGCCCGACGTAAGAGTACACCGAGCCTGCCATGGGAAAAGCGCGGGACATCGACGCGTAACTCATGGCCGTGAAGTACATGCCGACGAGCCCGACGAGATACGCCAGCGGCACCATGCCTTTTGCGTCGTGCCACACGAATCCAAATACCCCGAACGGGGATATGGGCACCATGAAGACCATGCCGTAGACGATCAGGTCCCTGGTGGTGAGCGCGCGTTTCAGCTCCTGCTTGTAACCAAAAGTCTCGAGACTCGTCATGGGCTGGAATTTGACCGTCGCAGCGAGCAGGAAGTGGCGCCTTGCGGAGCCGTGACCGCTCCTCGACGCCGGCACGCTCTTCGAGGCGCGTTCATGCGACAAAAATGACACATTTCGCACCGAAGTGCGAGTGTGACGTGACCCACTGCGGGCGACCGTTCCCATTCCGGTCCCGGGGACCGGGCCGCAACCCGCGAATTCGATTCAGAACTCGGCGCGCGCAGATGCAACCCAACTGCGTGGCGAACCCGGCATCACCGTGTACGTCCCGCTGACCGATTCGAAATAACGCGCGTTGAAAAGATTGTCCACGTTGACCTGGACACTCAAACGGGTACCTGCTATGCGCCAACTGTAGGCAGCCAGCGCGTTCCAGCGCACGAAACCCGGAAGCTGGTAATCGTTGGCGTTATCTCCCTCGCGCTCTCCGCGAGCTACGGCTCCCAAGCCGAGCTTCAATCCTCCGAGATTTCCGCCCGTAACGTGATACGTCATCCACAGGCTTCCTCCGAAGCGGGGCACGCCAAACAGTCGGTTGCCCGCGGTGCCGACCAACTCGAGTCCGGCGGGGACGTAATTCGTGCCCACGACCGTGTATCCATCGATGGACGCGCCGATGATCCTGGAATCGATATACGCGCCGCTCGCCAGCAACTGTAAGCCCGGCAGCATTTCGCCGTGCAAGTCGAGCTCCAGGCCTTTGTTACGTGTGGCGCCTACCACGAGCGGAAAGCTCGTAAGCACAGGCAACTGTACCGGCGAGCTTCGATCATGCTTGATGAGGTCGAACCACCCCACCGATCCGCCTGCGCGGCCATCGAGGAATTCGGCCTTGAGTCCGGTTTCCCACTCCCGCGATGACGCCCCGTGGGTCGCTGCGCTCGCATTTCCGAAGGCGTAAAAACCGGAGTTGACACCGAAACCTTCCGTGAAATTCAAATAGGCGCTCACCGCTGGCCTCAGAAGCCACACAAAGCCCGCGCGCCCGGTGAGCGCGTTTTCGAGGAGTGCCGCCGCTTTCGCCAGGTCGAAGCGGGCTCCCCCGAGCAAACGCAGTTTCTCCCCCAGGGCGAGCTGATCCTGCAAGTAGATTCCTCCCCACTGCTCGCTCTTTGACGCGTAAGAGCGTGGGCCCTGCAGGAGCCCTGGGGGTACGGCTGCATGTTGAGGCTGGAAAAGGTCGATGTCGCCTGCCGGATCACTTTCCAACTCAAATTCCTCGTTCTCGACGGACCGCATGTAATCCATTCCCACCAGGAGCGAGTGACGCGTCCACCAAAACTCCCAGTCACGGGTGAGATTCAGCGCTCCGTAGTAGGTACTGCCCGTGGCCACAGGGATTGCCAGCAGTTGCCGCTCAACGGGACAGCGGCTCGGGCTGCAATCTGCTGATGAAAGTCCATCGTTGGCGAGTGCCAACTCTGGAGATTGCGGGGTCCGCAGCCAGCGCGCATCGACGTAATGGCGCTCCGTCCATCCGTCGTCAAACACGTGCGAGCCTCGAACACCCACTCGCAAGTCCGTCGTGTGCACTTCACCACCATCCTCAACTGTACGCTCCACAGGCACGGGCGGCAGATGCCCGCCAATGACCGGGAGGCCGGAGTCAACAGGATCGTGGCTGTTCAGGTATTCGAGATAGAAAGTGTTCTCGGTCTTATCAGAGAGCTTCCAGTTTACGACCGGCGCCAGAAAGATGCGGCGGTTGACGCGCGCGCCACGGAAAGAGTCTCCCGCTTCGTAGGCGGCATTGAAGCGGTACAAGATCTCGTCCCCTGCGACCAAGGGGCCGCCGGCATCGAGTTGCGTACGATGACGGTTGAAGTTGCCGATCTGCTGATCCAGGGAGAGGTATGCTTGCGCTAGCGGCTGTTTCGTGACCACATTGATGAGGCCGCCAGGCTCCGTACGACCATACAGTGTCGAGAGCGGACCCTTCACGACCTCGATGCTTTCAACATTGGCGAGCTCACGAAAACCGTCGTGATTCAGGTCCGGCGCCACCCGGACACCGTCTACGTAATACTGATAGGTTGGAAACCCGCGTATCGAGAAGCCCACAGCGGATTGCCCGTTCGGCGCGACTTCAACCCCGCTGACATACTCCAGAACGTCGTCCACACGCACCGCCTGCTGGTCCCGCAGGACCTGTTGAGTCAGGGATTCGGACGCGATCGGAGTGATCAGGGAATCTGCGTCGACTTTCAAGCCGGTAAC
>DATMQL010000391.1:0-6910 GCA_035566815.1 Steroidobacteraceae bacterium | reverse complement strand
GCCTATTTAAGGGAAACGATCGCAGAAAGATGCCGATGAGGGGGTGCGACGCGTGCGTCGCACGGGTGGGGCCGCGAGGCCACACCCTGGTCCGGCTGCGAGCACGCGAAGCGCGCGCAGTAGACGGCCGCAGTAGGCGAGCATTAGTCAGACAGGCTCCTAAGTACTGCCACGTTGCAGGCGGCTGCGTTCATCGAGCACGGATTATGCCCCAGTGATGGGCAATAAATAGGACGCTGCGCTTTCGCGCCCACCCGACGGCCGATTTGCGGGACGTAGAGCGAGAGCGCCGCTACACTTTATCGACATGGACAACGTCGATGTCGTCGTGATCGGTGCGGGAGTCGTTGGACTTGCCGTGGCACGCGCACTCGCCACGAGAGGCCGCGAGGTTCTGATACTCGAGGCGGCGGATCATTTCGGAACTGGAATCAGCTCGCGCAACAGTGAGGTGATCCACGCGGGCATCTACTATCCGCGCGGCTCGTTCCGGGCCCGGATGTGCGTCACTGGCCGCAGCCTGCTCTACGATTTCTGCGAGCAGTACGGGGTCCCTTATCGGCGTTGTGGGAAGCTCATTGTCGCGACCTCGGAAGCGCAGCTCGCGGACCTCGAATGGATCAAAGCGGCGGCGCACGCCAACGGCGTCGCCCTGGAGTTCTTCAGCCGCGACCGCGCGCTCGCGCTCGAGCCTCAGCTCGCTTGCGAAGGAGCACTCTATTCACCAGCGACCGGCATCATCGACTCGCACGCCTATATGCTCTGCCTCCTCGGACAGGCCGAGACTCGTGGCGCCACGCTGGTCACCAGCAGTCGCGTGACTCATCTACAGCTCGAACCTGGCGGCATTCAGATGGGGATCAATGACGAGCCGCCCAGTCTGAAGGCCAACACTATCATCAACAGTGCGGGTCTCCACGCCCCGCACATCGCTCGACTCATAACGGGCTTTCCGGCCGAGCACATTCCAACACCCTATTTCTGCAAAGGAAGTTACTTCACCCTGGCGGGCCGCTCGCCGTTCGAGCGCCTGGTATATCCGATCCCCGAGCCCGGCGGCCTGGGCGTGCATCTAACTCTCGACCTCGCTGGGCGCGCGCGGTTCGGGCCTGATGTGGAATGGGTGGAGCAATGCGACTACGCGGTCGAGCCACGCCGGGCCAAACGGTTCTACGCGGCAATCCGCGCCTACTGGCCGGATCTGCCGGACGGAGCACTGCAGCCCGCGTACGCGGGGATTCGGCCAAAAATCACCGGCCCGAGCGAAGTCCCGGCTGACTTCCGGATAGAAGGGCCGGAGACCCACGGAGTACCGGGCGTCGTGAATCTCTTCGGAATCGAATCGCCCGGCCTCACCGCATCCCTGGCGCTGGCGGAGTACGTCGCCGCGCGCGCCACCACCTAGGAGCCTGTCTGACTAATGCTCGCCTACTGCGGCCGCCCTTCGCTACGGCGATCATTAGTCAGACAGGCTCCTAGCCGATAATCCCCCGCTGCCGCAGACTCTCGACGATGCGGTGGGCGATCTCGTCGGGCGAACACTCGGCAGCACTCACGACGATCTCCGGATTTTCCGGCGCCTCGTACGGTGAATCGATACCGGTGAAGTTCTTGATCTTGCCTTCCTTGGCACGGGCGTACAGCCCTTTCGGGTCACGACGCATGCACTCCTCGATCGGAGTGTCCACGAAGATTTCGACGAATTCGTCCGGACCCACCAGCTCGCGCACCATCTGTCGTTCCGCGCGGAACGGCGAAATGAAAGAACACAACACAACCGTTCCGGCGTCCACAAACAGCTTGGCCACCTCGCCGACGCGACGGATGTTCTCGACTCGATCGGCATCGGTGAATCCGAGGTCACGGTTCAGTCCATGACGCACGTTGTCGCCATCGAGCATGTAGGTGTGTGCACCCAACGCATGCAGCTCGCGCGCCACCACGTTGGCGATGGTGCTCTTGCCCGAACCCGACAATCCCGTGAACCAGAGAATGGCCGGCCGGTGCCCGTTCAATTCAATCCGCGAGGTCTTGTCGACCATCAGGCTCTGGCGGTGGATGTTGGTCGCCCGGCGTAAGCCGAAGGTGATCATGCCGGCGCCAGCCGTCGCATTCGTGAAACGGTCGATGAGAATGAATGCGCCTGTCTCACGGTTCTCCGTGTAGGGATCGAAAGCCACCGGCACGGCGGTGGCCAGATTGCACAGGCCAATCTCATTCAACCCCAACGTCTTCGCGGCAATGTGCTCCAGCGTATTGACGTCCACCTTGTGCTTGAGGCTCGTGACGCGGGCGGGGAGGTACTTCGTACCGATGCGCATCAGATACGAGCGCCCGGGAAGCATTGCATCCTCCGTCATCCACAACACGTGTGCCGCAAATTGATCCACGACTTCGGGGCGTGAGTCCGCTCGTGCGATCACGTCACCTCTTGCGACATCTACTTCGTCCGTCAGCGTCAGCGTGATAGCGTCACCGGCGTTAGCTTCGCGCAGATCACCATCCGCGGTCACGATCCGCGCCACGGTGGACTCTTTGCCGGAAGCGGCAACGACGATGCGATCACCCTGCTTGACGCTCCCGGAAGCGACCGTGCCGGAGAAGCCGCGGAAATCCAGATTCGGACGGTTCACCCACTGCACCGGGAACCGGAAGGCCTGTTCCTCAACGCCGCGCTCGACATCGAGACTCTCGAGATGCTCGAGAAGGCTCGGACCGTCGAACCAGCGCATCCGCTCGGAGCGTTGTGTAACGTTATCGCCGTAGCGCGCCGACACCGGGATCGTCGTTATCGAGGCGAAATCGAGCGCCTGCGCGAAGCCGAGATAATCACCGACGATGTGGTGGAACCGCTCGCCGGAGAAGTCCACCAGGTCGATCTTGTTGACGGCGACAATGATGTGCCGGATCCCCAGCAGCGAGCAGATGTAGCTGTGCCGGCGGGTTTGAGTCAACAAACCCTTGCGCGCGTCGATCAGGATAACGGCGGCATCGGAGTTCGAGGCGCCCGTCGCCATGTTGCGCGTGTACTGCTCGTGGCCCGGGGTGTCGGCAACAATGAACGAGCGGCGCGGGGTCGCGAAAAACCGGTAGGCCACATCGATGGTGATGCCCTGCTCCCGCTCGGCTTCGAGCCCGTCGACGAGCAGCGCGAAGTCGATATCGTCGCCCGTGGTGCCGTGTTTGCGGCTATCCCGCTCGAGAGCGACGAGCTGGTCCTCGAGGATCAGCTTAGTGTCATACAGGAGCCGTCCGATCAGCGTCGACTTGCCGTCGTCGACCGAGCCACAGGTGAGGAAGCGCAGCAGTCCTTTCGCCGGACCGTCGGAGCTCCCTCCCGAGCTTACCGTGACATGTTTGGGCGCGTAGGTGATCATCAGAAGTACCCCTCGCGCTTCTTTCTCTCCATGGAGGCCGCCTCGTCATTATCGATGAGCCGGCCAGAACGCTCCGACGTTCGCGAGGCCATCATCTCCGCGATGATGTCATCGAGCGTCTCGGCATCACTCTCAATGGCAGCCGACAGCGGGTAGCACCCCAACGAGCGGAAGCGCACGTTGCGCGTTTCCTCGACCTCGCCAGGCAACAGGGGCATGCGATCGTCATCCCGCATGATCAACAATCCATCCCGCTTCACAACCGGCCGCGGCGCGGAAAAATACAGTGGCACGACCGGGATGTCCTGCGCGCGCGTGTACTGCCAGATGTCGAGCTCCGTCCAGTTGGAAAGCGGAAACACACGGATGGTCTCGCCCTTGGCAATGCGGGTGTTATAGAGATTCCAAAGCTCCGGACGCTGATTACGCGGGTCCCACACATGACCTGCCGAGCGGAACGAGAACACACGTTCCTTTGCACGGCTCTTTTCCTCATCGCGCCGTGCGCCGCCGAAGGCCGCGTCGAAATCCCACTTGTCGAGCGCCTGCTTCAACGCTTCGGTCTTCATGACCTGGGTGTGCAGCTGCGAGCCCGAAGTGATGGGATTGATGCCGCGGGCGACCCCTTCGGGGTTCGTATACACGAGCAACTTCACGCCATAGCGGGCGGCGATTCCGTCCCGGTGGCGGATCATGTCGCGGAACTTCCAGCCCGTATCGACATGCAACAGCGGAAACGGTGGCTTCGACGGATAGAACGCCTTCATCGCCAGGTGCAACATGACGCCGGAATCCTTGCCGATCGAATACAACATGACCGGATTGCGGAATTCGGCGGCGACTTCGCGAATGATACCGATCGACTCGGCCTCGAGTCGCTGCAGTTGCACGGACAGGGCCGGGCGGGTAACCGTGGTAGTCATCTTCGGTTCATGCGGCCAGCGGCACGGGATTCAACGCACCGCTGGCGATGAAATTCGAGTTGCGCAGCCCGGGCTTCCCGTACGCCAGCGGCGCGCCTCCGGGAGCCAACACAGTGCCCCCCGCAGCGACCAGCACTGCATGGCCCGCCGCGGTGTCCCACTCCATCGTCGGCCCGAGCCGCGGGTAAAGGTCCGCCGAGCCGGCGGCAACCAGGCAGAACTTCAACGACGAGCCGACCGAGACGCGCTCGGAGACGGCGTATTGGGCCAGGTAGGTTTCAGTTTCGGGTGTCGCATGGGATCTGGAAACGACCACGGTGAGTCCCCGTGACGGCGCCGGTCGAACGTGGATCGGCTCGCGCGAAGCGGTGACTTTCGAGTCGGTCGGTTGGTGACTGCGTTTTGCCCAACCGTCCGCCACGTTGCCGATGTAAAGGCCCGCGGTCACGGGTGCATAAACGACTCCCAGCACCGGTGCGCCATCGCGAATGAGCGCGATGTTGACCGTGAAGTCGCCTATCCGTTGAATGAATTCCTTGGTCCCGTCGAGAGGATCGACGAGGAAAAACTGGCTACCGATGGCGGGCAGCCGTCCGGCGGCCACCTCTTCCTCCGCCACGATCGGCACCTCCGGAGCGGCCTTACGCAGGCGCTCGAGAATGATCGCCTCCGCGGCGTGATCGGCTACCGTAACCGGTGAGTGATCGGCCTTACGCTGCACCTCGAAGCCCGCGATATAGATTTCATGCGCGGCCCGGCCCGCCTCGACGGCGGCTTCGACCATGGTATCCAGCAAAACAGAACGGGAATTTGGACTGTCGTACAAAGTGGGACCCCTTTCGGGCGGGAGTCTACACAATAGGACGCCGCGGGCTGTGTGACGAGGCCCGGCAGAGCCAGAATTCCTGGGAATGTACTTAGAAGAAAGGGCTCGCCCTGAGCCGGCGAGCCCCATCAACTCAAACTTCGCTCGCTCAGTTCTGGCGAATCGCTTCCACCTGGATCGCCAGCTTCACGTCCATCTTGAAGCCGTAGGCGTCGCCGAAGCCCATGCCAAAATCCTTGCGGTTGAATGTTGCCTTGGCATCGGCTCCGCAGACCTCTTTCTTGGTCATGGGATTCGGCTTACACAGGAACTGGTCGATGGTGAGTGTCAGCGGCTTGGTCACACCGTGCAGCGTGAACTGGCCTTCCACCTTGGTGGGCGCGCCATTCACAAAACCCGCGAGCGTGCCCTTGTAACTGGCTGTCGGATACTTCGCGACATCGAACAGGTCCGGGCTCTTCGCGTGCTCGTTGAGCTTCTCGTGACCGAAGTCGATGGAGGTCGTGTCGATGGTGATGTCGACAGTACCGGTGCTCTTATCCTTGTCGTAAACGATAGTGCCGGACGTCTTATCCAGCTTCCCACGCCAGACCGAAAGCCCACCCATATGGTCGGCCTCGAAGCTGGGGTAGGTATGGCCAGGGTCGACGTCGTAAGTCACAGGCGCGGCCAGTGCGGAACCCGCAACGAGAGTCAGCATGGCGGCCGACAGGGCGATCTTCATTTGAGAATTCTCCAGCGTGAGCCAAACGGGCCCGTAGCCTAACGGCAGGAGGCTGGCCATAGCCAGCCCCCTTTGAGAGAGCAACTGAATGTGCCCGACCTGTGGTGCCTGACCGCTCCGTGGCCGACTCCGTGGCCGAGCCCCAGACACCGAGCCAAAGTCCCGAGCGCGCTACAGGACCCGGACCCCTGTCACCGAACCGCCGCGACCGGGGCCGGACGGCCCTGAAAGCCCAACGCACGAGCAACGACGTCGTGGGTAATCTCACCCGCGTGTACGTTGAGGCCCCCGGCCAGACCGGCATCGCGCTTGAGTGCAGCCTGCCAACCGAAATCGGCCAGTGCCCGAACATAAGGCAATGTCGCGTTGGTCAACGCAAACGTGGAAGTGCGCGGAACGGCGCCCGGCATGTTGGCAACGCAGTAGTGAATGATCCCGTCAACGACAAACGTAGGGTCCGCGTGCGTCGTCGGCTTGCTGGTCTCGAAACAGCCGCCCTGGTCGATCGAGATGTCGACCAGCACAGTACCCGGCTTCATCGTTCCCAGCATGGCCCGAGTCACGAGCTTCGGTGCGGCCGCTCCGGCGATGAGCACGGCGCCCACTACCAGATCGGCATCACGCACCTGCCGCTCGATCGCTTCGGTAGTCGAATAAGCCGTCTGCAGCGACGACCCGAATATGGAGGACAGCTCACGCAGCCGCGCGACAGACCGGTCGACGATGGTCACGTCAGCCCGCATGCCTACAGCGATTTCCGCCGCATGAGTACCAGCAACACCACCGCCGAGAATCACGACTTTCGCCGGGGGAACGCCCGGAACTCCACCCAGCAACACGCCGTAGCCGCCGTTAGCCTTCTGCAGACTCGCCGCACCGACCTGAATGGACATACGGCCGGCGACTTCGCTCATCGGGGTGAGCAGCGGCAGGGAACCGTTAGGAGCCGTGACCGTCTCGTAAGCGATAGCCGTCGCGCCGGACTTCATGAGTGCCTGCGCCTGCGCGGGATCCGCGGCAAGGTGCAGATAGGTGAACAGAACCTGCCCGGGTCGCAACA
>DATMQL010000390.1:0-2021 GCA_035566815.1 Steroidobacteraceae bacterium | reverse complement strand
GCTCCATGTTGGCCAGCGGGCCCTGCACCATGAAGAAAGGATTCAACGGGGGCATCGCTGGCAAATCGGGAAAACCGCCTTCGAACGCCATGAAGCCCGGCCCTGGGCGCGCCGTCACAGTGAAGTCCCGCGGCTTGCCGTCGCGCAGCACACGCACGTTCAGCTTGCTGTCCGGTTTTACGTCACGAATGATTTTGACGACCTGACGCGAGGCATCCTCGCCCGTCACCGCGGTTTCATTCACGGCAACAATCACATCGCCCGGATGGATGCCAGCTTCGGCCGCGGGCCCGCCCGGACTCACGGAGATGACCCGAACCCCATCTTTTCCGCTCGACGGATCGAGCTGCACGCCAATAATGGCTCGGCCGAATGCGCCATTGAATGTCGAGAACTTCTGGACGAGCGGGCCGCCGAGCTGATTCGACAGCTCCGCGACCTCCCGCGCGGACTCCTCGAGTCTCTGCCGGGCGGACTCGAGCCGCGCTTCGAGGTCCGCGTTGCGGCCGCTGGGAGACTGATCCGTCCCATTTGCGGTCGTCGGCGCATCGGTTACAACCGTCTGATGGAACACAATACTCACGTCTTGCGCGAATGCGTCTCCGGACACCAGGAAGATGCTCAATACCACGATGATTTTGGGGCTCATCCGATAACTCCTTAGCGCGATCTGGAGACAAGCGTCTCCGCGTAGCGAACCTGCACCAGCGAGTTGACCAAGCGCGCACGCTGTTCTTCCGCGGCTGCCAGTTTTGCGGGTTGCGTCCCCTCCACTCGTGCCGCGGAGAGAAAGTCGTCGAGCTGCGCGATGCGATCTTCGAGCCCCGCCACCGCGGCGCGTGTGCCAACACGTACAACTGTGGGTTCACTGGGGAGACTGACGAGCCAGCGCTCCTCGGCGGCCACGCGCGAATCAACACTGTCCGGGGAGCCCGACCCCGTCACCGCCGTATCGCGTGCCGATACCGGCCCATCCGTTCGAGAAATGCGGTTGCTCTCGATTGATTCTGGCGCGCCGCCCGGTCGTGTAATGCGGACCCAAGCAGCAACACCCACGACTACGAGGAAGAGCACCGCCGCAATCGCTGCATACTTTCTCTTGTTCGCACCTTCGCGAGCGTAGGCGTTAGTTCGCTGCAGTGACGCACGGCGGCGAAACTCTATCCAATCGTAGGGTTGCCGGATCTCTTGCGGCAGACTCCGCAGGTGCCGCGCGATGTTGTGCTGTTGCTCCATTGGTCGCCGCTCTACAAAGTCTTGCCGTTGCTCTGGATCGATGTACATGTCTGTCTGCCCTCGCTGGGCTCGAACCACTCGCGCAATTTTACGTGGGCACGCGCGAGCTGCGATTTGGAAAAGCTGACCGAACGTCCGAAGTACCGGGCGATTTCCTCGTGAGAATAGCCCTCGACCTCGTACAACCACACCACGGCGCGCGCCGTCGATGACAGGCATGCAAGGGCCTTCTCAACATCCAAGCCTTCCAGGGCAGGTGCTGGCGTAACGAGCGCGCTCAGACCATGAGCGCCCTCGCCATCATCGCTCTCGAGATGGAGCCGCACGCGATGCCATGGCGACCGCAGGAACATCAGGCACTTCGAGATGGCGATCTGCCTCAGCCAGGCCCCGAGGGGGGCTTCCCCGCGGAACTCGGGCAGATGCTGAAACAACGTCATCATCGTGTCCTGGAACAGGTCCTCCGCCATCGCCCGGTTGGTGATGAGGCGTCGTATCAAGGCGAAAACCGCGGGCGCGGTTGCCGTGTAGATGACCACCTGAGCCGCCTCTTCCCCCGCGCGCGCCCTTTGGAGCAGTTCCTGGGGTATCTGGATTTCGACTAGCTTGGCCACGGCTTACTTAGATGCCCGAGCTGGGCAAAAGGTCGCAGCGGGGCCAGGGGTCGTGTTACGGAGCCCGCAGACATTGTCTGCGGGCTCGTGGACGCCGACTGTGCTATGAGCGCAGCGATCTGAGTCCCGTTCGAAGTTCCTCGACAAAGAGTTGCGGCTGCTCCCAGGCCG
>DATMQL010000389.1:0-5981 GCA_035566815.1 Steroidobacteraceae bacterium | reverse complement strand
TGACGCCATCCTGCCCGCGCTCCTCGCGGCGCTCGCGCGAGGTCCATCCGCAGTCCTGCAAGCGCCTCCCGGCGCTGGCAAGAGCACGGTCGTCCCGCTCGCGCTCCTCGA
The DNA here is from genome assembly GCA_035566815.1 of Steroidobacteraceae bacterium. Taxonomy (GTDB): domain Bacteria; phylum Pseudomonadota; class Gammaproteobacteria; order Steroidobacterales; family Steroidobacteraceae; genus 13-2-20CM-66-19. The sequence continues at coordinate 5,870 of DATMQL010000389.1, read as the reverse complement.
TGAGCCCTGGGCACGCGGGAAACGCATCCTCATGTTAGAGCCTCGCCGCCTGGCTGCTCGTGCGGTCGCGCAGCGCATGTCGCAGACTCTTGGTGAACCAGTCGGCCGCACCATCGGCTATCGAATGCGCATGGACACGCGCGTCTCCCGTGACACGCGTGTCGAGGTCGTCACCGAAGGCGTCCTTACCCGCATGTTGCAAAATGACCCGGCGCTCGAAGGGATCGCCGCGGTTATTTTCGATGAGTTTCATGAGCGCAGCTTGCAGGCGGACCTGGGGTTGGCGCTCGTGTTGGACGCGCGGGAGAATCTGACGCCAGACCTGAGAGTGCTCATCATGTCGGCGACACTCGATGGCGAGGCGGTCGCGCGGCTGTTGGGTGACGCGCCGATCATCACCTCAGAGGGGCGTACGTATCCGGTGGAGTCCCGCTTCGCCGGGAAAGGTGCCCCGCCGCTTCCCGGCCCCGGGTTCGGGCCCGGGGGCGCCGTCGACACACCGGAGAAAGTCACCGCGCAACTCGTCATGCGGGCGGTACGTGAAGAGACAGGTGACGTACTCGTGTTTCTGCCCGGCGCGCGGGAGATCCGCCGCGTCCAGTCGTTGATCGAAGCAACGCCTTCCATCCGCGTCCTACCACTTTTCGGCGAGCTGTCCCCCGAGGAACAGGACGCCGCGCTTGCACCGTCCTCTCCCGGCACTCGAAAAGTCGTCCTCGCGACTAACATCGCCGAGACGAGTCTGACTATCCAGGGTGTACGCGTCGTGGTCGACTCCGGACTCGTCCGCCGCTCGATGTTCGACCCCTCCACGGGCATGAGCCGCCTCGAAACGCAGCGAATTTCCCGCGCCTCAGCAGACCAACGGCAGGGCAGAGCGGGCCGTACGGAGCCGGGCGTTTCGTATCGCGCTTGGAGTGAAGGGGCGCATAGAAGCCTCGCTCCATTCACGCCGCCCGAGATCGCTGAAGCCGACCTCATTCCATTGGCGCTGGAGCTTGCGAGCTGGGGCACGCGCGATCCCAACGCCTTGCGTTGGCTCGATCCCCCTCCGGCGGCCATGCTTGCCAGCGCACGCGACGTGCTCGAAAAGCTCGGTGCGCTCGATTCGGACGGGCGCATTACACCGCATGGACGTGAGATGGCGAGTATCGGCGTGCACCCCCGATTCGCCCACATGCTTCTTCGCGCTCGCGGCATGGGACGCTTGCCTTTGGCCGCCGATCTGGCGGCTCTTCTTGGCGAGCGCGATTTGTTGCGCGGTGTTTCCGGTGCCCGCGATGCGGACATCCGCACGCGCATTGAAGTCATGCGAGGCGAGGGTAGCCCGCCGGGGATCGACAGATTCGGACTCCAGCGAGCGCGCCGGGCAGCGAAGGATTTACAACGTCAGGCTTCGGCGTCCAACTCGACGGCGCAGGATCGGCGGTCCAACGATTACGGTGCCGAGGACGTCGGTGTGCTGTTGGCATTCGCCTATCCCGACAGAATAGGACGGCGCAGAGCCGCAACGGATGGACGCTTTACGCTTGCGAATGGCCGTGGGGCTCACTTTGCAGAGCCGCAGGGGCTGGCCAAGCAGGAGCTCATCGTGGCGGTTGACCTCGATGATCGCGAACGCGATGCACGAATTCTTCTGGCCGCACCTCTGACGCGTGCTGATATCGACGAGCACATGCCTGAGCGACTACGACGTCAGGAGTCTGTGGAGTGGAGCTCACGCGAGCAGGCGGTCATCGCTCGGCGCACTGTGCAGCTGGACTCGATCCTCCTGGAGGAGAAGCCGCTTCCTGAAATTCCCGTCGAAGCGGCTCGTGCCGCCATGCTGACGGGTGTGCGCGAGCTGGGCATGGATGCCCTGCCGTGGAGTCGCGAGTCACGGGACCTGCAGGCGCGAATTGAATTCGCTCGAAAACTTCGCGGCCCGGGCGAGTCGTCAGAAGATTCGGGGGGTTCCTGGCCCGCGGTGTCGGATGCCGACCTGGCCGCCTCCGTCGAGACGTGGCTGACGCCGTGGCTGGACGGCATCACTCGCAAAGAACATCTCGCGCGCATCCCAATGATTGATGTGCTCCGCTCCCGGTTGAACTGGGAGCAGCAACGCGAGCTCGATTCCCTCGCGCCCACCCATCTGCAAGTACCCAGTGGGTCGCAGATCCGTATCGACTACCTCGATCCGAGCGCGCCGGCGCTGTCCGTGCGCCTCCAGGAGGTTTTTGGGCTCGACGCCACGCCACGGATCGGCGGCGGCCGCATCCCAGTGACGTTCAAGCTCCTCTCACCCGCGCAACGCCCGGTGCAAGTGACCCGCGACCTGGCGAGTTTCTGGCGCGGCTCGTACGCGGAAGTGCGTAAAGACATGCGCGGCCGCTATCCGAAACACTATTGGCCCGAAAATCCGCTCGAAGCGCAAGCGACGCGCGGCGCGCGGCGCCGTCCTTGAGCGCGTCGCGCGGGTTGCCCCAAAATCTGGCGCGCCGGGAATCGACGCGTTGGACGATTTTCGGTTGAGTCAGAAGCAGTTATCGGTACACTTCGCGGCATCCCCGCGCGACGCAGTACCGCAGGTGCTCGGTGTTCGCTGGGACGTGGCGGGAATTCTTTCAGCACAACACTAATATGATGAACAAGCCAGCCGACGCTCCGCGTGAATCAGCGATCGACATTCGTTTCGGCCAGGTCGGGCTGGTCCAGGTGCGTATTCGGACGACCGATCCCGGAGTCATTCTCGACGAGCTGACGGGGCGTATCGCCACGGCGCCGCGTTTTTTCGAGCGCACCGCCGTTTGCCTCGATCTGAGTGCGCTGGAGAAAAGTCCCGATGTCGCCGAAGTTCGTGGCGTGATCGACGCAGTAAAGCGCGCGGGTATGCTCTCGATCGGGCTGACGACGGGCTCTCTCGGAGTCGAAGCGCTCTCGGGCGCGCTGCAAATCCCCGTTCTCTCGCACTTTCGTGCGAACCAGAACGTTCCCGTCGTGCAGGCCGCCGCGCCGCCGCCGCCTCAGGAGTCCGCCGCCTTGCCCGCTCTGATGCACACGCAGACGGTCCGCTCGGGGCAACGCGTTTATGCGCGCAATCGCGACCTCGTTGTGACGGCGATGGTGAGTGCTGGAGCTGAGGTAGCGGCGGATGGGTGCGTCCATATTTATGGCCCACTTCGCGGTCGCGCTATGGCCGGGGCGCGCGAAGACCTCACCGCTCGCGTTTTCTGCCAGGAATTCCACGCCGAGCTCGTATCCATCGCGGGCGTATTCCGTGTTTTCGAGACCATTCCTCCCGAGCTCGCCGGCAAGCCCGTCCAGGCGTGGCTGGATGGCGACAAGCTGCATTTTGGCCGAATTGGCGCTTAAGCTGCGCTAGAGGAGAGCAAACATTGACCGAAATTATTGTTGTCACGTCAGGTAAGGGTGGCGTCGGGAAGACGACCACATCCGCCAGCCTCTCATGCGGTCTCGCGCGCCGCGGTAAGAAAGTCGCGGTCATCGATTTCGACATTGGCCTGCGCAACCTGGATCTCATCATGGGTTGCGAGCGGCGCGTCGTATACGACTTCGTGAATGTCATCCAGGGTGACTGCACGCTCAAGCAGGCCCTCATCAAGGACAAGCGAATCGAAACACTGTTCGTGCTGGCCGCTTCACAGACGCGGGATAAGGACGCACTCTCGTCCGAAGGCGTTCGCCGTGTGCTCGATGAGCTCACTGCCGACGGCTTCGACTACGTGATCTGCGATTCTCCGGCGGGTATCGAGAAGGGGGCGCACTTGGCGATGTATTTTGCCGACCGTGCGGTTGTTGTTGTGAATCCGGAAGTCTCGTCGGTGCGCGACTCCGATCGCATTCTCGGCCTGCTAGCGAGCAAGACACAGCGCGCGGAGCAGGGTAACGGGGGCGTGAAGGAACATCTGTTGCTGACGCGTTATAGCCCTAAACGGGTTGCGACTGGCGAGATGATGAGCGTTACCGATGTGAAAGAAATTCTCGGTCTCGACGTGGTGGGCGTCGTTCCCGAGTCCCCCGACGTTCTGTCCGCCTCCAACGCCGGCGTCCCTGTCATTCTCAACGACACGAGCGACGCCTCACGCGCCTATGACGACGCGGTCGCGCGGTTGCTCGGCGAGTCGCTACCACTTCGCTTCGTGGACGAACCGAAGAAAGGCTTCTTCGCACGCCTGTTTGGAGGCTGATATGGGGTTACTCGCTCTTTTCCGCCGTAACCCCCCGACAGCCAACGTTGCGAAGGAGCGGCTGCGGATCATCGTCGCCCAGGAGCGCAGCGCGCGCGGTGGTCCGGACTACCTTCCTTTGCTGCGGCGTGAGTTGCTGGAAGTCATCAAGAAATACGTCAACGTCGACCCCGAAGCGGTCCAGGTCAGCCTGGAGCGTGAGGATGGTCACGAGGTCCTCGAGCTGTCTGTCGCCCTGCCGGGTGCCAAGCAGGTCTGAGCTCGTGCCGCGACGAACGGCCGGGTCCGCATCCACTTCGTTACGGCCCACTTTTCGCCTTCGATAACTGTCGCTCCGGCATGGAGCGAGCGCGCGTCGAGTTGCTGCCGGCTATTGGCATACTCGAAGTAGACGGCATTGCCTTTGCGTGGGGAGACTGAGAGCCCCACCTCCGGGAATACGGTTTCTCCACCGCGCGTTACGTCGCTCAAATAGATCATCAGCGTGCTGAGCCGTTGCCCGCTGCGGTTCAGTGACGCCTCGTTGGTCGGGTTCGAGGGTATGAGGAAGTCGAAATGGGGTGCCGTGTGGCCCCCCGGTCCGTAGCGCAGGACCTGTAGTCCTTCTCCGTTTTCCAGCGGGCAATTCATCACCTCGGCCACCCGGCGATCGAGAAGCGCGATCAGAGGCGTTTCCGCGGGGCGGAAAAACATTCCCTCGCTGTTGCGATAGTTTGCGACAGTGTTGGCTCCCGTCTGCGGGTCTACGACAGTGGATGGTCGCAATCGCGGTCGTGCCAGCTCGATCAGTTCCGCACACTCGTCGTCGCTCAGAACGCTTCCCAGGAGAACGACAACGGGTTTTTCGTAGCGAAGTAACACCGGGATTTCGCGGTCCGTGGTACGGATCAGATTCCCTGTCGCAATCCGGGGCGTCTCGTAGGCGTAGGACGGCTCCTGCACCTCGAGCGCAACTGAATTGGATGGCGGGGCAACCCCGGCAGAACGCGCGCTCACAAACGCCTGCACGAGGCCTTGCGCGATCTGCGGCTCGAACCGCTGGCCGATCATGGTGTTGACCAGGTCCAGCGGCGCGCAACCGCGATCGAGATTATGCAGAATCCATCCGCGGAGCTCGGACGTGAGATTGACGGTGACTGCCATGGTGCCCCGCATTCTCGGGTACGCGCATGACGCATTCGTGTCGAAGCACCCTCAGCGATGGTGGTGCTTCAATGCCTCTTCCACCGCGTCGAACAGCCCGCGCAGTCCGAACGAGACATCATGGATTCGGCCGTTCACGAAAAACGTTGGGGTAGCCCTTACCCCGCTGTGCTTGGCGCTTTCCATGTGCTCCCGAACCCGCTGCAGATAGATCTCGTCATCCATCTCCGCCGTATAGCGCGCCATGTCGAGGCCCAGCCGTTCCGCATAACTTTTCAGGTTCTGGGCTTTCAGGTGCGCCTGGTTCTCGAACAGGAGGTCGTGCATGGGCCAGAACTGCTGCTGTCCCGCAGCGGCCTCCGCGGCCTGGGCAGCCATCAGGGCGTGCGGATGGACCTCCGCCAGCGGAAAGTGTCGCCACACATAGCACACCCGCTCCTCGAAGCGCTCGAGCAGCAACTTGACCGCGGGAGCGGCCTGCTTGCAGTTCGGGCACTCGAAATCTCCGAATTCCACCACCGTAACGGCGGCGTGCGTTGG
>DATMQL010000388.1:0-11528 GCA_035566815.1 Steroidobacteraceae bacterium | reverse complement strand
CGGCGCATGCGGGTGTTGTCCGCCCCGAAACAGATGCACGGCATCTCCGCGTTCGATCTGGAAATCGAAGGCTACGTGGGGGAAGAGGGCTGACATGGCGTCTTCTCCGATCGTCGAGGGCCAGGTGACCGCACAGGGCCGCAAGGTCGCCGTCGTGGCAGCGCGCTTCAATGACTTTATTGTCTCGAGCCTGCTGAAAGGCGCGACTGCCTCCTGGCTCGAGCGCGGTGGCGCCGCTGAGGATCTCCTGGTGGCACGCGTGCCCGGCGCCTTCGAGCTGCCGGTGGTGGCCCGGAAGCTGGCCGCAAGTGGTCGCTGGGACGCCGTGATCGCCCTGGGGTGCGTCATCCGTGGCGACACGCCGCACTTCGAATATGTGGCCGGGGAGTGCGCCCGCGGGCTGAATCTCGTGGCACTCGAAACCGGGGTCCCCGTGATTTTCGGCGTTCTGACCGTCGAGACGGTCGAGCAGGCTCTTGAGCGTGCCGCGACCACCGAAGGCAATAAAGGCGGTGAATCCATGGACACCGCGCTGGAGATGGCGGACCTGCTGGCGCGCCTGTAGGCGACCGAAGAGCCTAGGAGCAGCGCACTGAGGCCGCATTTGGTGCGTCTGCGCCGTACGATCCGATGCGTGAGGCACCACCCGTGAGCCGCGACACGAGATGCGCCATACTTACCCGCCGTGACCGAAGGAACCCGTTCCCATGACCGAGCCCGCCCACTATTTCGCCGGCACCCGCTCGGTCGCCCGAAAGCTCGCCCTCCAGGCCCTGTATCGCTGGCAGCTCAATGACGGCCCCTGGCAGGACCTCATCCTCGAGTTCGGTGACGCCGAGGACATGCCCAAAGCCGACCGCGAATACTTTCGCGAGCTCGTCGAGGGCGTCTGGCACGCCCGCGTGGCCCTCGACACCCAGCTCACCGGCTGGATGGACCGCAAGCCCGAGCTCCTCGACCCGATCGAGCACGCCGTCCTCCTCATCGGCCTGTTCGAGCTCACCGCGAAGCCCGAGATCCCCTACCGCGTCGCCATCAACGAAGCCGTCTCGCTCTCGAAGCGCTTCGGCGCCACCGACGGCCACAAGTTCGTCAACGCCGTGTTGGACAGAGCTGCGAAAGAGGTCCGGCCGCACGAGCACTGATACCGTAAAGTGTGCGGAATGCCTCTCTCAGAATTCGCTCTCATCGACCGGTACTTCCGCAACAGCGGTTATAAGCGTCCCGACGTCCGCTTAGGGATTGGCGATGACGCCGCTCTGCTCGATTCACCGGCAGGCTGCGACCTCGTCGCGGCGATAGACACTCTCGTGGACGGTGTCCACTTCCCCCACGGCTGCCCGGCAGCCTCCGTCGGCCACCGCGTCCTGGCCGTAAACCTGAGCGACCTGGCTGCAATGGGCGCGCGCCCGGCCTGGGCACTCCTCGCCCTGACACTTCCCAACACCGACGAATCCTGGCTGTCCGAATTTGCCGCCGGCTTCTCCGACCTCGCCAGGTCGCACGATGTCGCCTTAGTCGGAGGTGACACAACATCGGGCCCCCTTACCGCAACCGTCCAGATCCTGGGTCACGTCCCGCGCGGTCAAGCGCTCTTGCGCTCCGGCGCCCGGCCGGGCGACCACGTGTTTGTTTCCGGCACCCCCGGCGACGCCGCCGCGGGCCTCGCGGTGGAGCAGGGTCGCCTCCAGGCCGCGACAGACACCGTTACTTATTTGCGCAAACGCTTCCTCTTCCCCACGCCCCGCATGGCACTCGGCAAGTGTCTGCGCGGCTATGCGAGCGCCTGCATCGACGTCTCCGACGGACTGCTCGGCGATGTTGGCAAGCTGGCGCACGCGAGCGGCTGTGGCGTCGAGCTCTCCTACAAGGAGATCCCGGTCTCCGAGGAACTCGTGGAAGCGGTCGGAGAGGAGCGCGCCCGGGAGCTCGCGCTCACCGGCGGCGACGATTATGAGTTGTGCTTTACGGTGAATCCCGAGCACGTCGAGAAGCTGTGCAAGGAGCTCCCGCCGGGACGCTGGGGCTATAGTCCCATCGGGACCGTGCGCGCCGCTCCGGGAGCCGTGGTCGCGAACGGCGGGAACGTGATGGAGTTCTCGCATTCGGGCTATGATCATTTCGGGAAGTAGCGTTTTTTCCCGGATTTGGCAGCGCCGCGCACGCCGCCGGAGCCGGTGAGGTCTGCATCACAGTCGCGCCGCGGACACAGACAGTATCCTCTCCGGGCTGTTTCGCTATTTTCGCGAGTCATGTCAGTACCGGCTTCCAAGTCCACTCCGCCTCCCAAGCCGACTCCACGGAAAATCCCGGAGAAAATCGGGAAGTACGTAGTCATCAAGGAGGTCGGCCGGGGCAGCACCGGCGTAGTTTACTTATCGCATGACGCGTACTACGGCCGCGACGTCGCGATTAAACTTTACAACAGCGACAACGGCGTCGACGAAGAGCGCGCGCGCATCGCCCGCAAGATGTTCCTTTCCGAGGCGCACCTGGTCGGGATGTTGCAGCATCCGCACATCCTGCCGATCTTCGATGCGGGCGAGGAAAACGGTCACTGTTATATCGTGACCGAGCACGTCCACGGCGCGCGCACCCTCGCCGCCTACTGCCGCCCGGATAACCTGCTACGCATCGACGACACCGTCGAAATCATTTTCAAGTGCGCCAAGGCACTGCACTACGCGCACTCGCGCGGCGTGATCCATCGCGACATCAAGCCATCTAACATAATGCTCACGCAGGACAGTGACGTGCGCATCATCGATTTCGGTATCGCGCTGGTGTCGGATTCCGACATCTCGCGTATCGAAGGCATCGCCGGCAGTCCGTCGTACATGTCACCGGAGCAGGTGCAGAGTCTCGATCTCACCAACCGCTCCGATCTCTACTCCCTCGGCGCGGTGATGTATGAGCTCCTCACCGGCTCGCGTCCCTTCCGTGCGGGCAACCTGCAGAAGCTGCTGCACCAGATCGTCTACGCCACGCCTCCGCCGATCCATGTTCTGCGCAAGGACATTCCGGAAGAGCTGGAAACCGTGGTCGCCATGGCGCTGCAGAAAGATCCGGTCAAGCGCTACAAGAGCGGTCTGGATTTCGCGGCCGAGCTCACCCGCGTGCATCAAAGGTTGCGCGAAGCGAACTCTCGTATCGATCGCCAGGAACAGTTCGGTGTCCTGCGACGCCTGAAGTTCTTCCACGAGTTCTCGCACGCCGAGATCTGGGAGGTTCTGCGCGCGAGTCACTGGCAGGACTACGTGGAAGGCGAGGAGATCGTCAAAGAAGGCGAGATGGACGATCGCTTCTACATTCTCGTCAGCGGGAGTTGCGCGGTAGAGCGTCACGGCCGCCGGCTCGGCTCGCTCGAGACCGGCGACTGCTTTGGCGAAGCCAGCTACGTGCCGGGCGCCAAGCGCACCGCGACGATCCGCTCCGCCAGCGCCGTGACGGTGCTGAAAGTAAGCTCCACGCTACTCGAGCAGGTTTCGGCTTCGTGCCAGCTACGCTTCAATCGCGTGTTCTTACGCACACTCATCGGACGCTTGCAGTCGGGTGAGACGAGCTCCCCCGGCAGCAACATCCTGACCGATCGCTGAGCCGTTTTCGCCGGCGAGTGAGGTCGGGGCGCGCGGATGGTAATCTTCGCACCCCGTGCACATACTTCTTATCGAGGACGACACCGAGGCCGCGAGGTTTCTCGTCAAAGGATTGCGAGAGAGCGGTTACTCGGTCGATCACGCCGCGGATGGCCGGGACGGATTGATTCGAGCTACGGAAGGGCACTTCGACCTGGTTGTCACGGACCGGATGCTGCCGCACGTCGACGGACTGGCCATCATCCAGATCATGCGCCAGAAAGGCATCACGACGCCCGTGCTGGTGCTCAGCGCCCTGGGCAGCGTGGACGATCGGGTGAAAGGCCTGAAAGCGGGCGGCGACGACTATCTGACGAAGCCGTTTGCCTTCGTGGAGCTGCTTGCGCGCATCGAAGCGCTCTCCCGCCGGCGCTCGAGCGTGCCGGATGCCACGAAGCTCAAGGTGGCCGACCTCGACTTCGATCTTCTCGCACGGCGGGTGACCCGTGGCGGCCGCGAGATCGAGCTGACGGCGCGTGAGCTGAAACTGCTCGAATTCCTCATGCGGCGCGCGGGGCAGGTCGTCACGCGCACCATGTTGCTCGAAGGGGTCTGGGATCTGCACTTCGACCCGCAGAGCAACCTCATCGACGTCCACATCAGCCGGTTGCGCCAGGCGATCGACCGCGGCTCGGATCGGCAACTCATCCACACCATCCGTGGTTCGGGTTACGTGCTGCGTACCGAGGACTGAGCGGTGATTCGCCGCGCCATTTTCAATACGACGGCGTTTCGCCTGTCCGTCGGTTATATGTTTCTGGTCACGCTCGCAGTCGCGGTCACTCTGGGCAGCGCTTATCTGCTCACCGACGGCCTCATCACAGATGAGGTGGACGTCATCATCGATACCGAGCTGAAGAGTCTCCAGGACCGCTACGCCCGCACCGGTATTCCGGGCGTCACCGATGAAATCAACCTGCGGATCGACAGCTGGGGTCGCATCGGCGCGGTGTACATGCTCGTCGATAGCAATTTCGAGCGCATCGCCGGCAACGTGACGCACTGGCCGTTCGATACGCTGCCCACCGAGACCCGGCCGGAATTCGAGATCGCCACCATCGAGCCCGGCCGCCGCGCGGTTCATCCTGTCAGGGCAGCGGTGCGTACGCTGCCGGGCGGCGATCACCTGCTCGTCGGTACCGACATCTCCCAGGGACGCCGCTTCGCCGAGAAATTTCGTATCGCCATGCTCTGGGGCATCGGCCTCACGTCGCTGGCGGCGGCGCTGACCGGATTCTGGTTCAGCTACCGGCTGTCGCGCCGTGTTGGTGATGTAACGGGCACCTGCAAACGCATCCTCGCGGGCGAGCTGGGCCGGAGGTTGCCGGTAGCAGGAGCGAACGATGAATTCGATGCGCTCGCGACTTCTGTCAATGATGTCCTCGATCGCCTCGAGGATCAGGCGCGGACCCTGCGCGCGACGTTCGATAGCGCCGCGCACGACTTACGTGCTCCGCTTCATCGTTTGCGCACGCGTATGGACGCGCTGTTGTTACGCCTACCCCCACTCGAGCCGGCGGTTCACGAGTCGATCGAGTCGGCGCTGCGCGAAGTGGATCATATACAGCGAACGCTCGCGATCTTGCTGCAGATTGCGTTGGCGGAATCGGGTGCGCCGCTTGCCTCGCCCGTGGCGGTCGACGTTGGTGAGCTCGCCACTGAGCTCGCCGAATTGTTCGAGCCTGTGGTGCGGGACCGTGGCCTCACCCTGGTCGACGAGGAAGACACCGGCGCGATCGTGCAGGGCAATCGCCAACTGCTGGCCCAGTTGGTCACGAATCTCATCGAGAATTGTCTGAAATACGTTCCGACGGGTGGCCGGATCGACTTGAGCGTGAAGCGCCTGACAGATAGCGTCTGCCTGGTCGTCAGCGATGACGGTCCCGGTGTGCCGGCTGATGACCGGATGCGCGCCGTGCAGCCCTTCGTGAGAATCGGGCAAAGCGGCAGGCCTGACAGCAGCGGCCTCGGCTTGAGTCTCGTCTCGGCGATCGCGCGGTTACATCGCGCGCGGCTCACGCTCGAAAACAACGAGCCCGGCCTGCGGGTGGTGGTCGAGCTGCCGCTGAAATGAATGAGCCCATGGCTGGCGCCTCAGGGCGGGGCGGCGCCCTTCGGCGCCCGGCAATTCTTGACGAAGGCGGAGCGCTGCGCCCCGGTCAGGCTCTTGGCATCCGCCTGCTTGTTGCACGCCTTGAGGGACATCGGCTTTACGGGGGTCGCACTCGCGCTGCTGGGCGTGGCCGTGGTCGTAGCCGGCGGATCGGCGGCGACGGCGGCGCCCCAGCCAAGAACGGCAACGGCGGCGAGAGCGGCGGTGATCTTCATTCAGGTCTCCAGTTCGAGCGGTGGCGCGAGCACTCGCGGCAGACCACACGTTAGACGCGAGTTCGCTCGCCGTCATGAAGGCCGGATTAATTATTCGTAAGGCTAGGAGCCTGTCTGACTTAGGCTCGCCTACTGCGGCCTCGCTACGGCGATCCTAAATCAGACAGGCTCCTAGGCCGCGCAGGTTCGGCGACCCTATTCCGCGTCCTTGTCACGCTCGATCAGGGCGTACGCGGAATGGTTGTGGATGGATTCGAAGTTCTCGGACTCGACCGTGTACGCCGCAATCCGCTCGTCCGCATTCAAACGCGCGGCCACATCCCGCACCATGTCCTCGACGAACTTCGGATTGTCATAAGCCCGCTCGGTCACGTACTTCTCATCGGGGCGCTTCAGGATGCCGTAGAGCTCACTGGAGGCCTCGCTCTCGGCGATTCCGATAATCTCCTCGATCCACAGATGCGAGCGCAGCTTCGCTTTTATCGTGACATGCGAGCGCTGGTTGTGCGCGCCATAAGCGGAGATCTTTTTCGAGCACGGGCACAGGCTCGTCACCGGCACCACGACGCGCACCCACATTTCGGTCTCGCCGTTACGGCGCTCGCCGATGAGGGTCGCCTGGTAATCCATGAGGCTTTCGACGCCGGAGACGGGGGCTTTCTTCATGACGAAGAACGGAAAGCTCATCTCGATGTGCCCGGTGTCGGCCTCGAGCCGTTCGGTCATCTTTTCCAGCATCGCGCGAAACGACTCCACCGAGATCTCGCGCTCGCCGTGGAGGATTTCCACGAAGCGCGACATGTGCGTGCCCTTGAAGTTGTGGGGCAGGCTCACGTACATGTTGAAGTTCGCGATGGTGTGCTGCTCACCCGCCGAGCGGTCCTTCACCCGCACGGGGTGGCGGATGTCCTTGATGCCGACGCGGTTGATGGGCAGGCGGCGCGTGTCGGCGCGTCCCTGCACATCCTCAATTTCCGTAACGACGGGTCGCACGATCTTGGCGTTGCCGGGAGGGGGCGTCATATCATCGAGCCTGAAAGCTTACCTAATATAGTGGGTAAGTAGGGGCGCCCCGGCCGGGGTTCAAGCGCCGCCCGCGGACCGGATACGTTCGCGTTCCCGCGTCTGCAAAGCCCACCAGCGGTCGATGCTGGACGTCAGGCCCGCGGTGTCGAGTCCGGCGGCGATCAGGCAGGTGTCGCGCGAGCCGTGCTCGATAAAACGATCCGGAATACCGAGCTGCAAAAGAGGTATGAGCAGCCCCTCGGACGCCAGCAATTCCCCCACCGCGGAGCCCGCACCGCCGATGGTGGCGTTCTCCTCGATGGTGATGATCGCTCGATGGCGCGAGGCCACCGCAATGACCAGGTCCTCGTCCAGTGGCTTTATCCAACGCATGTTCACGAGCGTGGCGTCGAGCCGCTCCGCGATCTTCATGGCCGGCTCCAACAGCGTGCCGAACACCAGCATCGCAAGTCCGCTGCGGCCTTCGCGACGCGTCTGCGCCTTGCCGACCGGCAATGCCGTCATTTCCTCGACCAGCGGAACTCCCGGTCCCGTGCCGCGCGGATAGCGGACTGCCGAAGGACCCGGCAGCGTGGTCGCCGTATATAACATCTGGCGGCATTCGTTCTCGTCCGCCGGTGCCATCACGGTCATGTTGGGAATACAGCGGAGGAACGAGACGTCGTAGGCTCCCTGGTGAGTCGCACCGTCGCTGCCGACGAGGCCGGCGCGGTCCAGGGCGAAAACCACGGGCAGGTTCTGCAACGCAACGTCATGAATGAGCTGATCGTAGGCGCGCTGCAGGAAAGTTGAATAGATCGCAACAATGGGCTTCAGACCCTCCACGGCCAAACCTGCCGCGAAGGTGACCGCGTGCTGCTCGGCGATCGCGACGTCGAAGTAGCGATCGGGAAAGCGCTTCGAGAACTCAACGAGTCCGGAGCCCTCGCGCATCGCGGGCGTCACGCCGATGATGGTGGGGTCGCGGGCCGCCATGTCACACAGCCATTGCCCGAAGATCTGCGAGTAGGTCGGCCCGGTGGCCTTTTCCTTGAAGATGGTACCGCTGGCGGGGTCGAACGGACCCGGGCCATGCCACTTGATCGGGTCGGCTTCCGCCGGCGCGTAACCCTTACCCTTACGCGTGACGACGTGAAGGAACTGCGGCCCGTGCAGCTGGCGCAGATTTTTCAGGGTGGTCACGAGCGCTTTGACATCGTGGCCGTCCACCGGTCCGATGTAGTTGAAACCCAACTCCTCGAACAGGGTGCCGGGCAACACCATGCCCTTGAGATGCTCTTCCGAGCGGCGTGCCAACTCCCACACGGTCGGCATCTGCCGCAGGACTTTCTTCCCGCCTTCACGCAGATGCGCGTACATGCGGCCGGAAAGCGCGCGCGCGAGCTGGCTCGAGAGCGCCCCGACGTTCTCCGAAATCGACATGTCATTGTCGTTCAGGATGACCAGGAGGTTGGTCGGCAGCGAGCCCGCGTGGTTCAGGGCCTCGAAGGCCATGCCTGCGGTCATCGCTCCATCGCCGATCACGGCGACGACGCGCCGGTCATCGCCGAGCCGCTCGGCACCAACCGCCATGCCGAGGGCGGCACTTATCGAGGTGCTCGAGTGCCCGACTCCGAACGTGTCGTACTCGCTTTCGGAGCGCGTCGGAAAGGGTGCCAGGCCGCCCGGCTGCTTGATGGTGTGTAACTGCTCGCGCCGGCCCGTCAGCACTTTGTGCGGATAGGCCTGATGTCCCACGTCCCACACGATCCGGTCACGGGGCGTGTCAAAGACATAGTGCAGCGCAATAGTCAGCTCCACGGTTCCCAGTCCAGCGGCGAAGTGACCCCCGCGGGTACTCACGCTCTGGATCAGAAATTCCCTGAGCTCCTGGGCCAGGGTCGGAAGTTTTGCCGGCGACAACTTGCGCAGGTCAGCCGGGCTCTCGATGGTATTCAGCAACGGGTTCTTGCCATTTTGGCCACTCATTCGGCGGAGTGTACACCGGCGCGCGACGGGGCTCGAAACCCCGACACGTTGGGCAAACGCCACAGGCCGGCTCAGGTCACACGGCTTACCACAAAGTGAGCCAGATCGGCTAGGACAGTACCGTCGGCGCCCAGGGGTTGCAGGGCCGAGATGGCGTCGTCGCGCAATTGGCGGGCTCGCGCACGCGCGTTCCCGAGCCCCACCGTGCTCGGGTACGTGGGCTTGTTGTGAGCCGCGTCGGCCCCGGTGGATTTGCCGAGGAGCGATGAGTCGCCTTCGACATCGAGAATGTCGTCCTGGATCTGGAAGGCGAGGCCGATTTCGGCGCCGAAGCGCCTGAGGGCCTCCAGCCGCGGCCCGGCCGTGACGCCGGCGGCGAGAGCTCCCAGCAGCACGCTGCCCTGAATGAGCGCGCCGGTCTTGCGCCGGTGCATGTTCTCAATGTCCGCCACGGTGAGGTTCTGGCCGACCGCGGCAAGGTCGACCGCCTGCCCGCCAGCCATGCCGCTGGTCCCGGTGGCCTGCGCGAGGACGCGGATCATGGCAAGCCGTACCTCAGCACCCTGGTGGCCTTTCGTCTCGTCACCGAGGACTGCGAAAGCGAGTGCCTGTAAAGCGTCTCCGACGAGGATGGCGGTCGCTTCGTCGTACGCGCGGTGGCAGGTGGGTCGCCCTCGTCGGAGGTCGTCGTCGTCCATCGCGGGCAGGTCGTCGTGAACAAGGCTATAGACGTGGATGAGTTCGACGGCAGCTGCGGGCGAATCAAGTTCCTCTACCGGCGCGCCCAGTGACTCGCCAGTGAGATAAACGAGCGTCGGGCGCAGCCGTTTGCCGCCACCGAGGGCGCTATAACGCATGGCTTCACGGAGACGGGCCGTACCAGAGTCCGGCAGGGCAAGGCACTCGTCCAGGACCGTTTCAATACGGGACCGGCACGAGGCGATGCGCGCGGCGAACTCGGGAGACGGGGTCATAAGGCGCTGCCGCGGCGCACTGGTGCACGCCGGCAAAAACCACGCTTTTTGCCGGCCGCCAAATCGAGGTGCGGTGCCGGTCCGCTGAAAGCGCCACCGGCGACTTTCAGCATAAGGCGCTGCCGCGGCGCACTGGTGCACGCCGGCAAAAACCACGCTTTTTGCCGGCCGCCAAATCGAGGTGCGGTGCCGGTCCGCTGAAAGCGCCACCGGCGACTTTCAGCCCATGAAAGAACAGTCATCCGCTCACCGAAGGAGGGGCCCCGGCATCGTCTTCAGTCACGCTGAAGGGCTCGATCTCGGCGGTGTTGCCACGTTTCAGCAGGATCTCCACTTTCTGCTGCGCGGACTTCAGCGAGGACTGGCAGTGGCGTGTCAGCTCGACGCCCCGCTCGAAAGTCTTGAGAGCTTCGTCCAGCGGCAGATCGCCACGCTCCAAGCGCTCGACCAGGCTTTCGAGCTCGGCCAGGGCTTCCTCGAAATCAGGGGTTTTAGTATCACGCACCAAGCGACGGCTCCTGCACAAACGCACAGTGACATAAGGGGGCCACGTTACACACCGGCGTCGAGAAGGGTCAAATCAGCGCAGCGAGTTTAGGTCGGGGCAGTCCTCGCAGCGGGCAGTGGCCGAGGTGCCGGTTGACGTGCCTCAGGCCCAAGTCTACAGTCGCTACCCTATGTTAGACCTAGTCTAAGTGAGGAGATCGTCGTGAATCTGAAAGGCAGCAAGACCGAAAAGAATCTCAAGGACGCCTTCGCGGGCGAGTCGCAGGCCAATCGCCGCTATCTGTACTTCGCAGCGAAGGCCGACGTCGAAGGTTTCAACGACGTCTCCACGGTGTTCCGGTCGACCGCGGAAGGTGAGACCGGCCACGCGCACGGTCACCTCGAGTACCTCGAGGCTGTTGGTGACCCGGCCACGGGTTTGCCGATCGGTGAGACGAAGTTGAATCTGAAGGCCGCTATCGCCGGCGAGACCCACGAGTACACCGACATGTACCCGGGTATGGCGAAGTCTGCGCGTGAGGAAGGCTTCACCGAAATCGCGGACTGGTTCGAGACGCTGGCGAAGGCCGAGCGCTCGCACGCGAACCGCTTCCAGAAGGCCCTGGATTCGATTTAAGACGATCTCGCGAGCCAAGCGAAGGCCCTCGACCGGCTGCCGCGGGTAGCCGGTCGGGGGCTGCTCTACTACGGGGTTTAATAACACGCATGAGCACCACCCCCGCTGGAGAAGGCAGTCTCCAAGCCCCCACCCGGCATCCGCTCGACTGGCGTAATCCCGATTTCTACAACGAGGCCGCACTCGAGAAAGAGCTCGAGCGCGTCTTCGACATCTGCCACGGCTGCCGCCGTTGCTTCAGCCTGTGCAACTCGTTTCCGACACTGTTTGATGCCGTCGACGCGTCCTCCACGGGCGAGGTTGATGGGGTCGACAAGAAGGTCTACTGGGAAGTCGTAGATCACTGTTATCTGTGCGACATGTGCTTCATGACGAAGTGCCCGTACGTGCCGCCGCACCCTTGGAATATCGACTTTCCGCACCTGATGTTGCGTGCGAAGGCGACCCGCAACCGCCAGAAGGGCGAGGGTTTCC
>DATMQL010000387.1:0-11245 GCA_035566815.1 Steroidobacteraceae bacterium | reverse complement strand
GACGCGGCGTGGAAGTGGTGTTCACCGGGATCAGGAGACTGGGAATTCTCGGGCGTGAGCCCGCCGTCGACACGGTACTGCGCGACGGCGACATCGTCGTAATCTATGGGCAGCCGGAGGAGCTCGAGCGGGCCGAATCCGTGCTACTGGCCGGCTAGAACCCTTAAGCCGGACATGCCGGCGCCTAACGCGGTAAACTTCCCGGCTCACCGTGAGCCGTAGCGATATCCATTTTCCGCCGAAGCACGAGGCATTGCGCGATGACGTGCACGCCCTGGGTGCTCTCGTGGGCGAGATTCTCGCCGAGCAAGGCGGGGACTCCCTTTTCAAGCTGGTTGAGCTCGACCGGGTGGCCTCGATCGGGCGCCGCGAGGGTGACGTCCAGGCGCGCCGGGAATTGGCGGCGAGTGTCCGCGATCGGCCGCCCGCCCTGGCTCGAGACCTGGTGCGCGCGTTTTCCACCTGGTTCCAGGTAGTGAATCTCGCGGAGCGCGTCCATCGCATCCGCCGCCGCCGCGACTACTTCGTAAAGGACAGCAAGCGCCCGCAACCCGGCGGCGTCGAAGACGCCATCGCCGCTCTCAAATCCCAGGGCCTCAGTCTCAAAGAGGTGCTCGAGCTACTCGGCACCCTGCGCATCGAGCCGGTCTTCGCCGCGCACTCGACGGAGTCCTCGCGCAAGACCTTGCTTCACAAACAGCAGCGCATCGCGCAGCTGATGCTCGATCGGCTCGATCCGACACTGACACCCCACGAGACCCGCACGATCTGGAGCAGCATTCGCATCGAGCTGACTGCAGCGTGGCAAACGGAAGAGCATCCGCGTGAGCGGCTCACCGTCGCGGACGAGCGGGAGCAGGTTCTCTTCTATCTCGTCGAAATCCTGTACCGCGTCGTTCCGGCGTTTTACGAGGAGCTCGCGCAAGCACTCGAAAAGTTATACGGCGTGCAGGCGGACTCGATCGATCTGCCCTCCATACTGCGCTTCGGCTCCTGGGTCGGCGGCGACATGGACGGCAACCCCGATGTGCACGCCAAGACCATTCGCGAAACGATGGCGCGCCAACAGCACGTCATCATCAACAGGTACTACGAAGAGTGCCAGGTCGTCGCACACCGCCTGTCACAGAGCGCGAGCCGCATCAATATCTCGCCGGAGCTGACGAAGCGCATCGAGCAGTACATGACTCTTCTGCCGGGCGCCCGCGCCATAACCCCGGCGCGCCACGACCGCATGCCCTATCGTGTCTTTCTGGCACAGATCGGCGAGAGGCTGCGCTGTACGTATGACGGGCGAGCGAACGGCTACGAAAAAGCGCACCAGTTCAGAGACGATGTGCGTCTCGTAGCCGCGAGCCTGCAAGCCAACAAGGGCACGAACGCAGGGCTCTACTACGTTCGGCGGTTGCTGCGGCGAATCGAGACTTTCGGGTTTCACCTGGCGACCCTGGACGTGCGTCAGCACGCAACCATTCTCCACCAGGTCATCGCACGCGGTTATGACGACCCGCAATGGCTCGAGCGTTCCAGCGCGGAACGCCGTGAGCTTCTCGCAGATGCACTCGAACACGACCGAGGCCCGGTCGTCGAGCTCGATGCTCTCGGAAAGCGCAATCTCGCCGTATTCGAAGCCATCGCGCAAGGCCGGCACCGCTACGGCCCCGAAGCGGTCGGCTACTTCATTGTGAGCGGCACGAAAGGCGCGGATGACATTCTCGCCGCGCTGCTGCTCGCTCGCTGGGCTTCCGTCTACGACAAGCGCACCGGGGAAGTGGCTCTCGACATCGCGCCACAGTTTGAATCGGTCAACGCGCTCGAGCGTTGCGGCCAGACCATGCAGGAGCTCCTGGCCGACCGCCTCTACGGACGTCACCTGGAGGCACACGGCCGCCAACAGTGCGTGATGCTGGGCTATTCAGACAGTAACAAGGAAGTCGGAACGTGCGCATCACGCATGGCAATCCACCAGGCGCAGCGGTCCCTGGCGCAAGTGCTGGCAGCCGCCGGCGACCGGACCGTCGTGTTTCACGCGCGCGGTGGGAGTCTTGCGCGCGGTGGCGGCCGCATCGATTCGATCGTGATGGCGGCCCCGGCCGGCGCCGTCAATGGGGTGTTACGAATCCGTGAGCAGGGTGAAACGATCAAACAGGGCTACGGCCTGCGTCCGATCGCCATGCGTACGCTGGAGCGGGCCTTCAATGCCCTGAGTCTCACGACGTCAGCCGCTAAACGCGACACGTTGGCGCCTGACTCGCCGGGCTTGCTCGCCTGCGCCACGACACTCGCCGATGCGAGTCGCGAGGCCTACCGCCGCCTCGCCTACGAGCCCGAGTTTTTCGAATATTTCCGGGCGGTCACACCCATCGACGTGATTGAGCGGATGCAGATCGGCTCGCGCTCCATTCACCGCGAGGAGAATCGCGGCATAGACGGGCTGCTGCCCGTACCGTGGGTGTTCGCCTGGACGCAGACGCGGCACATGATTCCCGGCTGGTACGGAGCCGGGGCCGGCCTGCGCGCCGCCCTGGAAAAACACGGGCTGCCGCGCATGCGTGAGGCCTACGCGAGTTGGTTTTTCCTGCGCAATCTGCTCGACGATGTCGAGACGATGCTGGCGCGCGCGGATCTCGATATCGCCGAGCAGTACCAGGCGCTGGCGCCGGAGCCGCTGCGGCACTTTTTCACGGACATCCGCGCCGAATACGCCGCCGCCCGCGAGCATATCCTCGCTGTCAAGGATAGCCGCGAGTTGCTCGACACGGATCCGACATCGCAGCGCTCGATTCAACTGCGCAACCCCTACGTCGACCCGATGAACCTCATGCAGATCGACCTGTTACAGCGCTGGCGCAGCAGTGACCGCCGCGACCGTGATCTGTTTGAAGCGCTGCTCGCAAGCATCTCGGGCATTGCGCAAGGGCTGCAAAGCACGGGCTGATGCGAGCGCAGGGCATCCGACGAGGTAACGCGATCCATGAGCGACAACATCATCATTCGCCCGGCGACCGAGCAGGATGTCCCCCTCATCGAGCGTTTCATCCGCGACCTCGCCCGCTACGAGCACCTCGAGCACGAGATGTCCGCCACCGAGGAGGGATTACGCAAAACCCTGTTTGGCGAGCGCCGTTACGCTGAGGTCGTGTTTGCGTGCGTCGGCGCCAACGGCGACGACGCCGACCCGGCTAACGCAGAACCCGTAGGCTTCGCCCTGTTCTTCCACAATTACTCCACCTTTCTCGGCAAGCCCGGCATCTACCTGGAAGACCTCTTCGTGCGCCCCGAGGCGCGCGGGCGCGGAATCGGTAAGCGGCTGCTCGCCTGGCTGGCGCAAACCGCGGTAGCGCGGGACTGCGGCCGCCTGGAGTGGGCGGTGTTGGATTGGAACGAGCCGTCGATCGGCTTTTACCGCAGCCTGGGCGCGGTATTGAAGAGCGAATGGCAGATTTTCCGCCTCACCGGCGACCCGTTGAAGGCGTTGGCCGCTGAAGGCCCCGGCCGCTGAAGGCAACCACGGTCCCTCGAGACCCGGCGCTCAAGGCCGCTTGTACACCACCCCGTTCTTCATCACGAACACGACATGCTCGATCGCGGCAATGTCCTTCGTGGGATCGCCCGGAACGGCGATCAGATCCGCCAACATGCCCTGTTTGACGCGGCCGAGGGTCTTTTCCTGCCGCAAAATCTTCGCATCCGTCGAGGTGGCAGCCGCCAGCGCCTGCGTGGGCGTCATGCCATCGCGCACCATCCATTCGAGCTCGCGATAGTTCGTCCCGTGGGTGAATACCCCCACATCGCTCCCACATCCAATCGTGACACCCAACTTCATTGCCAGCCGGAACGCCTCGGCGGCGCGCTGCATATCGGGCGTGGGCGGTGTCTTGCCCGCCTCGTAGTGATCGAAATACTGCGCAATAGCCTCTTCCGCCGTCAGAGTCGGCAGAAACGCCACTCCGCGCTGAGCCATGAGTCTGAAAACTTCCTCGGTCCCGCCGTATCCGTGCTCTACAGTATCCACGCCCGCCAGCACGGCTCGGCGCATTCCCTCGGCGGTCGCCGCATGAACCGCTACGGGCCGACCTGATGTATGCGCTGTGTCCACCAGCGCCTTGAGCTCCTCCTCGCTGAAGGAAGGCTGCGTGCTTCCATCAGGCCCCCAGCGATAGTCCGCATACACCTTGATCCAATCGGCGCCGCGCCCCGCCTGCTCACGGGTAGCACGGATGACGTCGGGCACACCACTCGCCTCCTGCGCACCCTGCGGCGTGCAGCAGATGTCAGGCCGCAGGCTACGAGGCGCCGGGCCGTACGCGCCTGTGGCAACAATCGCTCGGGTCGCAACGAACAAACGCGGGCCGGGAATGAGGCCGTCCTCGATCGCACGCTTCAACCCCACGTCGGCGAAATCCGCCCCCTCGGTGCCGAGATCACGCAGTGTCGTGAAACCCGAAAGCAAGGTGGCTTTCGCCTGCTCCCCCGCCCTGAGCGTCCGATACGCCACAGGCTCCTTCAGAACCTGGTCGTTCCAGGAGGTCTCGTTGTAGGGATGGAGGAAGAGATGCGAATGGACGTCCATGAGACCGGGCAACAGCGTGGTGTCAGGGAGGTCGATGAATTCTGCGCCAGCAAGCGCCTGCGTCGCGGTGTCTGGCTGCGCCGTCCGTGCCACCGGCGCGCCGCCGGCCCCTTGCGCCGCCCCGACCCCGCGCCCTGCCTCCGGCCCAACGCCCACGATGTGGTTCCCCTGGACCACCACTACCCAGCCGGTGTGCAGGGGCTCCCCCTCCGTCCACACCCGCGCTGGCCGCAGAACCACGGTGCCAACCGGGTCCGCCGCCGCAGTGAAAACCGGAAACGCCGCCGCCGCGAGCGCAACGACCCCAACCGCAAATGATTTCAACAAGCGAACCTCAGGAGCCCATCAACACTGTCGTATCGTAGCTCTCGAAGCCCTGGATGGCACGGGCGTAGGCGTTATAGACGAGGCGCTCGGCAATTTTGTCGGCGCGGGGGGAAAGCAACATCCGCAGGACGATATCGTCGGCCGGGCGGGTGGCCTCCTCGGCCAGCAACTGCTCGATGACGCGGGTGAGCCGGTGCATGAGCTCGTTGACGAACCGCAGGTGCGCGGCGTCATGCACCTGCTCCACGCCGGGACCGTAGGTGCCACGGGCCTCTTCCGCGAGCTCGTGGAGAAAAAGATTCAACAGCCGCGCCTTATCGAGGAGGCGCAGCTCCGAATAGAATTCGATCTCCGAGCGCAGATTCATGACGAGGCCTGGGGGGATTCCGGGGCACAGCCCCGAAACTCCTTTCTCTTCATCCTGCCGGGAAAAAGTCTATGGGTTTGGTGGTCGTGATCTGCGCCACGTCCTCAGCGGGGAAGTGGAACAGCTTCACGAGCGAAATAATCTTGGTTTCGAGCTCCGAATCATGCAGCTCGGTCGAGACGACCTTGCACGCGGTCACCTGCCCGTCCGGGGTGATGGTGAACTCCAACACCAGCTTGCCCTGCAATTCAGGGTTACTGCGAGTCGCCCGATTGTAGAGCGCGTAGATAGCCCCTTTGTTACGGTCAAACACCGTGGCGATCTCTTCCGCCGAACGGGAAGCCTTGCCGCTGCCGCCCGCGTGCGTCCCGCCCTGACTGTTGATACCGGAGCGTGCGATCGACGATGTCACCGATGTCGTATCGTGCCCCGTGAGTGAGCCTGCGCCGGTGCCAAACCCACGGCTCGAATTAGCGGAAGTGATACCGCTGCTGCCGGCACCGACCTTCGAGGTAATGAGCGACCGCTCGGCATGCGTATCGGCGCCCACGGCCCCGGACAGATTCTTCGTCTGCATGGGCGTAAGATCCATCTGCTGACGCAGATCCGCGAGCTCGTCCTTGAACTGGTTGACCTGTTTCTGCGCCTTCTCGCGCGCCACCTGCTTCTGGTCCACGGGGGGAACCACCGGAGTCTTCTTCTCCGGCACCACCTTCGGCTTCTCCTCCACCGGCTTCGGCGGGGGCGGCGGCGGTTTCGGCTTCTCCTCGATCATCACCTGCGCGATCCGCTGCGGCACTTCCGTCTCTGCCGCGGTCGGCTTCGGATTCGGCAACAACGGGAACAGGATCCCGAACAGGACCAGCAGGATCAGCAGGACCCGCAGAATCTTGCGGAAGCGCGACTCGGACTCGGGATCGCCTTCCCAAGGCAGGTCGAACTCGCGGTAAAAGGGCGCAATAGCCATTACGTTTCCCGTACTCCGCTACACCGGCTTGAAGCCGGCAGCCACCGGCTTCTCCTTCTGGATGACCGCCAGCGAGATGCGGCCGTAGTCGGCATCCGTACAGGTCTTCATCACTTTCTTCAACACGTCGTAGGGCAGCGACTTATCCGCCATGATGGTGATCTCGCGCGCCGCGAGGTCGCGCTCGGTCATCGATTTACCCACCAGCATCGGCCGCTTCAGTGCATCGCGCAGAGGACCTACCATCGCCTCCTGCGAGGCCTGCACTGCCGCGACGGTCGTGACGTGCTCGCCCTGCACGAACACATCGCCCTTGGTGATCATCACGACGACCGAGTCCTTCGGCGCCTGCTGCGCGATGGACTGCGGAATCTCAATGCCCTTGCTGTTCTGGATGACCTCGACCTCGGTCGAGTACACCAGCAGAAACGCCACCAGCGTCGAGAGAATGTCGATGAGGGGGATGAGATTGAGCTCGGCGTCAGCGCGGTGTCGCAAGTGGTGCTGCGCCATGCGCCGGGCGCGGTTCGACGTACTCATGGTTATTTCACCTGACTGGGCGCGGCGCCGGGCGCGCCGGCAACGGGGGCCGCATCGGTCGCGGGCGCATCGCCAATGGAGACATCCGGGAAGAGCTCCCCCTGCACGGTGTTCAACCCTTGTGACACCTCGAACACGCGCACGCGATCCATGACCTGCACGAGGATGTCGTAGGGAGTATCCGGCTCCAGCAGGATGGTGGCGTCCGTCTTCTCCGGGAACTTGTTCTTGATCCGTTTCAGGTACTCGGTCAGGCCCTCGTAGTCGTAGCCGGACGCGTTGTTAGGCATCGTGGCCAGCGGGCCGGTGTTGCGATCCGCAACCTGCAGCAGATCCTTCCGCACCATGACCTCGATCTGCAGCCCCGGCGGCGGGTCTTTGAACTCCGTCTGCGCGGCCGGCATGTTGAGTTGCAGGATCACGGTGCGCGAGAACACTGCCGTCATGAGCAGGAACGTCACGAGCACCGTGAAGATGTCGATCATCGGCACCAGCAGCAGCTCCGCGGGCCGCTTGTGATGACGCTCGAGCTTCCGTGTTTGATAGGAGCGACGCATGGGAGACTAGGCTCTCAAAGCGCAACTGTGCGTGTGCTGCACTGGTCTTCAGGCCGCCGCAGCCGGCGTTTGACGCTCGGTGATCGCGTTCAGGAACTTCACGGAGGCCATCTCCAGGCTGTCGATCAGCTCGGTGGTCTTCGTCTGCAGGAACGCGTGCACGAACAACAGCGGCACCGCCGTCATGAGGCCGAACGCCGTACAGTTCATCGCGACCGAGATACTCGCCGACAGCAGGTTGGCTTTCTCGGCCGGGTTGATGGTCGCTACCGCCGCGAAGGCGCGGATGAGGCCCATAACCGTACCCAGAAGGCCGAGCAGTGTCGCGAGATTCGCGAACGTCGCAAGATAGTGCGTGCGCTTTTCCAGGCGCGGCACCACCTCCATGAGGCTCTCTTCCATGGCCTTCTCGATGTCATCCCGGCGGCGTGCCGTGGAGATACGAGCCAGCCCGTAGTTGAGGATGTGTCCGATCGCCGACTCGGACTTCGAGGTGACCTGCACCACCTGGCGGAAGTTGCCCTGCGACAGCATGGGCACAATCTCGTTCCAGAGGCTGCGGTTACGTACGGCGGTATGTGTCAGGTAGATGTATCGCTCGATCGCGATCGCTGCCCCGACAACGAACACAACGGCGATCGGGTACATGAAGTCCCCGCCGCCTTGAAAAAATCGCACGATCAAGTTCCACAGACCCATCGTTCACTCCCATCCGCGCTGCGGCCGTGCCGAGCGTAGACCTAGACACACACACACTTTTTCCAGCTTACAAAAATGACGGACGCATACCTAAAAAGCTGCGACCCAGTCCTCATCCCCGATGCTTCACCGCAACCTTCTCAGCGCTTGTCGCCAGAACCTTGACCCGCCGCTCCCGCAGCCTTGTCCGCGCCGCCCGCGGCGTCGGGTTTCAGGGCGTCGTAGTAGCGATTTTCGCGCTTGAAAACGTCACGGTCGACCGGCTGCAGCACTTCATCGAGCAGGCTGTTCGCAGGCTTGCCCAGCAGGTCACCGAGGTCGGCTCGCTTCCACGGCACGATATATAGCACCTTCGGCAACTCCTGGTTACCGGTGATCTCTGTCGTATCGAGCTGGAGACGATCCTCCTTACCTCGCGCGCCGGAGTTAGGTCCGGCCGGGCCCGCGGATGCGCCAGCCGCCGGTTTGCCTGCCGCCGCTGCGCTGCCAGACGGTTTGGCGCTTGCGGCTGACTTCGCGCTCGCTGAGGACTTGCCAACTTTCGGGGCAGCCGGTGGCGGGTCGCTCTGACCTGACGCGGCGGCACCGGGTAACGGAGAAGCACTCTGTGGAGTAACGGCGCCAGGACCCGTCGAGGCCGGCGCGGGCGCCGAGGTGTTCACCCCCGGCTCGAGATCTTCCGGACGCGGGGCGCTGTGTGCCGGTGTGGCCGGCGCAGGCGGCGGCGGGCTCTGCTGTGCCAGGGCAACGGGCGACACGGACACGGCCAACAGGCCGACGACAATCCACCGTGGGGTCCTGTCATACATAGTCATGCTCCTGCTTTCGGACGCGGAGCGGCCGCCGGGGACGACTGCTCACGGGGTTCCTGGCCCGGAGCGGAGGCTTGCCCGGGTGCGGAGCTCTGGTCCGGCGCCGTAGGGGGCGCTCCGGAAGGGCCAGGGGCCGCATCACCAGGCGCTCCAGGAGCATCGGTGGCCCCAGGGGCTGCATCGGACGATCCCGCGGCGGGCGTCGCCGAAGGACGCTTCAACGGCGGCTTGCCCGTACGTGCGCGCAACTCCGCGATCCAACCGCTGACGGGCTTTTCCTCGCCGGTCAGTTCCTTGTAACGCTCGAACGCCGTGAGTGCACGCTCGGGGTCACCTAGATAGAGGTCGGAAACCACCCCGAGGTTCCGATAGGCCGGCGCAAAGTTGGGATCGGCGGAAATTGCCTTTTCGTAAGAGGCCGCGGCGTTCGGGAATTCACCGCGAAGTCTCTGCGTGGCACCGAGCTCGGTCCAGGCAACGGCACTGCCATCATTGCGTTCCACCGCCGTCTTGAGCGAGTCTTCGGACAGATCGAGGCGACCCGTCTTGCGGTAGAGAATACCCAGGTTCACGTACGGCGCCGCCAACTGCGGAAACTGCAACGCAACCTGTTTGAATTCGAGCTCCGCCTCGGTGTTGTTACCGGAGCGCATGAAGCCGACCGCACGATCGAAGTCGGCTTTACCACGCTCGGTGACGGGGACGGGGGCGGTGGACGCCGAGCCGGGAGCCTCGTTGGTACCGGACTGGCCCGGAGCGGTGGCGCCCGTCTTCTGACTCGCTGCAACAGGCTCGGATGGTGCCTCTTTCGGCTTCGAAGGCGCAGATCCGCACGCAACCAACAGCATCGCGGCAGCCACGGACACCACGGAACCAGACGCGCGCAGCACTGACGCGCGCGGGCCGAGCAGCCGGTTCACGGCCACCCCACGCTGGCCCGAGGCCATGTCAGTTGAGGCTCGTGACCACATCCTGCGTCATCTCCGTCTTGCCGTAGCGGGCGGGTTTGAGCTCGGCCAGTACCTTGAAGCTCTTCTGCACCCACTCGTCATAAACACCATCTTTCGCTCGCGACGTATTCAGCTCGTGCGCCTTGATGGCCTGCTCCTCGAAAGGAAACACCTGCTCCTCGAGCAGCGAGTTGTATTCCTCGAGCTCCTCGCCCTTGAGATTCTTGGGGCGCTCGGAGGCAAGGAGGTCTTTCGACAGTGTCCGATATAATTCCGCCATCTCGAAAGTCGCGGCGGTGGTGACCTCGGCGACCTGGTACTCGGCGGCCTTCTTGTATCCGTTCATCGCGTCTTCGAGCGCCTTACGCTTCGCGACGAGGCTCTTCTTCAAAGGCAACGTCAGGCGCACCGCGCGAAACTCGTCGCGGGCCGGTTGCGCGAGGACAAGTTGTGCCTTCGCCGCGAGGTAATGCGTACGCTCGGTTCGCTGCGCGCCCGCCTGGCTATCGACCTTGATGATCTCGCGGTACCAGTAATCCCGCTTGTTGATATCGCCCGTCTTAGTCGCGTAATCCGCGAGCCGCTGGCGGGCCTCTTCGGCGTCCACGATCGGCAGCGGATTCGAGGCGACGAACTTCTCGAGCATCGAGACCGCCTTCGGCACGTTGTTCGCTTTCGCGTATAAATCCGCCGACTGCAACAGGGCTTCCCGTTGGACCGCGCGATCCTCGGTCGGGCTCGTCGCGATCTTCTCGAACTCACCGGCGGCCTCGCCGGGGTGCCCTGCTTCGGCGTAAGCCACCGCCAGCTTCTTGGTCACGTCAGCGCCGTGCTCATTCTTCGGGAACTGGCGCCGGTAATCCTCCAGCACGGTAATGGCCCGATCCCACTGTTTGAGCACGATGAGCTGCGCGGCGGCGTCATACATGGCGGTCGCGCGGATCGTGGAATCCGGGGCCACGCGCGCCACACGCAGATAGTCGTCCACGGCGCCCGCGGCGTCGCCTGACTTCTGCTTCGCCTCGCCCTGTTTGTAGACACTCGCCGCGAGACCCTCGGTGAGCTCGGTGCGCAACTTCTCATCCGTACCGGCGAGCTCGCGCGCCTTCACGAAAGCCGGCTCGGCTTTGTCGTATTCGTTCTGATCATAGTGCGAGCGCGCGATGATGGTCCACGCGATGCGTTGCTTGGCGGGGTCGACCGGCGGCTGGCGCGCCAGAATCGACTCCGATACCGTGATGGCGCGTGGCAGATCCTTAGCTGCAAAAATATCTTCGGCCGCGCGAGTCAACACACCCGCGCTGTCGGGATGCTCGGGGAAGGTCTGCGCGAATTTCACGCCCGCATCGGTGGCACGCTTATGCCATTCGATCTTCTCGGGTCCGGCAAGCGGCTCTTCGCCTTTCTGGTACGACACCAGGCCGGCGTAGGCGGCGGTCGCCGACTTGGCGTT
>DATMQL010000386.1:0-3313 GCA_035566815.1 Steroidobacteraceae bacterium | reverse complement strand
CTTCGAGGCGATAGTCTCCATGACTCCCGACTCGATCTCGCCTGAAAGAGAGTCGACCGGCAGCATCACGGCGACCGCGAGAGTCAGAAAGTTCGCGACATACAGCCCGACCAGTTGTACACACGAGGCAGCCGTTCCGTGAATACCGCGTTCCAATCCGGCTCGGCGGCGGGTGCGCGCCACATCGTTGGGTCCATAACCTATATACGAATGAGCCAGCCAAGTATCACACATTCTCACACCAGGCCCGGCCAGGGCTCGATGCAGCCGCTCGGCCGCGTAGCACTCGCTTCGGCAGAATCGTCATGATTCGTCAGAAGTTCATCAGGACTCGCGCGCGGCCTGGTTCATACGATGCGCACGATGTCCGTCCCGCCACCGAGGTCCCGCCAGCAAGGAGATAGCCGCCGGCGTCCCGGTTCCGCGAGACGCGGGCACGCCCGGTTCATGCGTCCGCCCTCCCTGCCGGGGGTCGAAATCATCGGGATGAGCGACTGTCGTCTTCCGGCATCGCTCTATAGCGATCGGTACGGGGTCATTGTTTGCGGACCACTTCGCGGCTGCTGCCAACCTATTCTGCTCGAGCCAGGTGAGGTTCAGTCCAATGCTCACGCGTGTCCGTGCGTAGGGGTACGGGTACTCTTTATCGAGCCTCCGGTGCTCATCAAGTTCAGCGCTGGGCGTGGCCTTACTCGTACTTTACGCTTTCGGATCACGGGGGCCGAATACGCGCCGCTGGTCGTAGCGGTGTATGAGCTCTGCGCTGCTGTCGAGCAGAACGCATCGGCATGCGAGCAACAAGCTCGTCTCCAGAACTGTCTGCAGTCCATGCTTGATGTCATGGTCGAGTCGGGCCCCTGTGCGCACGGCACTCACCCCGCTGTGACCGCTGCGCGAGATTACCTGCGGCGGCGGGTCCACGAAACGATCACTCTCGAGGAGCTGGCCGGTATCAGCCGCATGAGTCGCTTCCATCTCGCCCGGGCCTTTGCGGCCCACATCGGTCTGCCACCCCACGCCTACCAGACCCGACTGCGTATCGAGCGCGCGATGGAGCTGCTCCGGGCAGGTGTGCGTCCGGGAGAGGTGGCACACCTGACGGGTTTCGCCGATCAGAGCCATCTGACTCGCCACTTTCGTCGGATCATGGGTGTCACCCCAGGTGAATACGCCCTGCGGGCGTAGGCTCTCCTATAATCGATCCGTGACGCGGTGTGACGGCAGTACCGCCCGGCCGGTCACCACTAACGAGAATCAAACAACTGTCCGTTTCCCTGCAAGCTCGGGAGGCAACCGTGAGCGAGGTCTATCGGTTCGGTCGGTTCGAGTTGTTCGCGGACCGTTACGAGCTGCGCTCTGAGGGGGTCAGTGTCCACCTCGAGCCCAAGCCGCTCGAGGTGCTGCTCGAGCTGCTGCGGCATGCAGGGGAGCTGGTGACGAAAGACGAGCTCATGGAGACCGTGTGGGCGAATCGGGTGGTGACCGAGTCGGTTATCGCGCGATGTATCAACAAACTGCGGGTCGCGCTCGATGACGAGTCACAGACACTCGTGCACACGGTACATGGTTACGGTTATCGGTTCATGGGCGAGGCGGTCTGCTTAGGAGACGATTCCGTCGCCGCGGAACAGGATGCAACCGTCCAACCTCCCCGGGCGGGAGAGACGCCGCCGATGCGACCGAATTGGCGTTTGTCGCGGCCGCTGGATGAGCGCGGTGCGGTCTGGCTCGCCACACATGAGAAGACCGGCGAGGCACGCGTTTTCAAGTTCGGTCTGGAGTTGGAGCGGGTTCGCTCATTGCGGCGTGAAATCTCGGTTCATCGACTCCTGCAAAGCGGTCTCGGTGAGCGGGACGACATCGCGCGGCTGCTCGACTTCAACCTGCAGAGCCTGCCCTACTTTCTCGAACTCGAGTATTGCCGGCCGGGCAATCTCAGCGACTGGTGTTTTGCCCAAGGTGGTGTGGAGAGCGTGGCGCTGGAGGTGCGCCTCGAGCTGATGATTCAGGCGGCGGAGGCGCTGGCGGCGGCTCATTCGCTGGGGGTTTTGCATGGGGATATCAAGCCGGGGAATCTGCTGATCTGGACTGGCGCGGACGGCAGACCCCACATCCGGTGGTCGGACTTCGGCAATAGTCGCCTGCTACAGCCCGAGCGCCTGTCCGAGCTCGGCATCACGCGACTGGGCTCGACGCAGACGGCGGACACGTCCGTCCTGAAGTTGCAAGGCACGCTCAACTACCTGGCGCCGGAGCTGTTGCGTGGCGAGACATTGACGGTGCGTTCGGATCTGTATGCGCTCGGTGTGATGCTCTACCAGATCATCTCGGGCGACCTGCGCAAGCCGATGGCGGCCGGATGGGAGGACAATGTTGCCGACGAGTTGTTGCGCGAGGATATTGCCGCGTGTGCGCACGACAATCCGGCGATGCGGCTAACCTCGGTGAGCGAGCTTGTTCAGCGCTTGCGCACCCTCGCCGAACGGCGAGAGGGACTGGCTGAAGAGCGCCGACGGGCGCGTGAGTCTGAGTTGCTGCGAGCCAGATTGGAACGAGCTCGGGCTCGCAGACCATGGCGGGTGGCGGCGATGACCGCGTTAGTCCTGGGTACGTGTGTTAGCGGGTGGACTACGATGCGGTCAGTGCGCGCGCGCGACGAGGCACGCGCGCAGGCTCGGATCGCCGATGCCGTCATCGATTTTCTCGATCGGGACATCCTTTCGGAGGGCTCACCATTTGCTGTCAGCGGCAGCGGGGGAACACCGCTCACCGTCCGCGAAGCCGTGGACCGCGCAGCGCGAGGACTGAGTGGCCGTTTTCCGAATGAGCCCGAGGTCGAAGCGTCCATCCGGGCCGCGATCGGCCAGGTCTATGTGGAGGATGGAGACTACCCGGCAGCCGAGCAACAGGTGCGCACGGCTGTCGAGTTGGCACGCACGAGATCGGGCAGTGGTGATGAGCGAATCATTCGCGCGGAGTACGGTTTGGCGTTCACACTCGCGGTCGAGCAGAAATTCTCCGAGGCTCACGCCTGGCTCGAGGAAGCCAACGGACAACTGGCGCGTCTGACTCGAGCGAGTGCCGTCACGACACAGCGACGCGACGTGATCAACGGCAACTACTATTTCGCTTTGCAGGATTTCCGCGCGGCGATTCCTTGGTTCGAGGCTGCCCTCGGAGCGACGCTGCAGACGAAGCCCGTGGACGTTAGCCAGCTCGTGATCCGGCAGACGTCACTGGCGTGGTGCTATACGGCCTCGGGTCGCTTCGACGAAGCGCGACAGCTCTATGCGTCCGCACTGACCGCCGTGCA
>DATMQL010000385.1:0-3347 GCA_035566815.1 Steroidobacteraceae bacterium | reverse complement strand
GTGGCCCAGACCGGCTTCGATCCGGTCCGCTCAGGCGGCGCCACGTCACCGACGGCTACTCAACAGCAGTACGAGTATGACCGGGCCCAGTCAGCCTGCTTCGAGGCACGCGGCTATACAGTGCGATGAGGCGTACGGCGTGGGATGAGCCATACGGCGGCGAGCCACCGCGTCAAAACTTCGTTCTCGCGGTAAGGCCAAAGGTGCGCGGGGCGCCCAGGAACGCATCGATCTGGTTGTATTGGAACGGCGCGTCGAAGGCGACCTGGTAGTAGAGCTTGTCTGCCAGGTTCGCCGACCACAGCTCGACCGCCCACTTATCGTCCGGTGCGCCGATCCCGATGCGCGCGTTCAACAACCCATAGGATCCCTGGATCTTGCGCGGATCGAGGTTCGACCCCGTGTTGTAGGACGAGTTATATTTCTCACTGAGGGTGCCACGGAACGTCAGGGCCCCGGTGAGCGGCACCTGGTACGTTGCCGAGGCAGCGCCCGACCATAGAGGCGCGAACGAAATCCGGTTATTGAGGCGCTTGGGCGAGAACAAAGTGATAGCCGACCCGTACTCGTCGATGTTCGTGAACGCGTAAGTCACTCCGCCCGACAGACTCAGCCCCTGCAGCGGAGTCGCCCAATTCAGATCGAATTCGGCGCCCTTGGACTGCACCCGGGGAATCGAGGTCACCACGAACAGGATGCCGGTATAGGTATTCAGCTGGAAATCGCGGTATCTCTGGTCGAACAGCGCCGCATCGAGGCGCACAGTCTGGTCCGCCAGCGTGCTCTTGACTCCCAGCTCGTAGGAATCGACGGTCTCTTCGGGGAATGAGGTGTCGAGGACCGGCGCCAGCGGATTCGCGGCCGCAGGGTTGGTCACCCGGCCCAGGTTGAATCCGCCCGCCTTGTAGCCGTCGGCAAACGAAAGGTAGGTCATGACCTCATCGTTGAAGCGATAGGACAACTTGATCGTGCCGGATACATTGTTTTCGGTCAGAGATTGGACTTCCGACAGCCTGTTGAAGAACGGATTGAATACCACCGAACACCCATACCCCAGCAGAAACTGATATTCCGGGCTTGCCGGGTTGAGCGCACCGACACCTGGTGATGTGAGCAGCGATCCGCAACCGGCGCCGCCATCCGTGTCGTTGTAATTCAACGTCGCGACCTTCTTTTCGTGTGTGTAGCGAAAACCGGCGGTCAGATCCAGGGCCGGAGTGATCGAATAGGTTTCGTTGCTGAAGAAAGCAAAGCTCTTGGACGTCTGGCGAAATGCATCGGCATAGCCGGCCACCCCGGGCACGAATGTGGCGCCAGGCAGCTTCCCGGTTAGTTCGGGAATCAATAGAAAATTCGGAGTTCCCACAGCGGCGGATGACAACCCGCCCAGGTACAAGTCAAAGTCCTTACCGGCCCAGAGCGTCTGGTTGTTAGTCAGAATTTCGCTGGCAAAGAAGCCACCCACCAGCCACTTGAGCGGGCCTGTCTTGCCCGCCAGGCGCAACTCCTGGCTGAATTGCTTGAAGTCGGTCGCGTTGCCCTCACTGCCAGGCTCATACAGGATATCGACGGAGGTGTAGTCGGTGTCGTTGCCAGCGATAATGGTGTTGTCTCGCCACGCGGTAATCGACGTGAGCGTCGCCTCGCCCAGTTGCAAGTTGAGCTCGCCGGATACTCCCATGTCCCGGATCCGCTGTATCCACTGCTGATTCGAGTAAGTCTGGTAGCCGTTCCCCGACGCGATCCCGGTAGCGCCAAGCTGGCCGCCCAGGGCCGGAATCGCGGCGAGCGCATTGACGATGCCTGCGAAGGGCCCCAGGTATGTGGCTGCGGCGCCGCAGCATGTCTCGTTACGTTTCGAGTAGTCGCCGATGAGCAGGAAGTCGAGATCATCGTTGGGCTTGAAGAGGTATTGCCCGCGGAAGGTGTAGAAGTTGCGATCGTTGTTCCTGTCATTGGTATTAGGACCGGCGCCGACATCGTTCTGGAGCCACCCTTCGGTCTTCTGGTACCCGGCGTAGAAGCGCCCCGCCGAAATGGAGCTGAGAGGTCCGGTGACGGAGGCGGAGATCTCGCGATCATTGAAATTACCGACGGACGCTTCCGCCGTAACGCCAAAGGTCATCGCAGGTCTCTTGGTCATGATGCTGATGACACCGGCGTCATTGTTCTTGCCAAACAATTCGCCCTGCGGCCCTTCCAGCACCTCGATCCGCTCGATCTCGCCCAGGTTGCCGAAGCCGACGCCATTGCGCGGACGATAGACTCCGTCGATCACGATACCGACGGAGGACTCCAATCCCGGGTTGTCACCGACCGTGCCAATACCCCGAATACGTGCGGTCGTGGAGTTTTCGGATGTGGTGGAGGTGACTGTCAGGCCGGGGGTCAACACTGTCAGGTTCTTGATATCCGACACCCCCGAATCCTTGAGTTGCTGCGAGGACAGCGCTATCACGGAAATCGGCACGTCCTGTATGTTTTCCGAGCGCTTCTGCGCGGTTACAATGACCTCCGGGAGACTTGGCGGCACCGCCGCGTCGTCGGCCCAGCTGAAGCCGCCGACCAAGGCGCTGGAGGTTGCCACAACCAAGGTCGTGACCTTGCGGGCGGTATGTCGGCCGCCGTCATGCGGGCCACCCGGGCGCCAGCCGCCGCCGTCGTCATGCCGGCCACCGGAACGCCGACCGAACGCCATACGTCGATTTGTCATAGATCTTCCTTCCGTGAGGCAGTGACCCTGTGACTCCGGCACCACACCTCCCGTGCACCCCCTACTTATGGATCGAGCCTACGGAAAGGCCGGTGCCGGTACCGCGCTTCCGGCGACAATCGATTGGCCGGCGACGCCATTGATGAGTGAGTTGAGCGGGGCGCGAAAGACGCTCGAGCGCAGTCGTATATCGACGGTTCGCTGCTTACGAGCTAAGCTCTGTATCCGACGAATCTCATGGCGCGCGAGCTGGGGGGATACAGCAGTGCGGACAAACACCGCGACGAATCGTAGCGATGTGCTTGCAGGTTGGGTAAAGGCCATTGGACGTACACTCGACGCGGCGGGCTGCGATAGCGCAGCGCTTCTCGCCGAGGCTGGATTCGATCGGGAGTGTCTCGATAGCGCAACGGCGCGTTGCCCGTTGACCAATACGGCGCGCTTATGGGAAATCAGCGTAGCGGCGACCGGCGACCCCGCATTCGGCGTCAAAGTCGCGAGCCACATCAAGCACACGACCTTCCACGCCCTGAGTTATGGGTTGTGCGCGAGTTCCACGTTGAAGGAAGCTTTCGAGCGGCTGAAGCGCTACTGCCACGTTGGCAGCTACGCGGTCGAGTACGACTTCTTCAAG
>DATMQL010000384.1:0-4612 GCA_035566815.1 Steroidobacteraceae bacterium | reverse complement strand
CTGAGTGTCCTCGCCGCGCAGGGTGAAATAATCGGCCGCCAGCTCTGCGTGCGTACTGAGATCGAGCGTCGCCAGGTCGGCGGAGCTCGCCTGCTCGCTGGCGCGGGCGGCGGCAAGGAGATTTCGAATACGCCCCCAGGCATCGAACTCATACGAAATATCCGCGTTCAGGGTGAAATCGTTTCCGGTCGCCGGCTTGCTGGTGGTGTAGACGGGTGAGTTGACGGACGCACGGTCCCGAACCCCGCGCGCACCGGCGGTGAGAGTCGGAAAAAGAAAGGAGCGCTCGATGCGCGTCTGGGCACGCGCCTGCTGCAGGCGGGCAAAGGCGGCTTTGATATTCTGGTTGGAAACCGTCACCTGGCTTTCGAGCGCATCGAGCCGCTCGTCATTGAAAATCGCCCACCACGCGCCCCGGTTCCCCGCGTCGGCAGGCTGCGCGGTCTTCCAACCTGCGGTCTCCTGGTACGCGGGCGGCGCCGGCCCGGTTGCCGGGCGCGTGTAATGCGGCGCGAAGTTGCAGGCACTCAATAGCCCGCACACGAACACCAGGCAAGCCAGTCCGCGACGCACACCCACCCGTTACTCCTTGGCGATGCGCACCTGGGCGCCATCGGTGATCGAGTCCGGGGGATTCACAACGATCACGTCGTTCGCCGCAACGCCACTCAACAGCTCGACCGTCGTGCCGAAGTCGCGCCCCTGGCTCACGCTATGTAACTTCACCTGGTTACCCTGCACGACAGTCGCTATCTGCAGGCCGGCCGCCCGAAACACCAATGCCGTCGCCGGCACGCGCAGGGTATTCGCGTTGCCCGGCAACTTGAAGTGCACTTCGGCGTACGCGCCCGGAAACAACTCCCCCTTACTGTTGTCCACCTGCAATTCCACCTGCAGCGTGCGCAGTGTGGGATCGAGCGCCTGGGCGGTCCGGACCACTTTCGCCGGATACTCGACGCCTGGATGCTCGTTGAAGCGCAGTTGCGCCGCCACTCCCGGCCGCGTCTGCGGCGCGTACTGTTCCGGCACCTGGACATACACCCGCAAGCGGGTGACGTCGGAGACCCGGAACAACTGGGAGCCCATGGCCTGCCCCGCATTGATCAGCGCGCCGATATCGGTGTTGCGAGCGGTGACCACCCCGTCGAAGGGCGCCACCACGCGCTTGAACGACTCGAGCTCTTCGAGCCTCCCCACGTTCGCCTGCGCGGAGGCTGCCGCGGCCTGAGCGGCCTCCGCACTTGCCGCCCTCGTTTCGGCGTCCTGCGGCGAGACCGCCTTGTTGACCAGGAGTCCTTTCCAACGCACATCGGTACTGGTGGCGATCCGGGCATTGGCTTCGGCGGTGGCCAGATCGGACTTCGACTGCCGCAACTGCTGATCGACTTCCGGTGTCTCGATTTCGGCCAGGAGCTGGCCCCGCTTCACCGGCGTCCCGATATCGGTGTACCAGCTCTTGAGATAGCCGCTGGTGCGCGCATAGATCGGCGCCTCGATGAACGCCGTGACATTGCCCGGCAGCACCAACTCGTCACTGGCCGGGCTGGCGGTGGGCTTGGCAGTCCGCACGACAGGGATGGCCTGCTGCGAAGTCTCCTGGCCGATTTTCTCGCGACCGCGGACTCGGCTCACCACACCCCAGATCGCCAGGATCACCGCGGCAATCAGCAGTACCCAGAGGAACCGCTTCACGCCGCGCAACGAGTCCTCACTGCTCATGCCGGCCGCTCCTTTGGCGCGCCGGCCGCGCCTTTCCGCCCATGAATCAACACAAACACCGCCGGCACGAACAGCAGCGTCGCCACCGTCGCGAAAATCAAGCCACCAATGACCGCTCGTCCCAAGGGCGCGTTCTGCTCGGCCCCCTCACCCAGGCTCAACGCCATCGGAATCATGCCGATGATCATCGCGAGCGCCGTCATCAACACCGGACGGAAGCGCGCAAAGCCAGCTTTCGAAGCCGCCGTGAATGCGTCATCGCCCGCATCCAGGCGCTCGCGCGCGAAACTTACCATGAGGACGCTGTTGGCAGTGGCCACCCCCATGCACATGATCGCTCCCGTCAGCGCGGGCACACTCACCGTCGTGTGCGACAGGAACAACATCCACACGATCCCCGCCAACGCCGCCGGCAACGCCGTGATGATGATGAAAGGATCGAGCCACGACTGAAAGTTGACAACAATCAACAGGTAAACGAGCACCACCGCGCCGAGCAGTCCCAGCAGCAGCCCATTGAACGATTCAGTCATCGTCTGCACCTGCCCGCGGACGGCGACATTCGACCCCTTCGGCACGTGGTCCTGGGTGTCCGCGAGTATCTTGTTGACTTCCGAGGCAATGAAGCCGAGATCAGCCCCCTGTGCCGAGCCTTATATATCGATCACGGTCTGAGCGTCGTAGTGACTGACGACCGCCGGCGCGACGGTACGCCTGATCGTGGCAACGTTCGCCAAAAGCTGCGCGTCGACCCCGCCGCTGGCGCTCCCGCTCGTCAGCGGTGTCGTTTGCAGATCGTTGAGTGTGTTGAGCCGTGGCTGCGGCGTCTGCGCCACGACCTGGTACTGGGTCCCGCTGCTGGGGTCGATCCAGAACGACGGCGAGGTCTGAAAGCTCCCTGATAGGGACACCAACATGTTCGAAGCTACGTTCTGCTGGGTGAGGCCCAGCTCCCGGGCCTTGGTACGATCCACCTCCACCGCGAATTTCGGATAATCGAAGGCCTGCTGGATACGCAGGTCCACCGCACCCGGAATGTTGCGCAGTCTCTGCAGTAGCTCGTCCGCATAGCCCCGGTTGGCCGCGGTATCCTTGCCCGCGATCTGGATATCCAGCGGGCTCGGCAGGCCGAAATTGAGGGTCTGACTGACGATGTCGGCCGGAGGAAAGGCGAACGTCACGCCGGGGAAGCTTTCCGCGAGCATGCCGCGCAAGCGGCGCTGATAGCCCGCGGATGGCTTATGGTCCGGCCTCAATGCGATGAAGATATCGGCGTCGCCCGGCCCGACGGGGGCTGATGTACTGTAGGCGAGATTGATGCCGCTGTAGGGCAGCCCGATGTTATCGACGATGCTCTCGATCTCGCTGGCCGGAATCACCTGGCGGATCCGCGCCTCCACGGCATCGCAAAGCGCCGCGGTCTCCTCGATCCGCAATCCTGTCCGGGCACGCAGGTGGAGTTTGATCTGCCCCGCGTCGACAACGGGGAAAAAATCCTGCCCCAGCCCCGGCAGATAGCGTCCCAGCGGAAATGCAAGAATCGCCGACAGAACCATTACGCCCAGAAAGATGACGGCGAAGCGCACCCCGCCGCGGAGGGCCGCTTCGAGGAGCGTGTGATAGCGATCGCGGACCCGCTCGAAACGCTTCTCGAACCCCTGTTGAAAGCCTGTCATCCAATCGAGCGGCTTGCGCAAAACGCCGTGCACCTTGCCTGCGGAGCCGTGCGCGGCGTCTCGGTCGCTCTTCTGCAACCAATACATCGACAAAGTCGGAATCAAGGTCCGCGACAACAAGTACGATGCCAACATGGCGAACACCACCGCCTCGGCCAGCGGCACGAACAGATACTTCGCGATCCCCGCCAGCAGAAACATCGGCACGAACACGATGCAGATGGACAGCGTCGACACCAGGGCGGGCAGCGCGATCTGTTGTGCCCCCTCGAGAATCGCCGCATCCACCTCGGCGCCCTCCTCGAGATGAGTGTTGATGTTCTCGATCGTCACAGTGGCGTCGTCCACCAGGATCCCGACCGCCAGCGCCAGCCCGCCGAGGGTCATGATATTGATCGTCTCCCCCAACGCCGCAAGACACGCGACCGAGGCCAGGATCGACAGCGGAATGGAAATGAAAATGATGAGGGTGCTGCGCCAGCTACCGAGGAACAGCAGAATCATCAAGCCGGTGAGGCAGGCGGCGATGGTCGCCTCGCGGACCACGCCGGAGATCGAGGCCCGCACAAAGATCGATTGATCGCCAATCGGCTCGATCTTCAGCGCCGGCCCGGCCTGGGCGCGAATCTGTGGCAACTTCGCCTTCACGGCGTTGATGACGTCGAGCGTGGAGCTGCTGCCGTTCTTCAGCACCGTCATGAGCGCCGCACGCCGGCCCTCGAGCCGCGCGATGTTCGTCTGGGGCGGAGCGCCGTCGCGTACATGCGCGACATCGCGAACGTAGGTGACGGTCCCGTTGCTCGCGCTGATCGGCAGATCGTTCATCTCCTCGATCTTCAAAGGACTGGCATTGATGCCAATGAAGTATTCGAGCTCGCCGATCTTCTGCGTGCCGGCCGGCAAAATCAGGTTTTGAGCGGCAATCGCCGCGGTCACGTCGCTTCCCGACAACCCATGGGAGCGCAAAGCCTGCGGATCGAGATCGACCTGCACCTGCCGCTGCTTGCCGCCATAAGGATAGGGCACCGACGCGCCCGGAACGGTGGCCAGGGTGGTCCGAATGACATTCTGGGAGAGGTCGAAAATCTCGGCTTCCGAGAGCGAATCGCTCGAGAGCGCCAGCTGAATGATCGGCACCGTGGAGGCGTTATACGCCAGGATGAATGGCGGCGTGGTTCCCGGCGGCAGG
Source organism: Steroidobacteraceae bacterium (assembly GCA_035566815.1). Classification (GTDB taxonomy): domain Bacteria; phylum Pseudomonadota; class Gammaproteobacteria; order Steroidobacterales; family Steroidobacteraceae; genus 13-2-20CM-66-19. The sequence goes on along the minus strand of DATMQL010000384.1, from coordinate 28 downwards.
TTTCGCAACTGCGACTGCGATACGCCGG
>DATMQL010000383.1:0-4809 GCA_035566815.1 Steroidobacteraceae bacterium | reverse complement strand
GAACGCACCGTCGGCAGCGACGATGAAGGCGGAGTCGCGGACGCGATTTACCTGGCGATCGAATCGATCGTTAGGAGCCTGTCTGACTAATGATCGCCGTAGCGAGGGCGACCCTCATCGAGCAGCTTTCTGCGATCGTTTCCCGCGAATAGCGGGGAGTCTACTTAAGGGAAACGATCGCAGAAAGATGCCGATGAGGGGCGGCCGCAGTAGGCGAGCATTAGTCAGACAGGCTTTGCCGTTCCAATTCCGACATTACTTCGAGCCAGCGCTCTTCCAATGTGCCGATCTCCCGCATGACATCCGTATGCCGGAGTGTGAGCTTCCGCCCTTCCTCGGCCGGCTTCGTCGTGTAGGTCGCGGGGTCGGCGAGCTGCGCTTCCAGTCGGACCCGCTCCGCTCCCAGCTTCTCCAGCTGGCCTTCGATGCGCCGCTGCTCGTTCCTCAGCGGTGTGAGACGGTTGCGCGCCTCGGCGTCGAGGCGCCGCTGTTCCTGTCTGGAGGGGCCCGCGGCCGTCGTGACGGAGTCAGGCGCCGCTCGCGCCTTGCCGCTCTTCCCCAGCCAGGCGGCATAGTCATCGAGATCGCCGTCGAAGGGGGTCACCGACCCGTTCGCAACCAACAGGAAACTGTCGCAGGCGCTGCGTAGCAGGGTCCGGTCGTGCGACACGATGACCACGGCGCCGGGAAAGTCCTGCAGTGCGACCAACAGGGCGTGACGCATCTCCAGGTCGAGGTGGTTGGTGGGCTCGTCGAGCAACAGCAGGTTGGGTCGGCGGGCGACCAGGATCGCGAGCGCCAGCCGGGCACGCTCGCCGCCCGAAAATCGTCCGGTCGGCTCGAACACCCGATCGCCGCGGAAGCCGAAGCTGCCGAGGTGATCGCGTCGTTGCTGTTCGAGCCACTGGGCGACTTCGGGGCCCCCGCGCCGCACCAGCTCGGCCAGCGCCGTGCTGTCCGAGTCGAGGTGCTCGAGCTCGATCTGCGCGAAAAATCCCGTCATCACGTCGGGCGCCGCCGCCAGCGTTCCTGCGACGGGAACGGTTTGCCCGGCCAGTATGCGCATCAGCGTGGACTTACCCGCGCCATTACGGCCGAGAATGCCGATCCGGTCGCCCGGGTTCACCGAGAGCGAGACATTCTCGATGATGCGGCGAGTCCCGTACCCGGCGGCCAGGTGCTCGAGCGTGAGTAGCGGACGCGGCAGTTTGGCGGGCGCGGCGAATTCCCATTCGAAGCCCGACTCCGGTTGTACGGCGGCGATTTCGCCGAGACGCGCCAATGCCTTGATGCGGCTCTGGACCTGCTTTGCCTTGGTCGCCTGCGCACGGAAACGCTCGATGAAGCTCGTGACTCGCGCGGTTTCGCGCTCCTGCCGGGCGATCAGGGCCCGCGTGCGCTCGCCCTCCGCCGCATGTTGTATTTCGAAAGAGCTGTAGTTGCCCGCGTAGGAGCTCAGCCGGCCGGCTTCGATGAGCAGGATGCGGCCCACCACGCCGTCGAGAAACTCCCTGTCATGGGATACGAGCAGCAGTGTTCCCGGATAATTTCGCAGCCACTGCTCCAGCCAGAGGACCGCATCCAGGTCGAGGTGGTTGGTGGGTTCGTCGAGTAGCAACAGGTCCGAGCGGCGCATCAGCGCGCGCGCCAGGTTCGCCCGCATTTTCAGTCCGCCCGAGAACTGTCGCACCGGGCGGTCGATTTCCTCCGGCGCGAACCCGAGTCCCGCCGCCAACTCCGCAGCGCGGCTCCTCCCGGCATATCCGGCGAGCCGCTCGTATTCAGCGTGCAAAGCCCCAATACGCACCCCGTCGGCGTTGTTCTCCGCCTGCGCGAGTTGCGCCTCCACGGCCCGCAGCTCGAGATCGCCGTCGAGAATGTACTCGGCCAGCGGGGCGTCCGAGTCGGGCAACTCCTGCGCGACCGAGGCCATGGCGAGATTCGGCGGCGCCGAGTATTCGCCGGCATCCGGCAACAGCTCGCCCTTTATCAGCGCGAGCAGCGTTGATTTTCCCGAGCCATTGCGTCCGACGATGCCGACTTTCTCGCCGCGAAAGATGCCGGTACTGGCTGCATCGACGAGAATCTGTGGACCGCGGCGCAGGCGGACGTTGGCAAGAGTCAACATGGGCAGGTACCGGACTTTGACTTATGTGACTTTTGAGTATGTGCAGCGTCAAGCTCTCGGCACGGCGAGAGCAAAAGTCACATAAGTCAGTGTCCGGTACCTACGCCGAGCGACTCGAGGAAGCGTCGTCGACGTGGCGCAGAAGGTGGCCGAACGGTGCCGTACCCGCAGCCTGCCGCGTCAGCAGGGCCAGCAGATCCGCGGCGGAACAGGGTTCCCCAAACAACTTTCCCTGGCCAAAGTTGCAGGAATTCCGCCGCAGGAAGTCCAACTGCCGCAGCGACTCGATACCCTCTGCGATGACTTCCATGCCGAGGCTGCGCCCCATCTCGATGATGGTCTTCACGATCGTCGCGTCGCCGGCGTCTTCGCTCACATCGCGTACGAATGACTGGTCGATCTTCAGGGTGCCGATGGGGAACTGTTGCAACGCCGACAGTGAGGAGTAGCCCGTGCCAAAGTCATCGATCGACAGGTGCAGGCCCATCGCATACAACTCGTCCAACAGGCGCACGGTGCGCTTCGCGTCCGCCATCAGGGTGGTTTCGGTGATCTCCAGCTCGAACGCGGTCGGCGAGACCCCGTGACGGCGGAACACCGAGCGGCAGCGCAGAATGAAGCTCGCCTGGCGCAGCTGTTTCAGTGAAAGATTCAGCGAGACGCGACCCGGGTCGCCGCCTTCGCTCTGCATGTGACGGTAGTCCATGCAGACCCGGTTCAACACCCACTCGCCGATCTCGAGAATGAGGTTCGTCTCCTCCGCGAGCGGAATGAACTGCGACGGCGGAATGTCGCCGTGTCCGGGCAGCCGCCAGCGCAGCAGGGCTTCGGCGCCGATGATGCGGCCACTGCGCAGGTCGACCTTCGGCTGGTACTTGATGACGAGCTCGTCGCGTTCCAACGCGCGGCGCAACTTGCTCTTCAACATGAGCCGCTCGACGGCGGCGGCATTCATCTCGGGCGAATAGAACGCGAAGGTGTTGCCACCGTTCTGCTTCGAGTAATACATCGCCGCATCCGCGTTCCGAATGAGGTCGATGACGTTCTCGGCGTCGCGCGGGCACAGCGCTACGCCGATGCTCGCCGTCAGAAATACTTCGTGTTGATTGAGCTGGAAGGCCCGGCTCACTTCCGTGAGGATGGAGCGTGCGAGATGGGCGATCGGGCCGCGGTTGTCTGAATCCGCCGGCAGTCCGTCAACGAACAACGCGAATTCATCGCCGGCGAGCCGGCCGACAATGGTGTCTTTCGGCAGTGACCGGGTGAGCCGCTCCGCCAGCACTTCGAGCACACGGTCGCCCGAGCCGTGACCGAAGGTGTCGTTCACCTCTTTGAAACGGTCCATATCCAGGTACAACAGCGCTACCACCTGCCCACTGCGCACCGCGCGGGCAATCGTCTGCTGCAGCAGATGGTGGAACTGCATCCGGTTCGGGATCTTGGTGAGCGCGTCGTAACGGGCCAGGTAGCGAATGCGGCGCTCGGCACGCTTACGATCGGTGATGTTGCGGGCGACGAAGATGTTGCCCTGGAATTGCGGATCGTCGCTCTCGATATGCGATCCGGTAAACGAAACGGGTATGGTCTGTCCCGCGCGTGTCCGGACTACAGTCTCGCGGGTCTCCTGCGCGGCTTGCGTGAGATCGAAGTTCTCACGCTCACGCTCGTCGAGCACGGCCACGATGCCCCGGCCAAGAATTTCTTCCTCGCTGAAGCCCAGCAGCTTGCAGGCCGCGGAATTGGCGAGCTTTATCACACCGTCGGGCGAGGTCACGAACACCGCGTCCGTCATGCTGTTCAGGACGCTATGCAGATAGCTCTTGTTGATAGTGTATTGGCGCAGACGCGAGCGCATGCGCTCGAGCGCCTGTTGCAGATCGCCCAGCACATCACGTCGCCGCACTTCGAGCGGGCGGGTGTAGTCGCCTTGCCCGATGCGGTCGGCGCTCTTGATGAGGGCATCGATCGGCCGCTCGATCTTGTGCGCGGCCCGCCACGCGATGGCGGCTCCCACGAGACCAACAAGCAACGCGAGTACGCCGGCGAGAATGAGCGCGAGGTGCGACTGCGAGGCACTCGCCGCGATGAGTCGGCCCGTGAGGCTCGTCTCCGGCACTGGAGCCGCCTGCTCGAGCAACACCTTGACCGTGCCGAAGGTCTCCGGAGTCGCGGCGCCCGGAATATTCTCGACGAGCGTTCTGACGGGCTCGGTCGCTTCCGCCTGCAACACGCTCTTTTGCGGCTGCACGCTCCGATGCCAGGTGTAGACCACGGTTCCGGTGCTATCCATCACGGTGATGGCAGCTACGGTCGGGTCCTCGATGAACGGTAAGAGCCGGCGCGCCACCGTCACGGTATCTCGCGTGCGGATGGGGTTCGTGATCGAGTCGGCGGCGTGTGCGGCGGTCCTGCTTGCGCGCGCGCGCAACTCCACGTCCACACCCTCACGCGCAGTGTCTTCCGCCATAGCGCCGAGGTGGCGCGTGTCGGTGTCGTGCTGCCAGACGAGCAGGACGGTGACGGCGGCCATGGCAACCAAAACGGCCACGAAAGCCGCGCTGGCGTACTTGAGCTTGAGACTGACGGCAGTCATTTATCTAGGGCTTCGCCCAACTTTCCTGCGTCCGGTATGCCGGCCACCGGTACGCCCGGCCGACCGAAGCAACCGCTAGATTTAGCGG
>DATMQL010000382.1:0-4250 GCA_035566815.1 Steroidobacteraceae bacterium | reverse complement strand
ATTGTTGCGCACGTGGCTGAAGACTTCGTTCGTGTGCCAATTATCGTTGAGGATCGCGTCGCCGCCGTGCGCGCGCAGCACGGTGTAGTATTTGTCGTAAGCCGCTTCGGGGCGAACTTCGCGCGTCGCCCCGTGCTTTTTGCCTTCGCTGACGGCGTAGAGATCCTGCACTTCCGCAGGACCGGTCGGATTCGGATTCGTGACGTTCGAGCTCATACAGTCTCCGCGATCGTGGCCGCCGCCTCGGCAGCGCCCATGTTGATGAGGTTCTTCGCGTCGGTGGCTTTCAGCAACGCGTCGGGAACCTGGACGCCCATCATCTGCCACTGCATGTTGGCGAACTTTTGCAGCGTGGCGATGTGCTCGGCGTGCAAGTGGCCGAAGCGCCCCTGCAGCTTCAGATATTCCGAGACGGGCCGCATGGTCTGCGGGCGGAAGCTGTAGTCGTACTCGCGCTTTTCGTTGTTCCATTCCCAGATGGGATAGAGCCCGCACTCGACGACGAGCCGGCCGAGATCGATCGACCGCGGCGTCTCGTACACGAAGCCCTTTTGACAGGGAGTGTAGATCATCAGGAACGATGCGCCCTTGTAGTTCAGGCCCTTGCGCACTTTGTTCATCAGGTCGATCGGGTATCCCACGCTCGCCGTCGCGACGTAGCAGTGGGGGTGGCCCGCCGCCATCATGCGCGCGAGGTCCTTTGGGAAGAGCTTCTTCGCCTCTGGAATTTTCGGGCCTGGAGGCGAGAACGTGGTCATGCCTCCATAGGGCGTGCGCGACGACGCCTGGATGCCAGTGTTGGCGTACTGCTCATTGTCATAGCAGATGATCAGGCAATCGTGGTTGCGGTAGAGCGCGCCGGAAATCGAGGCGATGCCGATGTCGGACGCGCTGCCGTCGCCCGCTTCGCAGATGATATTCGGGAATTGGCCCTTCCACTTGCCCTTGCGGATCATCGCCTCGTACGCGGCGGCGATCCCCGCGGTGAAGCTGCCGGCGCTGCCAATCTGCGTGTGCGCCCAGGGCACGTTGTACGGAGTGCACAGGTACGAGCTGTTGGCGACGTACATGCACCCGGTCGGCCCGACGAGGATCGTGTTGTCGCCGGAGGCCTTGCTCGTCATCCGGTATTGAATGGACGGCCCGCAGCCGGCGCAGGTGCGGTGGCCGGGAACGAACGGCTCGGTCGACGGCAGCTCGGGATTATAGAAACGCGCCCCCTGATTCGGGCTGCCCAACAGCGGCAGAATCTGACGCTCGATTTCAATCACTGACATGTTCGCTCCTCCGGATGGCGGCCCCGCACGTTTGCACGTCATCTTAATGGTAGTGCACGCGCGAGACTTCGTCCCAGCAAAATTGTCCAACTACGTCTCGACTGCTGTAACCCCTCTTTAGAGGCGGGGCTACGCGGCCGATGAGAAAACCCAACCCCGCCTCTAAAGAGGCGGGCTACAGCTCGTTAGTCCTCGAAGCCGACCCAATGCGTCCGCTTTTCGATGCGCCCGCGCTTTTGCGCTTCGAGCATCTTCTGCGTCATCCAATAGAATTCCTTCAGGACAATCGCTTCGCCGCCCATTCCGGCCATGAATGAGAATACCAGCGGGCGCTTATCGCTTTCGTAGAGGGCGGCAACGGCTTCGGCGTAGAGCGAACCGCCGCTGCTCACGCTGCCGAGCCCCATGTTGGTCTCAATGACGCCGACCACTTTGAACTTGCTCAGCGATTCCCGGACGCGATCCGTGGGATAAGGCCGGATGGTGCGCAACCGCACCATACCGACTTTCGCGCCGCGCTCGCGCATGTGCTTGATGGCGTAGCGCGCCGTGACGCCGTGCGCGCCTTGCAGGAAGAAGACCACGTCGGCGTCGTCGGTCATGTATTCCTCGAGCCACGGATCGTACTTCCGGCCGAAAATTCTCGCGAATTCCTCGTGCACTTCCTCAATCACCGCTACCGAACCTTCCATCGCGCGGGCGCGCTCAAGCTGCAGCGGCGGGCCCTGCTCCGGCATGATCTGCGGGCCGTGTGAAACGGGATGCCGCGGATCGAGCGGATACGGATGCTTGTACGGCGGCAAAAACTCCTTCACCTGGCCGGGATCGGGCAGATCGACGTCGCACACGATGTGCGAGACGAAGAAACCGTCCTGGCAGACCATCTGCGGCAGGAGGACGCGCGGGTCCTCACCGATGCGATAGCCGAGGATGTGATTGTCGAACGCCTCCTGCGCGTCGCACGACCAGCCCATCAGCCAGCCCATGTCGCGGGTCGAGAGCGCGTCCGTGTGCTCCGAGCCGAAATCGCCCGGCGGATCGAGCGTGCGGTCGGCAATCATCATCTGCACGGGCATGCGACTGCCGGAGATCGGCGAGTACAGCTCGTATGCGTACTGCACGCCGACTCCCGAGCTGCCGGTGAACACGCGCGCGCCGCTCGAGGAAGCGCCATGCGCGATACTCAGTTGCGAGTGCTCGCTGTCCGCCACGATGTATTCGGCGTCGAGCTCGCCGTTCGCAACCATCTGCGCCAGCGCCATCATCGTGGCCGTATAGGGCCGGATGGGATAGGCGGTGATGACGTCGACGTCGGCGTATTTCGCCGCCTGCGCCGCAGCCACGCAGCCGTTGATCCGAACCGTCTTCTTTCTGTTTGCGACAAGCGTTGCCATGTCTCACTCCGCGCGTCACACCTTGTGGCGGACGCTGTGAATTCCTGTTGGCCGGACACCCTGCGAGATTCGCAACCGGTGTGCGCCCTTGCTGACCCGACGATACCTTAAATGCTCTTGGCCGGTCGATCTCCCAAATGCGCCAACTCTTCCGCCTGCCGCCCGTGCAGACCCGGCGAGATCGCGAACGCCGTGTCCATGCGAACGACTCCCGAGTCGAAGTCGAGCTCGGGCACGCCTTCGAGGCAGCCTGTCGGGCACTCCTCAATGCAAACGCGGCAGCCCTTGCAGTAGTCCACCAAAATCTTGTAGAGCCCGTTGGAGCGCTGCGAACGCACGATGCAGGGCTCGGGGCAGACGAGATAACAATTGTCGCAGGCATTGCAGGTGCCGCAACTGAAGCAGCGGCTCGCTTCCAGAGTGGCCTGCTCTTCGGTGTAGGAGATAATCACTTCCTGCTGCGTCTTCTTCCGCGACGTGGGCGCGAGCATGGACTGCTTGACGCGCGGGAAGTGCGGGAAGTACGTCATGTTCATGCGGTTCAGGTCGACGATCACGTCGATCGGAACGGTGCGGGGCTCGAGCGGCGCGTTGCGCAGCACCTTGTCCAGATTGAAGGCCACGCGCTTGCCGTCGCCGACCGCGTTGACGACCATGAGCGGCTGGCCCGTCCCGAGCTGCACCACATCGCCTGCCGCAAAAAAGTTGGTGTCGGCGATTCGACCGAATGAATCGATCTTGATCGTCCCGCGCTCGGTTTTGTACTCCGCCGGAAGCCAATCGAGCTTCGCCTTCTGTCCCACGGCGATGATGACGTTGTCGACGGCGAATTTTTCGCCGGCGCCTTCGCGATCGATGGCGATCGGCGATGCGTTGATCTTTCCGGTGAAGCGCGCCGGATAGAGCTGCAAGGCTTCGACCTTGCCGTTGCCGAGTACCGCGGTCATGGCGCGCCCGTGCATCAGCTCGACGCCTTCTTCGCGCATGTCGTGCAGGTCTTCCGGCGAAGCCGGCATCTCCTGCGGGTTGCCCTCCACCGTGATCATGGTTACTTCGACGGCGCCCTGCCGGAGCGCTTCGCGAGCGCAGTCAATCGCGGTGTTTCCGCCGCCGATGACGGCCACACGGGGACCGAGCTTTACCTTCGAGGTGCCCATGCCGATGTCGCGCAGGAACGGCAGCCCGAAAACGACGCCCGGCTTGTCCTCGCCCTCGGCGCGCGCGCTGTTCGATTCCGTGAGGCCGACGGCGAACACGGTGGCGTCATAATTCTTTTTCAGATCGTCGAGCGTGATGTCCTTACCGACTTCCACGTTGGTCTTGATCTCGATGCCGAGCTGGACGAGGCGTTCAATCTCACGATCGAGCACCGCTTGCGGCAGGACCCAGTCCGGAATTCCGCCGCGGTTGAGGCCGCCCGCTTTCGGCGACCTCTCGAGAATAGTGACTTTGTACCCGAGGCGCGCCAATTGATACGCTGCGCTGTGTCCGGCGGGGCCCGAGCCGACCACCGCGACTTTCTTGCCGTTGGGCGTTCCCGGCTTTACGACGTCCCGCGCGAGCGCCTGACCCAGATCGC
>DATMQL010000381.1:0-3281 GCA_035566815.1 Steroidobacteraceae bacterium | reverse complement strand
TCGTTCGCCCTCGCCACTGCGATATCGGGTTTCGCGGCCTTGGCGCAGGATGTCGGCGTGGCCAGCCGGATAGTGATCGGGCCGGGTCTCGGCGCGGGCACGCTGGAAGGGTCTCTGGTTCTGGCGTACCAGAACAATCCTCAGCTCAACTCTCAGCGCGCCGCAACGCGTGCGGCCGATGAGAACGTCGGCACCGCGCTGTCCGGCTACCGGCCGCGCATGACCGGGACCTCGAGCTTGACCGAGCAGTATCTCGACACCGTTGCCAAGACGACCTCGGCAACAGGCGCTCCCATTTACATCCAGGGCAAGGGTGCGGCTGCCGTATCCAATTTCGGCGTGACCGCGACGCAAACGCTCTACAACGGGCTGCAGACCAGCAACCGCACGCGGCAAGCGGAGCAGCAGGTATACTCGGCGCGCGAGGTGTTGCGCTCGACCGAGCAGACCGTCCTGCTCAACGGCGCCACGGCTTATATGAACCTGTTGCGCGACGCGGCGATCCTGGAGCTTCAGCGCAGCAACGTGAACGTGCTCGAAGTCACGTTGCGTCAGACGCGCGACCGTTTTTCTGCCGGCGAGGTCACCCGTACCGATGTGGCCCAGGCCGAGTCCAGCTTGGCCGCTGGCCGTTCACAGCTCGCGGCCGCGGAGTCGAACTATCTCACGTCGCGGGCGAATTACCGCCAGATCATCGGAGTGGAGCCACCGGCACGACTGGCGCCCGGCGCTCCCGTCGACCGGCTCTCGCCGCGCACCCTCGATGCCTCGATAGCACGCAGCCGCACCGAGCATCCGACCATCACCACCGCGATGTACAACGTCGATGTTGCGTTGCTTCAGGTGAAGATCGCGGAAGGCGCGCTTTATCCCACCGTGCAGGCGGTCGGCAACGTGCAGAAGAACTTCGGCGCCTCGCCCAACTCTCTCGCCGTCATCGAATCCTTATCCGCCACGGTCGCTGCCCAGCTCACGGTGCCGCTCTACCAAGGGGGGGCCGAATACTCCACCATCAGGCAGGCCAAGGAAACGTTGGGGCAGCGCCGGCTCGATCTCGATACTGGGCGCGATCAGGTGCAGGCGGCGGTGGTCCAGGCCTGGGGCCTGCTCGAATCTGCCAAGGCGCAGATCATTGCGACCCAAGCGCAGGTGACGTCAGCGGAAGTTGCGCTCAATGGCGTGCGCGAAGAAGCCCGCGTCGGCCAGCGCACCACCCTCGACGTGCTCAATGCCCAGCAGACCTTGGTCAATGCGCGGGTTGCCCTGGTCACGGCGCAACGCGATCGCGTCGTGGCCTCCTATACCCTGCTCGCCGCGGTAGGGAGCCTCTCGCCCCAGGTGCTCGGGCTCGGGACCGAAGTCTATGACTCCATGGTGCATTATCAGCAGGTGCGCGATGTCTGGGGAGGCGTCCGTATCCCGGACGGGCGCTAACGGCTGCCGTGAATGCCGCTTTGGCCAAACTGTAGATGGGGTAACGGGCCGGCCGGCCCGTTACCCCATCTACAATCCATCTACACGCCTACGGTTGCTTCGGGGCATTGACATGCCATACTGGTTCTATTCCGACGGATAGGTTTGGTTGGCGATTCGGCGGGATGTCATCCCCGCTGGGACCGGGGCGGCGCAACGGGGAAGGGCGCATGACACAGCCTGCAAAGGGTCAAGAGCCCTCGATGGAGGAAATTCTAGCCTCCATTCGCAGGATCATTGCCGACGTACCAACCAAGACTCACAACAACGACAGCTCTGGTGTCGACGAGGTTCGCGGCGAAGGCCCGCGCCTTGTCGTCGGGCATAGCGATCCTCCGACGGAGCCGATCCCCACTGCGGGGTCTTTGCCTGAGCCCGAATTCGCGACATCGGAGCATGTGGTGCAGCCGACCAGCGACGAGGACGAAGAGGAGCAGAGTCAGACTGAGCTGGAGCAGGAGCTTGAGCGGGCCATCGCGTCTCGCCCGATGAGGACGCAACCGGAACCCCAGGCGCAGGTCCCGCGATATGCCCAACGCCTGCATGAGCCCGAAATTTCTGACGAGGCGCTGATCTCCGCAAACACCACCGCCGCCGTGAATTCCGCGTTCAATACCCTTGCGCAGACGGTTCTGGTGCAGAATGGGCGCACGCTCGAAGATCTGGTGCGGGAGATGTTGAGGCCAATGCTGAAGGTCTGGCTCGATGACAATCTGCCGGGCATGGTCGAGCGGCTGGTGAGGGCGGAGATCGAGCGGGTGTCGCGCGGCCGCGGGTAGTTGTGCTCAGCCCTGCCGGCGCAGTTTGTGCGCGAACCAGAATGAGAGCGTGGGCAAAGCGATCGCGGTGGTGATGAACAAGGGAACGGCGCCGAAGCGGTCGAATACAGGCGCACCCGCCGCGACCCCAAGCATCTGACCGAGATAGATCGCCGAGGAGAAGATCGCCACGCCGGTCGCCCGCGCTTGCGGGGTCATCTGTGTGGCATTCGTCTGCAATGTGTTGTGCAAGGCATAAAAGCCAAGCCCGATGGCAGCGACGGCAACCGACGCGAGCCACCAGGCTGCCTCGGTCGCCACTACCAGGTACGCGATCCCCATCATCGTTCCACCGAAAACTGCAAGTCCGGGCTGGCCAAACAGGTCGACCAGCTGCTTTACCGCGGCGGCGTAGAGCAACCCGCCAACTCCGAAACTACCAACGATGAGGCCGACGGCGGTGAAGCTCAGGCCGAAGCGCGCGTGCAGATCGGCACCCACATAGGCGAAGGCGCCCCATCCGATGCTCGCCTCGATGAACACCGCCAGAATGACGACGCGAGCCCACGGGCTGGAAAAAACCGCAACGTAATCAGCGATGAAACCGCGCGATCGGACATCGGAGCGCGGGGCGGTGCGCGTCTGCGTGTTGTTCAGGAGCTCGAAAAGCAGACCCGCTGTCGCGATCGCGAACATTCCGGCAAGGACAAAAAACACGTTCCGCCAGCCGAGAAAGTCCCCGAGCACGCCGCCGGCTGCCTGACCAAACAGCTGTCCGGTGATTTGCCCGGAAAGGTAGCGGCCAAGAATGGGTTGCCGCCGCTCGTATGGGGTGACGTCTCCAATATAGGCCATCGAGGTCGGGATGATCCAACCCGCCGCTGCCCCCGATGCGAAGCGGGTCAGCGCCAGCGCAGGGAGGGAGTGCACCGTCCCGCAGAGCGCGACCAGCACGCTCGCAAGCGCGCACATCAGCGCGACCATCCGATATTTGCCGAACCGGTCGCCGACCGGTCCGATAATGAGCTGAATCGAGCCGTGACTGAAGGC
>DATMQL010000380.1:0-3310 GCA_035566815.1 Steroidobacteraceae bacterium | reverse complement strand
CCATCAAAGCCCTCGATCGCAAGCCCATTCTCCCGACCAACACCATCCCGCCGCCAGCGTGCGCCCGTCGCGATCACGACGTGCCGCGCACCGAACTCGAGAATATTCGACACATCGAGCGGGCTATCGCGATAGATGTGTACATTGGTCAGCTTGTTGAGCTGGCCCACGCGCCAATCGCGGACGCGCAACCACTCGCGCAACCCCGGCAGCGCCGATTCGCGCACCACGCGCCCCCCGAGCTCGGTCGTTGCTTCCGCGAGGTGAACCTCATAGCCACGTCGGGCCGCCGACAGCGCCGCCTCGAGCCCGGCCGGTCCCGCACCCACCACCAGCACCGTGCCCTCAGACGCCCTGGGCGGGATCCTCTCCGGGTGCCAGCCACGGCGCCACTCCTCGCCCATGGTTGGATTCTGAGTGCAACGCAGGTTGCTGCTCGTGTAGTCGCTGGACACGCAGATGTTGCAACCGATGCACTCGCGGATGTCGTCGATCCGCCCTTCCTCGAGCTTCCTCGGCAGGAAGGGGTCCGCGATCGACGGGCGCGCGGCGCCGATAAAATCGAGCACACCGCGACGAATCTGGCTCACCATCGTATCGGGCGAGGTAAACCGTCCCACGCCCACCACCGGCTTGGATGTCACCGATTTGACGAAGCGCGCGTAGTCCTCCTGGTAGCCCTCCTTGGCGAATCGCGACGTCTGACTGTCGTGGGTCCAACCGGAGATGTTGACATCCCACAAGTCAGGCAGCTCGGCGAGCATTTCGATCACCTCGCGCCCTTCGCCCGCGCTGGTGATACCGGCCGGGCCGAGCAACTCGTCGACCCCCAGCCGCACGGCCACGGCACAACGATCCCCAACGGCGTCCTTCGTATCCTCGATGATCTCGCGAAGGAGTCGGACCCGGTTCTCCAGGGAGCCGCCGTATTCATCGCTACGGTCATTCCTGCGACGCTGCAGAAAATGCATCGCCAGGCTGAGGTCGTGTGAGGCGTAGACATAAACGATGTCGAACCCGGCACGCTTTGAGCGCAGCACCGCGTCGCGGTGCCACTGCCGGAAATCGCGAATGTCCCGCTTGTTCATCGCCCGGGCCTGCACGGGAGCATACGGAATGACAGGTCTGTGGGAAGGCGCGAGCGGAATCTCGCGCGTCACGTAGTTGGCGCAGGAAGCACCCTGATGAACGAGCTCGATCGCGGCCAGCGCGCCATGCTCGTGGACCGCGTCAGCCATCATCGCTAGGGCGGGAATGTCATCATCCGACCACAATCGACCCTCGTGGGAAGGCTCACAGTCACTCGTGGGGTGAATCTCCACCTCCTCAGTGGAAACAACAGCCCAGCCGCCTTCAGCCTTTACCCCACGCAGCGCCGCTAGCGCCCGCGGCTGCGCCCATCCCATGCCGTTGCAATGGGGCACCTGGTAGAAGCGATTCCTCGCGACGACCGGCCCGATGCGAACCGGCTCGAAGAGGACGTCATAGCGCGGATCGCGGCTCATGTAATGTCAGCCGTGGCCGCATCAACAGCCACGCCAAGCCGCTCGACAATCACATCGACCTCCGCATCCGTCACAATGTAAGGCGGCGCCAGCAACACATGATCACCCTGCCGACCGTCAACCGTCCCCGAGCCGGGGTAGACCAACAATCCCCGCTCAAAAGCCTCTGTCTTGATCCGCGCACTCATCCGCAATGCCGGATCGAACGGCATCTTGGTCTCGCGATCCGCGACGAGCTCGATGGCCATCAGCAAGCCCCGCCCGCGCACATCACCAACATAACGATGCCGCCCGAAACGCTGCGCCAGCCGCTCTCGCAGACGCGCCCCGGCCGCGCCCACGCGACTCAACAAATCCTCATCGCGTATAACGTCCTGAACCGCCAGCGCCGTAGCGCAGGCGATCGCATGCGCGCTGTAGGTGTGGCCATTCACGAAAGCGCCCGTACCGGCGGCAAACGCCTCATAGATTTTGTCGGAGCACAGCACCGCGCCAATGGGCTGATAGCCACCGGCCAACCCTTTGGCAAGGGTCACAATGTCCGGGACCACGCCTTCCTGCTCGCAGGCGAGAAACGATCCGGTGCGCCCGGCGCCGCACATCACTTCATCCAGGATGAGCAACACGTCATGCCGGTCGCAGATCTCACGGATGCGCCGCAGATAGCCGGGCGCCGGCGGTACGGCACCCGTCGTGGCACCCACCACCGTCTCCGCGATGAAGGCCATGACGGTCTCCGGCCCAACCCTCAGGATCTCTGCTTCCAGGGCAGCGGCAGCCTGCCGACCGTAGTCCTCCGCCGTCTGCCCATCGCGCGCGTATCGATATTCGAAACAGGGGTCGATTCGCGAGGCTTCGAAGAGAAAAGGCTCGTAAGGTGCGCGCCGTCCCAAGTTACCACTGACCGCAAGAGCGCCGAGGGTGTTGCCGTGATAGCTCTGTCGCCGAGAGATCACGCGCATGCGTCCGGGCGCCCCTCGCTCGATCTGGTACTGACGCGCCATCTTCAACGCGGTTTCGACGGCCGCGGAGCCGTTATCGACGAAATACACCCGGCTCAGGCATGCCGGAGCCGCGGCGGCCAGACGATCGGCCAGCGCCTCGGCCGGCTCGTTCGTAAAGAAACTGGTGTGAGCGTAGGCGATCGCCTCAGCCTGGCGTGCGATGGCTCGGGTGACCACCGGATGCCCATGACCGAGACAGGACACAGCCGCTCCCCCGCAAGCATCGATGAATCGCCGACCATCCGCCGCAATGAGCTCGATGCCACGACCACCCACCACGGTGGGCAACCCGGAGCGCGTCGACCGGTGGAAGACGTGGTCAGTCATGCGCATCGTAAGACCCCGAAGAGTAGAGGCCCTTCTCCACCGCCCTGACACGACTAACCGCCCCGTCGCCCGCATGAGCGAGCATTGCCGCGGCAACACTTTCCACGAGAGCCACGGCCGAGGTAATCGATGGAAAGAACGACGGACTCTCCGCCCCAAACAGCAGAATCGACTTCGCATATTGCGAGAGCGGTGTAACCCGGCTGTCAGCGACCGAGACCAGGGACGCGCCCGACCGCGCCACCGCGTCCGCGATGAGCCGGATATCCCGGGCATACGGTACGAAGTTGATCGACAGCACCGCGTCGTCGGAACGGATGTCCGCGAGATCTGCGACGAGGGATGCGCCCTCCGAGCCCAATAACATCACGTTGGAACGGAACAGGCGGCAGATATAGGTGAAAGCCAACCCCGGCGCGCGGCAACTCATGAACGCGGCAATAAAAATACGGGGTGCCCGACTTAGGATTTTCG
>DATMQL010000379.1:0-10398 GCA_035566815.1 Steroidobacteraceae bacterium | reverse complement strand
CTGCCAGCGCTCCCACCGGATGAGCTTTCGCGCAACGGATTGTTGGCCTGGCGGCGCGGATCCACGATCTTGTGATCGAGCGCGCGCTCCTCCTCACTGCGGGCGCCTCTTTCAACGCTGCAGTCAGCTTCGCGTCTGTGGAGTGGTAAATCCTGACGCGGTTTCACACACGCGACCCGCCATGCATCCGAAAGCCTTGATGCAGCAACTCATATGCCTGCGCCTCGGTTCCCGTCGGGTGCACGCGCTCCGACCACCACCACCGGGATCGAAATGCGGTGGTCGCGGTAAATCAGTGACTTTTCCGCAACCTGCCGGTCGTTGCTCGATATCGGTCCGGCGGCCGCCGCTACGGCCTCCTGCACGAGATGGTGATGCGGAGAAAGATCGCACACCGGATCGGCATTGGCCGCATCGCCCGTCAACAGGTAGGCCTGACAGCGGCAGCCCCCGAAATCGCGGGTTTTCTCCGGGCAACTCCGACACGGCTCTTTCATCCAATCCGTGCCGCGAAAATGATTGAATGCCGCCGAGTCCTGCCAGATGCTCTTGACGCTATCGGTAGCCACGTTCGGAAAAGTCAGCCCCGGCAACATGCGCGCGGCGTGACACGGCAGGGCGGTCCCGTCCGGCGTCACCGTCAGAAACACCGACCCCAGCCCATTCATACAGGCCTTCGGGCGGGTCTCGAAATAATCGGGCACCACAAAAAAGATTTTCATCTTCATCCCGGGCCGCGCACGGAACCGCGCCAGTGTTTCTTCGGCCTTGCGCAGCTGCTCCCGGGTAGGCATCAGATGCGCGCGATTGAGCCACGCCCAGCCGTAGTACTGCGTATTCGCCAGCTCCACATACTCCGCGCCCATGCGCTCCGCGAGTTCGAGTATTTCCTCGACGTGCTCGATGTTGAGTCGATGCAGCACGCAGTTGAGCACCATCGGGTACTCATATTTCCGGATCAGCCCCGCCACTTTCGACTTGAGCTCGAACGTGCGTGTGCTGCTCAGAAAATCGTTCATCTCACGCGAGCTGTCCTGGAACGAGAGCTGGATGTGATCCAGCCCCGCCTCCTTCAGGGCCGCGATACGGACCTCGGTCATGCCGATCCCGGAAGTGATGAGATTGCTGTAAAACCCGAGCGAATGCGCTTCAGCGACAATGACCTCGAGGTCATCCCGCGCCAGCGGCTCGCCGCCCGAAAGACCGAGCTGCACCGCTCCCAGTGCGCGCGCTTCGTGCAACACCCGAATCCAGTCCTGCGTGGCCAACTCAGGCCCGGTCGTCGCGAAGTCGGTGGGGTTGTAGCAAAACACACAGTGCAAGGGGCAGCGGTACGTTAGCTCCAGCAGGAGCCACAATGGGCGAGGGGCGTCGTCCCGCCCCGAGCGCCGGCCATGGATGGCCGGCTGGGTTGCGGCTCCAGGGACGGTACTATTAGCAGGCCCGCACGGATGTCCGGGTTCGGGCTCCATGGACACCTGTGACCCACTCACTCCCGCAACTCCAACCACCCCTTGTCCCGCGCCATGGCAACAAAGGCGCCCACATCCCCCGCCAGCCCCGTGACCCCATAGGTCCGCTCGATATCCGCCACGATATCAGCGACCGACCGCGCCCCATCGCAGCGGGTCATGATCGCCGCCGCGCTGTTGTTGAGTTTGACCATCCCTTCGGGATACAACAGCACATGCGCCTCCTGCGCCGGCTCGAACTGCAACCGGAAACCGCGACCAACCACCGGGACAGCGCTCTCGCTGACGTCGCTCACGACCTCACTCCATACCGCAGCGCCATCGCATCATTCATCTGCCAGAGCACATCGAGCTTGAACTGCAGGATCTCCAGCGCCCGCTCCTGCTGTGCACGTGTCTTGAAGCGCTCGAGCGTCACCGCGAGCCCAAACTCAACATCACGGCGCGCCAGGCTCACCCGGCTCTGGAAGTAGTGCAACCCGCCCCGGTCGATCCACGGATAGTAGTCGGGCCACCCGGCGAGTCGCTGTTTGTGGATCTCCGGCGCGAACAGCTCGGTAAGCGACGAGCAGACCGCCTCCGGCCACGGCGCACGGCGCGCGAAATTCACGTATGCGTCCACCGCGAACCGGACGCCAGGTAACAGTTGAGAGAAACTCTCCACCTCATCCCTGCGAAGCCCGACGGACTCCGCCAGGCGAATCCACGACTCGATGCCCCCCGGATCATCACCGTATCCGTCGTGATCTAGAATCCTTTGCACCCAATTGCGGCGTACGGATCGATCATCACAATTGGCGAGGATGGCGGCATCCTTGACCGGTATGCTGACCTGGTAATAGAAGCGGTTCGCCACCCAGCCCCGGATCTGCTCGGGCTCCGCCCGCCCGGTATTCAACATCACGTTGAACGGATGATGGATATGGTATGCGCGCCCCTTGTCGCGCAGCCGCTGCTCGAATTCCGCCGCGGACCAGGGAGCTTCCATCACAGGACGATCTCCATCCCATCCCACGCGACTTCGATCCCACGACGGCGCAGCTCCACGCGCTCGGCCGAGGTCTCATCCAGTATGGGATTGGTGTTATTGATATGGATCAGGATCTTGCGTGTGCTCGAAGGGAGCTTTTCCAGCCACTCGAGCATGCCGCCCGCGCCACTTTGCGGCAGGTGGCCGATGTCACGCGCCCGCTTACGCGACAAACCGAGCCGGATCATCTCGTCGTCGGTCCAGAATGTGCCGTCCACCAACACGCAATTGGCAGCTTGCATCGCCTGCCAGACCGAATCCTCCATGGCTCCCAGTCCAGGAGCGTAAAGGACGCTCGCCCTGCGGCTGTCGCTCGTCAACACGAGCGCGACATTGTCCCCGGGCACCGGCGACTCCCGGTTGGGCGAATACGGCGCCGGTTTGCTGGCGACGGGAAGTCCGCGCCAACTGACACCCGTCACACCATCGACTCTGAAATCGTCATTGAGATCGATCCTGCGGCGATCGATGCCGCAATAGTGCGAGAGGACCTGCAGGATCGGGTTGCCGCGTGTCAGGTCGGCGTACGCGCTATCCGTGCACCACAGGGGCCACGGCCGGGTAGCCTCTCTCAACATGTAGAGTCCGGTCGTATGATCGACCTGCCCGTCGCAGAGAACGATGCCGACGATGGCGGTATCGCGAATAGTGCGCGCGGGCTGTAGTACCGGATTCGCCTGTAACTGGGCCAGGATGTCCGGCGACGCATTCACCAATGCCCATGCACTGCTGGCGTCACCCGTTACGGCAATTGAAGATTGTGTACGAGCTCGCGTATGGAGCGAGCCGCTGCGGACCCCGGCACAGTTTCGACAGTTGCAATTCCACTGTGGAAAGCCACCGCCCGCCGCGGAACCTAGTACTCGGATTTTCAATCGGCCCCACCGCCTCGCAGGCTTAGAGCCCGGCCGGCTCAGGCGGCACTATCCGCCTCAGCCAGCCAGGCTCCTCACCCCATACGCCTCAGCGCTTGGCGATGTACATCGTGATTTCCATACCGAACCGGAAATCAGTGGCTTGCGGAGTTTCCCATTTCATAAAGCTGCTCCTGGTGCAGTAAACGCCCGAACCCATATGGGAAGGGGCACCCCCATCCTTCCGCACCGCGCCGGCGTTCGAATCCGGCCGATCATGAAAGTAGGGTCATGATTTTCATGATGACACCACCCTGAGGGCCTCCAAGCTTCCTATGCCGCCGCGAGCGCGCAACTGCGCGCGCAGCGAGCCGAACCCGCGCGGTCCCTTGCGCTACCCCCATGCCGCCGCGAGCACCCTGAGGGCCTCAACGCTCCCGATGCCGCCGCGAGCGCGCACCGCGCGCGCAGCGAGCCCAACCCGCGCGGCCCCTTGCGCTACCCCTATGCCACCGCGCGCGCAAGGAGCCTGAACCTCGAGCCGAACCCGCGCGGTCCCTTGCGCTACCCACCGCCGACCCGCGGTCCCTTGCGCCACCCCGTGCGCTACCATCCCCCCATGAAGCTGCGCACCCGCCTGAACCTCGTCGTGGCCGGCCTGACGGCCGTGTTCGTGGCCGTGCTACTGGCCGAACAGATCCAGAGCACCCGCACCTCCGTGCGAGAGGAAATCGAGGCGGCAAACGGCGTCGCTTCCCAACTCCTCGGCAGGCTCGCCGTCATCTATTCCCGTGCCGGAGGCACCGAGGTCGTGCTGCAATTCCTGCAGCAACTCGGACATATCCGCGCCAACGACATCATCCTGCGCACTCCCGCCGGCGAGATTCTGTACACCTCACCCCCTGCCACCTACAAGGCAGGCCACGATGCCCCCGCCTGGTTCGCGCATCTCATCTCGCCGCAGACCGCCAGACACACGTTTCCTCTCCCCGGCGGCGCCCAGTTGGTCGTCGAGGCGCAGCCGTCCCGCGCCATACTCGATGCCTGGAGCGACATCACCGAGTTGCTGACGATCGCGGTAGTCATGTTGGTGGTAGTCAATGGGCTCGCTTTCTGGTCGGTCGAGCGCGCGCTCGCGCCGTTTCCCGCGATTGCCGCTGGATTGAGGCGGATCCAACGCGGCGAGCTGACATTCCGTCTGCCGCCGCTGCCCGGAACCGAGGCTAGCGCCATTGGTACGGCATTCAATCATATGGCGCAGGGCGTTGAAGACAACGTTCAGGCCGAACGCAAAGCGCGCGAGGCAGAAACCCGCCTCGAAGAGCGTCGCGAAATGTCCCTGCTCGTCGAGCAGCGCGTGGAGGAAGAGCGGCGACTCATCGCACACGAGTTGCACGACGAGTTCGGACAATCGGTCACCGCGATTCGCAGCCTGGCGTTGGCCATCGCCACACAATCGACGCAACCGCCAATGAGCGACGCCGCCCGCCTCATCGCGGAGGAAGCGGCTCGGCTTTACGACGCCATGCACGGACTCATTCCAAGGCTGATGCCAGTGTCGCTGGACACCTTGGGACTCGCCGAGACACTGGAAAACCTCGTCCGTGACTGGCAGCGTCGCAACCCTGGAGTCACATTGTCCCTACGCCATGATCTCCCCTCAGATCTGGGACCGAGCGTAACCCTCGCGGCCTATCGTGTCGTGCAAGAGGGGCTGATCAACGCGCTCAGACATGCGCAGGCGACAAACATCGAAATCAACCTGGAAAGTCGCCCGCAGTCGATGCTCGTTACCGTAATCGATGACGGCGTCGGTATCCCGGCAACCTGGTCCCGTCCCGGGCATTTCGGCCTGCGCGGCCTGACCGAGCGCGTCGAGCACCTGGGCGGTCATCTCACAGTCGCCAACCACCTCCCCCACGGTGTCAGCCTCAGCGCGGAAATCCCACTGATCACCACAAAAACTCCAGCGGCGGTGGGAACATGATCCGGGTCCTGCTCGTTGATGATCACGCCGTGGTCCGCACCGGATTTCGCCTGCTGCTGCAGTCGCATGCAGAGGTCGAAGTGATCGGTGAGGCCGAGTCGGGCGAAGCCGCCTGCCAGAGATATGACGAGCTCACTCCCGACGTCCTGGTCATGGATATCGCCATGCCGGGAATGGGCGGCCTCGAAGCGTTGAAGCGCATTCGGGCACATCATCCTCTAGCGCGAGTCCTTGCACTTTCGGCGCACGACGATCCAATGCACGCGCGGCGCGCCTTTCGCGAGGGAGCGCTCGGCTTCCTTTCCAAGCGCAGCGCCCCGGAGGCGCTCTTCGATGCGGTGGCCACCGTGGCCGCGAACCGGCGTTATATAGACGTAAGCCTGGCGCAAAAACTCGCGCTTGCCGACCTCGAAGGCGCCGCGAAATCTCCCGTCGAGCGCCTCTCGGAGCGGGAATTCGAGGTCTTCGTGCGTCTCGCCGGAGGCGCTAGCGTGCAGCGCATCGCCGATGACCTGAAGCTGTCCTCCTCCACGGTCGGCACCCATCTTTACAACATCAAACAAAAGCTCGGGGTGTCGAATCAATCGGAGCTCACCCTGCTCGCGATCCGGCACGGCCTCATCGAGGCTTGATCCTAAGCGTCGGAGCTGATCACCAGCACCGGCCAGCGCGTCAGGCTGGCGCGATGCATCCAGTGGCCATGGTGCCCTTCGAGATCTTCGACGCGGCGCCCGGCGACGGCGTGCTCTTCGACAAACTCCGCGAACAGGGTACGATCGGCGTAACACGAGCCATTGGGAAAGCGCACCTGTTGGAAAGGACCGAAGGTCTCGGAGATTGCACCGGACGGCCCCACGAAATGCAGGCATGCCGCCTCCACGCACTCATAACTCGACACGAACCGGTCGCCCAGCTCCCAGTGATGGTCGAAGTAACGACCGACCACGGTATGGTCTGCACCCTGCTGCAACAGTGGGCCTTCAATCCTGAAGAACGGCGCGGGCCCCACGATCGCAGGATCCGTCCCGGCCAACGAATTGAAACGTAAGCGGATCATTTGATAAACCTCCTTCGCGCGCGGGCCTCGAAGCGGCTCGCTCACATATCGGAAGCCTCGCAATTTTCGGACCCCGTGCCGCTGGACGCGCTCCAGGTACCGGGGGGAACGAAACAGTGCGCGAACCTGAATGTGCGCTGAATCTGTTGGCCCGACCGCAAGGTGCGAACTTACCAACAGAGTGTTATTCCGGCCAAACCGGGTTGCAGGTATCCTAGGCTGGCGTCAAATCCGGACCCCTGGCAAACCATGAATTCAACACCACTGCAAGACCTGTCCCGGCGCCTGCGGCAGTTCGCGGCCGAACGCGACTGGGACCAGTTTCACACACCGAAAAACCTCGCCACGGCGCTGGTTGCCGAGGCCGGCGAGCTCGCCGCGGAATTCCAGTGGTTGACGGCGGCACAAAGCAGCGCCCCCAACCCGGAGCAACTCGCCCGCATTCGCGCCGAGTCCGCCGATGTGTTGATCTATCTCGTGCGCCTCGCCGACAAGTTGGAATTTGACCTGCTGGATGCGGCCGCGGCGAAAATCGCGGAAAACGAGCGCCGCTATCCGGCGGAAAAAGTGCGCGGTAGCGTCAGGAAGTACGATCAGTACTGAGCCGGCACGGGCACGATTGGCGATAATCCAACTCATCGCGACGGGGTTGCATCAGACACCGTGCCATAAATTGGCGCGGCAGTCCTACAACCGACGGGTCTTCAGCCCTGCGCCGCAGCCCTGCTCGGGCGGGGTCTTCAGCCCTGCGGCCGCTCGGAGCCGCGCTGGACCGCGACCCGGCGGGTGAGGCGCTCGATGGAACGGCGCGCAGCCGCCTTGGCAATGTGCTTGCACCATAGGGGCTCGCGCTGCGCCGTCTGCCGACGAAACTTCTCGCAGTCACAGGTCCATTGGATGCGCTCGTCCTGTGTCTGCAGGACCCGCACGGTACGACTCGGGAAGGTGTACGTGCCCAGTACCGCGGGTTCCGCGTCGGGCCCTCTTCTTCTCGGGAATCTCAATGCCATGCCCCGAGCATAGCGCGACCCGGCTGTGGAACGCCTGTGGATTACTTGTGCATAAACGGTGGTTAAACCCGCGGCCACGGATAATCTCATGCCGATATTGCGATTGACGCGTCGTTTTCCGGTCTTCCCGGCGGCCGCGCTCGCTTGTGCAATGCACCCCGCCGGTGCGCAAGCCCCGCGTTTTTCACAGGACAGGAGTACCTGTACGAGCTCGTAAAACAACTTTCTGGGGGGCGCTGGGGGCTGGCCCCGGAACCGTGAGCGCCAAAATCACACGCTCGGGCTTCTCGACTTCGGTATACATCTGCTCGCCATCCTCGGTTTTCCGACGAGCGATCCATATGTAGCCGGCCGCCGCGGCACGAACGTTATAGCGGATGGTGTAGCCATCGCGCACCAGGGCGCCCGTGATACGCGAAGGTCGATCCACGTAGACCAACATCAACCGCTCATTCGTGGCGGCGTCGATCCAATCGGTCGCGGCCACCTGCTCGATACCGTCCGGCTGCAGCGCCAACGGCGCGAGGCGCGCGAGGCGTGCGTCTTTCGGTTCGATCCTCAAATAATCGAGGCTGAACTCGGTAGGCTGCAGCGACCGGTTGAGGTCCTGTTGGACACGACTGAAATCGATGTCAAAAGACAGGTCCGGGTTGATGACCGGGTGAATGAAATCGCCGGTCGTCGCGGGTCCATAGAGGTCCCCGGCGATGTAAGGAAAAAAGAGCCGGAAGGAATTGCGCGGCAGCGGGTCGCGCGCCACCTGCAGGTCGGCGGCAAAGAATCGGACCTGCGAATGCAACACCCACCCGTGGTGCGGCTCCGTCTCACTCCGGCCGCAACCGGCGAGCAGGCCCGCGGCGGCAATGACAGCACACAGCAGCCGAGTCACGAAGAAACGATCTTCGCCTTGATCGCTTCGTACTCCGCGTCGGTAATGAGTTTTCCGTCGAGCATCTGTTTCGCTTCCTGCAGCCGGCGCACGGCATCCGGCTGACCGGTCATTCCGGGAGGCGCATAACCCCCGGCCCCCGACACCTGGATTCCGCCGGAGCGGGCGCGCAGTTCCTCCAGCTCGCGCACCCGGCGTTTCTCGCGCCAGGCCTGATCCTGCGCTTGGCAGATGCGATAGACCGCTTGCGCCTGCTCTTTGCGCAGCCCCTGGAATTCGAGGCGCTGGGAGCCCTGGCTGCCCTGAGACGCGAGGTCGGTGGCGCGGCCCGCGCGCACCAGCAGATCCGCACCCAACATACCTACACGCAGCGTCACTTCCTCCAGGTCCTGCCAGCGGATGTCCGATACGTCGAAGCCACCGAGAAGCTTGCGAGTGAGCTGAATCAACCGGCCGCTCGTCGCCGCGATCAGCAACCGCCGGTGGGACAGGGCAAAGATACGGCGCTGGATAGCCCAGGCTTCGAGTGTCTCGCTCGGAATGAGGACCGACCTCAGGTATTCGAGCGGCTTGGCGAGGCCCGCCTCGGCTCCAATCATGGCGTCGTTCATTTCCTTCACCTGCAGAAACTATTGCTTTTTATGAACTATTTCGGGGGGCCACCGCCCGGGGGTCCACCACCCGCGCCGCTCTGCACGAGCTCCGTCCGGAAGTCGCGGAGCTTCGCCTTGAGGGCGCGCTCATTAGCCGGCCCCATGCGAACCATGAGCTTCTGGCCCGCCGAGAGGTCCTCCAGCTTCGGATCCGCGAACTGGTAGAACACCTTCGGTTGCACGAGCTCGATCGGTCCCTGCGGCTCCGGCGCCGCCAACAAGTGGTCGATCACCTCGACCAGCCGGTCATTGAAGAACCGTCCCGGGTAACCGAGATCCTCGTACGACTGCTGGAACAACGGATAGAGGTGAAAATAAACGGTCGTCAGCGTCCTAGGATCCGTCGATTCGACGAGATGGATGAAAGGCGCATAACGCGCAGAGTTCGCGGCGCCGAGCGTCGTGGTGTCACCCTGGTTGGCGATGATGGTCTCTCCCGGCGTCGGTTTCACCGGACGCAGATCAACCGCCACCTTTTTCCGGGGGAGGTTGTCGATCGTCGCCACCATGTGGCGCACGATGTTTTCCTGCACCAGGAACTGCTCGACCGGCTTCGCACCGAGAAAGCCCACCAATGAATCTCGAACTACCTGGTCGCTCTGGTTGAGCGCCGGCAGGGCCGTCGTATCGGTGCCCGCGCCCGGAATCGGGTGCTGGATGCCGCCATCATCCGCTTTCACCGCTGGTGGCGGTGGCGGGCGGTTCTCTTGCACCTTGACGGGAGCAGTGGACGAAGCGGAGTAACGATAGTAGGCAGCGATGCCGACAATCACCACGACCACGGCGGCGGCGGACCACCAGATCGCCTTGTTTCGGAAGGACTCTTCGGCATCCCTCGCTTTGTTCCACATCCAGCGTTACCTCTCGCCCGTTGCGGCCGGGGCTACTGTACTACCGTTTGCCGCGGGTATTCCAAAACCCCGGCAGTGCCCCAACGCAGAGCGTGACCGCCAGGTCGACAACGCGCGCGAAGCGTGGAACCCCGGCCACGCTTCAGCATTTTACGATGCGTCGCATCACGTTGATTTGATTGAAATATCACAGCCCTTTGCGACAGTCTGTCCATAGTATTCTCCCCTTAGGGGAGCCACGAGGAGCAATGGGGACCTTCGCGCATGAAGCTGCGACTTCTTCACCTTGAAGACAATGGGGACGACGTGGAGTTGGTGCGCATGAGCCTCCGCGCGTAACCGCTTTCCCGAGATTCCCGCTCGCCGCTCATCACGATAGACGGTTTCCAGGTGGTGCTCGAAAACACCGCTGGCTCACTCGACGAGACCAACCGGAGCCACCTCGAGCGCATCTCGCAACACGCCGCATGCATCGATTGATCAACGACTCACTCGGCTGGCCCGGACCAACTTGCGCACTCCGGCGCTCCGCTCGCACGTTGACATCCACGCCACCCGTCCCCATACAGCGCCTCTAACGCCTCTTCACTGTATA
>DATMQL010000378.1:0-9092 GCA_035566815.1 Steroidobacteraceae bacterium | reverse complement strand
CGCTCCCCATCATGATCGGGTATGCGGCGATCGGATGCATTCCCAGCAGCGCCAACAGAACCATGGTGGGTGCATAGTTGCCGATGCCGATACACATCAGCGCGCCCAGCACGAAATTGGCGGCGACCGCCACACCAAAGCGCCACCCGACCAGCCCCATAGCCGTACCGACGGGTGGCAACACACCCAGGTTTGTCATGGCGAAGACGAACGCCGCTATCAGCAGTGCAACGCCCATGCATAGCTGAATGCCTCGACGCGGCATACGACTCACCAATCCGGCGCCAAGCCACGCGCCCCCGGCAGCGCTCGCCAACATGCAGGCAAGCAACACGGGCTCGACTGTGACCGCAGCCATAAAGAGGAAAGCCGAGGCAAAAACGGGGACGATGCTGCCTACATTGAGCGTCCCCGGGATTAGCTCATCCGCCGGCCGGCCACGTAGTTTGAACAGTGCCGTGATTTGAGCGTAGGAACCGATGCCTAGCGTATCGAGAAAATTGGTCACGAATCCGATCGCAACGTCCGCTGGGGAGAGTCGTTCGTGCAAGTGGCGGCGCTTCGCAGTCCAGATCCACGCGACGATCGACCCAAGGCTGATGAGCGTCAGCGCTGCGTAGAGAAAGCCTTGCGGTCCCGGCATGTGAGCCCACTCCCGCGTCAGGCCGGCGCGATGTTCGAAGCGACATTCAGCATGGCTCGCCTCGAGGTGAATTCTTCTGAGAATTCACCGGAAGCTAGCACTTCCTGCCGGGGGCGTCGAGTTCCAGGCTATCGCTCGCGTCACCCGCGCCGGCACCCCGTTACTGGGGCGTGACGGACAACGTTCCGGAGGCGCTTTGCGCCGTATATGAATATAGAGACAAGACGTTGTCCTGGCTCAGGTAGTAGTTGAAGTTGTCGGTTTCCACGAGCGCCTGACTGTTGTCGTAGACCTTGTAGGTGAACTGCACCACCTCGGGGCCCTTACCATCAACAGTCGCCAACAGGAGCCCGGCGCTCACCTGCATCGTTCCGAGAACAACGCTCTGAGTGTTGTCGGTATAGCGGCTCAGGGTCCCCAGGACGACCGATGCTCCAACCGTCGTGGGAATCAGGATGGGCGCCTGGGCAACATCGAATTCATGGGTCTGCAACTCGCCTAGAATCGCACCCGTCATACCGTCATAGGCCGTCACGATAGTGGAAGAGTAAGGCGACGATTGTCCTGAAACGAACACGGTCCCGGAGATGGCCTCGGTCTGCAGCAGCTCCGTCTTGCCGTTGAACATGCCGCTTGCGCCGGGACTGAGCGTCAAAACTCCAGTGCCCGTGAACCCAGTCGTAGTGCCATTGACAATCGCATTGCCGGATAAATTCACACTGGCACTCAGGCCACTTTTAACCAGGGCGCTCATCGCCGTGCGCAGGTCGTAAGAGCCCGGTGGAGGTCCGGGTGGACCTGCTGTCAGCATGCCGTTATCACTGCCACCGCAGGCAGTGAGGACGATGGCGGCCAGCGCGCCAACAGTCAGTCTTGTCGCACCCTGATGTAGCATGTTCCCCTGCCGCTCTTGCCAGTTTTTTCGGGCATCCATCGCCTCGCAAAATTCTAACCCCAGGCACCGGATCAAGCTGTCGCAATTTGTACCAGCGCGTAGCGCCCCGGGGGGCTCGACGCGGGTCAATGGACTCTTTATATTCCCGCTTAGCTATATAGCTCATGGGTAATTCAATGACCCCCGATCGCCTGAGCCAGGCTTTTTCGGCCCTGTCGGACCCCACCCGGCGAGCCATCCTCGCGCGACTGGCTTCCGGAGACGCGTCGGTGAACGAGTTGGTAGAGCCGTTTCAGCTCAGCCAGCCAGCGATCTCCAAGCACCTCAAGGTCCTGGAGAACGCCGGGCTCATCTCACGCAGTCGCGTGGCCCAGAGCCGCCCCTGTCACCTGGAGGTGCAGCCGCTCAAAGTCGTGGCCGACTGGGTCGAGCATTACCGGCATTTCTGGACCGGGACCGACGCTGACAAACTGTCCGCGCCTGACATGTATGAAGGTGACTTTGTAGTTTAGCTTCATACCTGGTACAGTACCCTCATGAGACAGCGCCCCCGCGCACCGAATGCAGCCGCTGCGGCGACGGAGCTGCGCGTCCTGGTCAGCCAGTTCAAGCGACGGTTCCGTGAGAAGGTCAATTTGGGTGACTTCACGTCATCGCAGATGGCGGTGCTGCGCAGGTTGGATAGCGACGGACCTGCGACGGTGACCAGCCTGGCCCGCGCCGAGGGAATGCGTCCTCAGTCGATGGGCGCGAATATCGCTGCGTTGGAAGCGGCGGGGCTCGTCAGCGGCGTGCCCGATCCCAACGACGGCCGGCAGACCATTTTGTCGCTGACCGCGGCCTGCAAGGAAAGAGTCAAGGTCGGCCGGATGGCCTGCGACGACTGGTTGCTCGAAGCCATCCAGAAGAGTCTTTCCGCCGAGGAGCAATGGGAGCTCGAGAAAGCCATCGAGCTGCTCAAGCGCCTCGTCGAATCGTAACTTCACCCGGATCGCGTCCAGACCCGCCCCGTGCCCGGCGTCGGCGCGATCGTTATCAACATCGGAAGTGCATCATGGCAATCTCCCAGCTCGACCCCAAGACCGCTCTCCTCGTCATCGATCTGCAAAAGGGCATCGTGGCCCTTTCCACCGCGCACCCGGCCGACGAGGTGGTAAAACTTGCCCGGCAGATGATTGATGCATTTCGTCGTCACCATCTGCCCGTCGTGTTCGTCAACGTCGCCGGCGGCGCACCGGGCCGTACGGAGTCGCCCCCAAGGGTGGGGCAGTTTCCCCCGGACTGGACCGAGCTGGTCCCCGAGTTGAATCGGCAGCCCGCAGACCACATGGTGACGAAGCGCACCTGGGGCGCGTTTACCAACACGGGCCTGGATGAGCATCTGAAGAAACTCGGCGTCACGCAGGTTGTGATCCTGGGCGTCGCAACCAGTATCGGTGTCGAGTCGACCGCGCGCCACGCCTACGAGAATGGATACCACATCACCCTCGCCGTCGACGCCATGACCGATCTGAACGCCGACGCTCATACCAACAGCATCACGCGGATCTTCCCGAAACTGGGCGAAACCGGCACGACCCGGGAGATCATCGAGCTCCTCGACAAGAGAGCGTGATTTCCCGGAACGCCGCGGCACCAGGACAATCCGCAGCACGGCGCGTGGGGCCGCTCGACACGTGAGCGGCCCCACGACAGGCGCCTTCCGCTCGCTGCGCACCTTCAATTACCGGATCTGGGCAATCGGTGCGCTCGTTTCCAATATCGGAACATGGATGCAGCGCACCGCCCAGGACTGGCTCGTACTGACCCAACTCACCCACAACAACGCGACTGCCGTGGGCGTGGTCATGTCGCTGCAATTCGGGCCCCAACTGCTCCTGCTGCCCCTGACGGGATTCGCAGCCGATCACCTCGACCGGCGCAAGCTGGTCATTGCCACGCAGGCGACGATGGGTGCACTCGCCCTCGGGCTGGGTATTCTTACCGTCACCGGTGGCGTTGAATTGTGGCACGTGTACCTGTTTGCATTTCTGCTCGGATGTGTCGCTGCATTCGATTCACCGGCACGGCAGTCCTTCGTCTCGGAGCTCGTTGGCGAGGCCAACCTGTCGAACGCCGTGGCGCTCAATTCCACGTCATTCAACATTGCCCGGACGATCGGTCCGGCGGTGGCCGGGATCCTCATTGCAGCGGTGGGCACCGGATGGGTGTTCCTGATCAACGCCGCCTCGTTTGTAGCCGTGCTCTGCTCGCTGGGGTTCCTGCGCGTCGCCGAGCTCCAGCGCGGCGGCACCAGGGCGACCAAGACCCGTGGCAGCCTCGTCGAAGGCTTCCGCTATGTGTGGCGACGCCCCGATCTGAAAGCCGTCCTGTTCATGCTCTTTCTCATCGGCACGTTCGGGTTCAACTTCGCGATCTTCATTTCAACCATGGCGGTGACGGCATTCCACGCCGGCGCAGGCCACTATGGAGTCCTGTCATCGATGCTGGCGATCGGCTCGGTCATCGGCGCCCTGCTCGCCGCCCGGCGGGCGAAACCGGACATCAGGCTGCTATTCACCAGCGCGGCATCGTTTGGATTCGGCTGCGCGCTGGCCGCGATCATGCCGAGCTACGGACTCTTTGGCCTGGCGCTCGTCATCATCGGCGTTTCCGCACAGACCTTCACCACTTCCACCAACAGCTTCGTACAGCTCTCGACCGACCCGTCCATGCGCGGTCGTGTAATAGCGATCCTTCTCGCCATTGCGTTGGGAGGCACGCCACTCGGCGCGCCCCTCGTCGGTTGGGTGGCGGATACTTTCGGCCCGCGCTGGGCGCTGGGGGTCGGCACAGCCGCGGGATGGAGCGCGGCGCTGGTCGCGATCCGCTATCTCGCTCATCAACGAGTTCCATCATCCCAATAGGCCGGATCGCCGAACGCATCCTGCAACCATGCCGTGAGTGCACGGATCTTCCCCGATGCACGCAAATGTTCCGGGTAGGCGATGTGAACCGTCGCCCCCTCCCCTTCGGCGCCTACATCGATGACCCGTAACGTGCGTTCTCGCATGGGAGCGTCGAGCAGAAAGGTCGGCAGCAAGGCAAGCCCCAACCCGGCAATCGCCGCGTCCCGCATCAGTAATCCGTTGTTCACCCGGAGAGCGATCACCGGACGAACCGTCGTGTACTTCCTGCCAGTGCGGAAGCGCCAATCACTCGCACCGCGGGCGCTATACACAATCCCCTTATGCTGTTCCAGGTCACGCAAGGAGGCGGGCCTCCCCACTCGCCTGAGGTAGTCAGGCGAGGCGACGAGCAGTCGCTTGCTGACCGCGAGACGCTTCACGATGACGCGCCGATCGTCGACCGGTCCGTGCCGGATGACGGCGTCGTAACCCTCCTCCGGCATATTCACAAAGCGATCGTCGAGCTCCAATGTCAGCTCGATGTCCGGATGTTGGGCGAGAAAGCCGAACAGCGCCCGTCCGAGATGCAGCGCCCCGAAGCTCACGGGCGCTGAAATGCGTAGCGGACCTGTGAGCTTCCCGTGCCGCTGCGCCAACTCCGTCGCGGCGCCCTCGACATCACGCAGAATTCCTCGGGCGCGCTCGTAGAACACGTTACCGTCTTCGGTTAGCGCGAGGCGCCGTGTCGTACGCTCCACCAGCCGGGCTCCCAGGGTGCGCTCCAGCTCCAGGAGCCGCTCGCTCACGACCGACTTCGATACCGACAAGCGGGCCGCAGCCCCTGTCATCGAGCCGGTTTCGGCGATTGCGGCGAAAGCCGCGAGGTATTCGAGCTTCAGCATTGTTCGGTTTCTCCGAAAAGCGGTTCGGCCATTATCCGCTGGCTCGGCCCGGCCGAGGAAGCTTATAGTCCCCTTCCCATAATAAAGATTCGACCAATGGAAATCCGATGACAAAACATCTAACTCCGGTGATGTCCGCATTGGCCGCGCTGGTGGCGGTTTTTCTGCTCGTTGCATTCCCTACAGCGGCGACGGCGGCGATTGAGGCTTACCCGGCCGCATTCCACACCGAGATGGTGCCGACCAACGGCACCCGGCTCTATGTCCGCGTGGGCGGCAAAGGACCGGCCGTCGTCCTCTTACATGGCTTCGCTGACACTGGAGACATGTGGGCGCCCCTGGCCGCGGTGCTCGTCAAGGATCACACCGTGATCGTGCCCGACCTCCGCGGCATGGGTCTGTCAGACCATCCTGACACCGGCTACACCAAGAAGAACCAGGCCGTTGACATCGCAGGTGTCATGGATGCACTCAAGGTGCAGCAGGCGGCCCTGGTAACCCACGACATCGGCGACATGGTGGGCTATGCGCTCGCTGCACAGTATCCCGCGCGGGTCACCCGCTGGGTCGTGATCGATGCGCCGCTGCCGGGCATCGGTGACTGGGACAAGATCCTCCTCAGTCCCATGTTGTGGCACTTCAACTTCCGGGGCCCCGACGAAGAGCGGCTCGTACAAGGCCGCGAGCGGATCTACCTCGACCGCTTCTACAACGAGTTGTCCGCCGATCCGAAGTCGATCGACGAGCAGACGCGCCAGCACTACGCCACCCTGTATGCGCGGCCGCACGCCATTCACGACGCCTTTGAGCAATTCGGCGCCTTCAACCAGGACGCCATCGACAACAAGGCCCTGCTGGCCAAGGTGGGCAAGCTGACCCTGCCGGTGCTCGCCCTCGGCGCCGAGAAGTCATTCGGTACCGCCGAGGCCGACGATCTGCGTTTTGTCGCCAGCAATGTCACCGGCGGCATCGTGCCCAACTCCGGACATTGGATCATGGAAGAGAATCCCAAGGCGACCATCCAGCAGGTCACGGCCTTTCTGAAGTAGGGAAAATACTGAAGCAGGGAAATTAGCGGGCCGCGCCGGTGGCGAGGGGTTGCCGGCGGCAAGCTCTGCGGCGGGGGGCGCGGCGGCGGCGCTCCTGCCGCAGCAGAGGGACGGCGGCGGCGGCGGCAAGGACGCCCTTCCGCTAGAATAGGCGGCGCAATTCAAGCCGCCAGCGGCCGCCCGCCGCAGAGAGTGAAATGTCCGTTATCCAGCAGGAAGATCTCATCCAGAGCGTAGCCGACGCCCTGCAGTACATCAGCTACTACCACCCGCTCGATTACATCACTTCGCTCGGCCGGGCTTACGAGCTCGAGCAGAGCCCCGCGGCCAAGGACGCCATCGCCCAGATCCTCACCAACAGCCGCATGTGCGCCGAGGGGCGGCGGCCGATCTGCCAGGACACCGGCATCGTGACGGTGTTCATGAAAGTGGGGATGGACGTGCGCTGGGGGAGCAAGGCCGGTGCAGCCACCCTCGGTGTCACCGATATGGTGAACGAGGGCGTGCGCCAGGCCTATCTCTTTCCCGAAAACGTGCTGCGTGCATCGATCGTCAATCCGCCCGAAGGCGCGCGCAAAAATACGAAAGACAACACGCCGGCGGTCATCCACTACGAGATCGTGCCCGGTGACACGGTCGAGGTGCAGGTGGCGGCCAAGGGCGGTGGCTCGGAAAACAAGTCGAAGTTCGTGATGCTCGAGCCCTCGGATTCGATTGTCGACTGGGTGTTGAAAACCGTCCCGACCATGGGGGCGGGATGGTGCCCGCCAGGCATGCTGGGCATCGGCATCGGCGGCACGGCCGAGAAAGCGATGGTGATGGCGAAGGAATCGCTGATGGAGCCCATCGACATCCAGGAGGTCATTGCACGCGGTCCGAAAGGCTGGCTGGAAGAATTGCGTGTCGAGCTTTTCGAGAAGGT
Source organism: Steroidobacteraceae bacterium (assembly GCA_035566815.1). Taxonomy (GTDB): domain Bacteria; phylum Pseudomonadota; class Gammaproteobacteria; order Steroidobacterales; family Steroidobacteraceae; genus 13-2-20CM-66-19. The sequence goes on along the minus strand of DATMQL010000378.1, from coordinate 1,793 downwards.
CAACGCGCTCGGCATCGGCGCGCAGGGACTCGGCGGACTCGCAACGGTCCTGGACGTGAAGATCCTGTCGGCACCCACTCACGCCGCATCCAAGCCGGTCGCGATCATTCCCAACTGCGCCGCCACCCGCCACGTCCATTTCTCGCTCGATGGCAATGGCCCCGCGAGACTCGAAGCACCGTCACTGGATGCCTGGCCAAAGGTACACTGGGTCGCCGATGCCGCGAGCAGCCGGCGGGTGGATCTGAACACGCTGACGCGGGATGAAGTCGCCTCGTGGCAGCCGGGACAGCGACTGTTGCTCTCCGGCAAGATGCTGACGGGGCGCGACGCCGCGCATAAGCGCATTTCCGACATGCTCGCGAAAGGCGAAAAGCTGCCGGTCGATTTCACGAACCGTGTCATCTACTACGTAGGCCCCGTTGATCCGGTGCGCGAAGAGGCGGTAGGCCCGGCGGGCCCCACCACTGCAACGCGCATGGATAAGTTCACCGAGTTGATGCTGGCGAAGACCGGTCTAATCGCCATGATCGGCAAGGCGGAGCGCGGTCCCGTGGCGATCGAAGCGATCAAGAACCACAAGGCCGCGTACCTGATGGCCGTCGGCGGGGCGGCTTACCTGGTCTCGAAGGCGATTCGTGGCGCGAAGGTGCTCGCCTTCGAGGATCTGGGTATGGAGGCCATCTATGAGTTCGACGTGCAGGACATGCCGGTTACGGTGGCGGTCGACTCGACCGGTACCTCCGTACATAACACCGGCCCGAATGAATGGCGCGTGAAAATCGCATCGCTGCAGAAGCGGGCGACTACATAGGCTATCGGCGGGGAAGCTCGACGAGGAAGCTCGTGCGGCGCGCGTCGGTCTTTACATCCACGCGGCCTCCGTGGGCGAGCACGATCTGTTGCACGATGTAGAGCCCGAGTCCCAGGCCCTCACGGCGACCCAATTGCCGCTGGCTCCCGCGGAAGGGGTCGAACAGATGCGGCAAAACGTCTTCCGGTATCACACCCGTGTTGCTGACCGCGAGTGTGACCCAGTCCGGCCGTGTGCCGTTCAAGAAGACTTCGATCGAGCCCTTGCTTTCGCCGTGCTCGAGCGCGTTGCCGATGAGGTTCGACGTCACCTGCGCGAGCCGGTCGGCATCCCAACTGCCGCTCAGATCGCCTTCCAGGCGAGTCTCCAGCCGCCCATCCGGAAACGCAACCTGGTGCTCCTGGATGACCCTTTCCACGAGCTGCGCGAACTCGGTCTCCTGCCGCCGTAGCGGAATGCCGCCCCCCAGCCGTGCGCGGGTGAGATCCAACATGTCGTCGATCATGCGGCTCATACGCTTGCCGCTGCTCACCATGCGTGTCGCGGACTGTTTCACGACATCCTCCTTGGAGATACGCTCGAGGAGGTTGGCCGAATTCAGGATGGCGCTCAACGGATTGCGCAGATCGTGGCCCAGCACCGCGGTAAACAGCTCATTCAGCCGCAACGTCTCGGTCAGCTCCTGGAGCTGCCGGGCGAGCTGTTGCTTCTGGCGGTAGAGCTGAAAAAACACGTCCGCCTTGCTATTGAGAATGTGCGGATCGATGGGCTTGTAGAGGAAATCCACGGCGCCTGTATCGTAGCCCTTGAAGAGCCGATACTGGTCGCGGACGCCGGCGGTGACGAAGATGATCGGAACGTGTCGCGTACGGTCGCTGCCACGCATGAGCTCCGCGAGCTCGAACCCGTCCATGTCGGGCATCTGCACGTCCAGGAATGCCAGGGCAACATCGTTGGCCAGCAACAACTCGAGAGCCTC
>DATMQL010000377.1:0-3709 GCA_035566815.1 Steroidobacteraceae bacterium | reverse complement strand
GCGGCGCCGCCGAGGGGTCATGCTTCACCACAGCCGCCAGGTAGTGGTCCAGCGTCAACTTCAGACATGCACGGTCGCACCCCGGCGCTCGATCCGCTCCCGCGGCCGCCAAAGGAAACGCAGCCAGCACCACTAACTTCGCTATGAGTTTCAAAGTTGACGCCCTCTTTTCGGGACGAAGGCGAGAAACCGCCGCGGATTGTCGACAGCGATCTGACGCAAGATCTCGTCGCTCGCGCCAGCGGATTTGAGCTTTGGAACGAACGCGGTAAGCGGCCTCCCGTACGAGCGAGACGCATCGCCAGAGATGAGTACGTGATCCGCGAAACCCGCCTCAATGAGCGCCATCACTAACGGCACCACCTGGGCATCGCGACCTCCTCCCTGGCGATCGAATCCGACGTAGGCTCCACGCCGGCAGATCGTCTTGTGCACATACACGCTCGGGTCGTTGAGATTGCCGAGATGCCCGATGGCGACGTGCCTGGGATCGACACCAGCGTCCTCGAGGATGTCGAGTTGCTCGAGTGCCGACTTTCCGGGGATGCCCGTGTGCGTGAAGATCGGCAGGTTCGTCGCCGCGTGCGCCTTGCCCACTGCGCGAAATACCTTGCGCTCCACCGCCGTAATCTCGTCCCAGGAACCGATCTCGCCGAACGCGCCAGCCGGATACTCGTCGGCTTGCCGAACGAGCGCGCGAGTGACCTGTTCCTCGCTCATGGTCGCGACTTCTTTCGGGTAGAAGGGCTGTGTGTAGAAGCCCGCACCCTTCACCACGGGTAAGCCGGACTTCCTCGCCGCCTCGCGAATGAATTTAAGGTCCATGCCGGCACCTTCCAGACCGGCGTCGACTATGCAGGCGACGCCATCGTGCTGAGCAGAGCGCAACTCCTCGGCCATGAGATCGACATCGCGCATGGGGTCTGGCCCTGGAGACGCGGGCGGTGGTGAGGAAGGGTTCGCCGGAGGCGATTCTCCCCGGGCCGTGAGCACAGCGGCCGCTGCGGCACGAAACCGGTCGCCGAAATCGGGTCCGAGCGACAAGTGCTCATGGAATAGTGTCGCGCCACCCCCGAGCTCTTGAGGCGCATAATCTTTGAACAATGTCCGGATGACGGCGCCCTTTGGGAACGCGGGCGTCTGTCCAAGAGCGGTCACCGGGGATGCTGCGACAGCCACGGCGCCCAGGCCTGCGATCCGTAACGCTTCACGACGAGTCAATGTGGCCATGCAAACCTCCTGGCGCATGATCGCACACCGAATCCGCAACGGCTTTACCAAGGGACTAGAGCATGAACCGTATTGATCGTGTCATCCGCATCGTAGTCGCTTCCTGCCTCGTGACGCTGGTGTGTGCGCAGCAGCCCGCTCGAAGTCAGAAGTTGACGAGCGCCGAGGCCGCCTGGGCGGCCATGACGAAATGCGCCGCCATTGCCGCTGCCGATTCGCGCCACGCGTGCGCCGACGACGTCATGCGCAGCGCCGGCTTATTACTGGTAACGCAAGACAAGCCCGCGGCGCAAGCCGAGCCGGTGCCTGCCAAGCCGATCGCACCACTATCGCAGAAAGATGACAACCAACTCGAAATCACGTTGGCGGCGGTGGCGCAGGGCGGAGACGGCAAGCTCGTCCTGACGAGTACGGAAGGCGCCATCTGGCGCCAGGTCGAGCGCATTGATATCTTCCCGCCGCCGCAACAGGGACAGACGGTCACGATTTCGAAGACCAGTTTCGGTGGTTTCATGTGTAAGCTCAGCAAATGGGTCGCGTTCCGCTGCTACCGGGCACGCTGAAGGATTAGATCGACGCCACCCTCCAACTGGCGGCCGGGCCGCGATGTTCTTCATCAAGCCGCCGCCCTGCAGATATGATCCTCCTCGAACAACGAATCAATCGGATTGCGGGTCTCTAGGGGGGCAGATGTCACGATCCTACAATGCTGCGGCACGCGGTCTCGCGGTGCTCAGTCTTACGCTGTTCGTTGTATCGATTGCTGGCGCCGAGTCATGGGCGACACTGGACGCCCCTCCGACGGGAATCGCCGCTCCGGGTGATGTTCTGCGTGCCGGTCACCTTGGCCGTGAGATCGGAGATGCCCAGGACATCATCCATTTCTATTCGGATCTCATCGGACTCGGCCTCATAGGTCCACGCGAGGCACCTCGTCCCTTCATGGTGAGCCACCCCCTCGCGGAATTCGCCGAGCTCGGCGAGGATGCGAATGCCTACGATTCCGTTAGCCGGGTAGCGCTTCTACCCATTCCAGGGACGGCCGCCGCTGCGAGCGGGACTGCGATGACGATCGAAGCGATCGAAATAAAAGGCATCAAGTCCCGTCCTTACAATCCGCCAATGAGCGATCCGGGCGCGACCTATCTGAAACTCATCGTGAGTGATCTGGATGCAACCCTGGCTGTGCTGAAATCCGAGCGCGTTCCGGTCATCACGGATGGCGGCAATCCCGTGGAGCTGTCCGGCTGGCCGGGCATGAGCGGTAACATCCGCGCGGTGTTCGTGCGAGATCCGGACGGATACCCGGTCGAACTGCTGCAACTGACGCCCGCGCCGCCCAGCACCGCGGCGCCGGGCTCGAAGGTTCTCGGGGCCCGTGTTGTCGTCGTCGTGGACAACCTCGAGGCCACCTGCCGCATGTACCAGCGCCTGGTTGGACCCGACTTCAAATTCTGGCTGAGTCCCGCGTTGCTGGGGGACGCGCCGTACGAGAAGCTAACTCATTCCGCAGGTCGGTTTCGCCTCGCGATGGCCCTGGTGCCCGGCTCTCCGGTCGTGATGGAGTTCATCGAGTACGCGAATCACAACAAACGCTTCCAACGAGGCTACATCCAGGACCCCGGTACGGCGCATTTTCTCTTCATGTCCAGGGATGTTGATCTGATTATGCCGCGGGTCCAGGCGGCGGGTCTGCACACGTTGAGCCGCTCGAACGCGCCCGTCTTTATCAGCCCGACGACGCGCTCTTTCTTCGTGCCCGATCCACAGGGATTCTGGCTCGAGTTCATGGATCACGACGTGAAGCGCGATCCGGCGGCGCCCGCACCCTCCGCGACTCCGGCGGCCCCCGCACCCTCCGCGCGCCCGGCGCATCCCGCGGCGAAGTAGGGCCGCGTCGCATGAAGCACACTTACACGCTCCCCTGGGTTCTCCTGTGCGTTGCATTTGCAGTGGCCGCTGACGCAGCCGATTCGGCGACGACACCCAAGTTCAGCGCCGCACAAGTCGAGCGCGGCAAGGCCCCCTACGCACAGAACTGCGCGCCATGCCATGGCAAGGACATGGATGCCGGTGAGTTTGGTCCGCCCCTCAAAGGTCGCGCCTTTCTCGACCGTTGGGGCGGCCGGCCGGTTGCGGAGTTTTCGAGTTACCTCCAGGCAAACATGCCGCCTGGCCGTGTCGGCGAGCTCGATAGTGATGCCTACGCGGAGTTGGTTGCCTTACTCCTCAATGTCAACGGCGCGGCTGCCGGCCAACAGGCACTGTCCGGCGACCCCGCGAGTCTCGCTGCCCTGAGAATGCCAGGCGAAGGCCGTTCGGAACAGGCGAAGCTGCGCTCAACGTCCCTCGGCGCAATCACTCCGGGAGTCAAGCTGCCGGACTGGCCGAAGCGAGCCAATCCCCTGGATCATTACTCGCCCGTAACGGAAGCGCTGTTGAATGCTCCGCCCGATAGCGAGTGGCTGACATGGCGACG
>DATMQL010000376.1:0-37868 GCA_035566815.1 Steroidobacteraceae bacterium | reverse complement strand
GTGTTCGCCGGCCTAGGGCTCGTGGTCACCTCTGAATGGATGTTTGTTCCAGAGTTGCAGCGCGGGATCGTTCGACAGGTGCTGCGGGACTGGACTTTGCCGCCCATCGAATTGTGGACTGTATTTCCGACAGGTCGCCGTGTGAGTGCCAAGGCGCGCGCCTTCGTGGCGTTTATAGAGGGACAGCTGGCCCGCTCCTAACTGCGGTCGGGCCACTTCCCTGCGAAGACCGTCTCGGTCAGCTTGCGCCGTTGGCTCGGTATTTCGCGCTCCTGCAGCTTCTGCGGCAGTGTCTCCCGGGGCGCGGGAGTACCCACCGCCACCATGACATCGATGCTGTAGTCGTCCGGAATACCCAGATCCTTGCGCGCGCGGGCGTGGTCGAAACCCTGCATGCCGTGCACGACGTAGCCCTTTGCAAAACCCTGCAAGGCAAAAAAGCCCCAGGCGGCGCCGGTATCGAACGAATGGGTGATCGCGGGCTGCCCGGTCTTTTCATTCAGCTGGCGGGAAACGAACAGGACCAGGGCGCCCGCCTTCAGGGCCCAGCTCTTGTTCGAGTCGGTCAGCAGATCGAAAAACAACGGCCAGTCCGGCGTATTGCGACGTGCGTACAACATGCGCCAGGGCTGTAGATTGTTGGATGACGGGGCCCACCGCGCGGCTTCCAACAACGTCATGAGGTCCTGCAGGGGAATTTCCGCCCCCGACAGGGCTCGTGGTGACCAGCGGTCGAGAAACTGCCGGTCGATGGGATAGTCCGCCTGCCGGATTTCGCTGCCTTTGATCACTCGCCTGACTCCTATCGTCCCGCCGGTACGACCGGCAGCTCTACAAAACTTGCCTTGTCGGCGGCACGGTAAATGCGCTCCGTCGCCTTACGGTAGTCCGCCGGCTTGGCGAACAGGATGTTCGGTACAAAAATCTGCGGGTTGCGGTCGTACAGTGGGAACCACGCTGACTGAACTTGCACCATGATCTTGTGCCCGGGGAGGAAAACGTGATTCGTGGTCGGCAGTGCGAACTTGTAGGCCAGGGGGCGATTCGGAACGATGGCTTTCGCTTCGGCAAAACTCTCACGATAGCGTCCGCGAAATATATCCATCGCCACGGGTAGCTGATAGCCACCTAACTCGGCATGCCCGGGCACTTCATCCGGATACACGTCGATCAGCTTTACCACCCAGTCGACATCGGTGCCGGTCGTCGCCGCCACCAGATTCGCGGTCGGCTCGCCGCTTATCTTTGTTGGTGTAGCCAGTACGTCGGTGCTGTACGTCAATACGTCCGTACGACCTGAAAACTCGCGCTGGTCATCCACCAGCCAGCGCACCCACGAGAGCGGCGGCAGGTAGCCCACCGGCTGGATCGGACGCGCGCGAAACGGCACGGGCTTCGAAGGATCGGAGATATATTCGTCGAACCCCTCGTGGGCCGTTGGAGACTGATAGCTCAACTGACCGCCGGCGCCGAAATACAAACGCGTTGCTGTTGGCGCGCATCCACTTGCGCAACCCGATGGCCACGTCTGGAGCTGCTCCCAGGTGTTGGTGCCCGTGACGAAGGCCGTCACCGGCGCGACCTGCAGGTCCGGCGCGTCGTCTTTCAGGTAGTGCGCCAGGAATGGCGCCAGGATCTTCAACCTGAAGTACAGCCCCGTGTCGCTGCCAAACTGGATGGCGCCCAGCGAGCTGGCCTCTTCGATTTCCTGCCCGTGATGCCACGGCCCCAACACCAGGTACAGGTTGTCCTTGTTCCCGGCTTGCAGAGCTTTGTAGACGGCGATGGCACCGTAGATATCCTCCTGGTCCCACAAGCTCGAGACCAGCATCGTCGGCACGTTCAGCGGCTGCCCGGCGAGAATCTTGTCCACCGCCTGCTCGCTCCAGAAGCTGTCGTAGGCCGGGTGCGCGGCCAGTTTCTTCCAGAAGCCGATCTGGTCCATGCCACGCTGCCTGGCCAACTCTCCTGCCGAGCCGGCACGCATGTACATGTCGTAGTCGTCGAAGTGAGTCGACTGCCAGTGCTCATCGTTCGACCGGGTCGCCGTCTGCTCGTAGATATACGGGAGATTCTGCTGGCGAAACGCGCCGTTGTGAAACCAATCATCGCCGCGCCAGCCGTCCACCATCGGATTCATTGGCACGACAACCTTGAGCGCCGGATGTGGGTTCACGAGTGGCATCAGGGAAAGGTAGCCGTCGTACGAAATTCCCAGTACACCGACTTTGCCATTCGACTCCGGCACGTTCTTCACGAGCCAGTCGATCGTGTCCCACGTATCAGTCGATTCGTCGACGGGCGTTGGATTGAGCGGTCCGTGCACGGGACGATTCATTACATAGTCGCCCTCGCTGCCATACTTGCCGCGAATGTCCTGCAACACGCGGATGTAGCCGCCCTCGATGATCGTTTCGGTCGCGTTGTCGTATCCCCAGAGCCGCGTACCGAGATGCGCACTGTGCAGATTGGCTGACAGAGTGCGGGCGTCGTACGGGGTACGCGTCAGGAGTATTCCCTCGTGCCTGGCGCCTTTAGGGACAAGGACGACGGTGCGCAATTTGACGCCGTCGCGCATGGGGATCATGACTTCCCGAGACTCGTGATCCATCCCATACGTGGGCGGCACGAACTTCTCGGGCGTCTCGCTCGGATAGTCCGGGTATTTTGGCGGCGTCTGCGCCGCCGCGTGATGAACCAGGAGCAGACCGAGAGACAAAGCAAACACCGTCAACCCAAATGCATTTATTCTTTTGGTACGCACGGAATGTTCCTGTTCGATGGTGGCTGAAGCGTAGCACACGGGGGACGCTGCGGCCTCCCGCGGCGGTTGCCGCCCTGTGGCGTCTCACGTGCCAGGGTATGTTGGTGTTGATTGCTGCAGTCATGGCGGCGATCCACGTCTTCAATGCCGGGCCGTCGAGCGGCGCGGCGCAGGCCGCCGCGTGCGCCGACTGATAATCGCCCGGACCTGTCGCCAGCCGCAGGCACCGCGCGGCGCGCCGGCGTTGGACACCGACTTACTTTGCGTTGTAAAGTAACTATGTCGTCAGCGCCGATGGGAATGGTTCTCAAGCATGCACGTCGCAATCATCATGAATGGGAATAGCCGGTGGGCGGCACAACGCGGACTGCCGCCGACGGCGGCCCCGGACGAGGGTGTTGCGACTTTACGCAACACCGTGCGACTGGCTGCCGATGCGGGGGTGAGGACGCTGACTCTGTACTCGATCTGCACGCCCGATTGCACACGGCCGCGGCAGGAGATTGCGGCCGACCTGAGTGTGCTCGGCAGTTATCTTCGTAGCGATGCCGAACAGTGCCGCGAGCATTCCATACGAATCAATGTTATTGGCAACAACGGCCAACTGGGCGCGGCGCTGCCCCGGAATTTCAATGACCCGACACCGTCGAGCTGCAGCGATTCGCGAATGCAATTGCGAATCGTTGTCGATTACTCCGCCCATGACAACGTCGTGAAGGCAACCTGGCGCAGCACCGATGCCTGTGCACCGGAAACCTTCGACCGGCAGTTGCGCGAGATCGACCGGACCGCCCTTCCCGCTGGCGCGGTCGACCTGTTGGTCCGCACTGGCGGAGGCAGCTATCAGAGTGCATTCATGCTGTGGGAGGCCGCTTACGCCCGACTCCATTACGTCGATTGCCTCTGGCCAGATTTCACGCCGCGCTGCTTTCAACGTGCCCTGGCCTGTTACTGCGGCGACGATGGGCAACTCGTAAGTATTGCGTAAGTTTTCTTACGTGAAGCTTTCATTACGGCGGCGGTGATAGGCTATTCGCATGCATCTTCTGCTCATCGAGGATAACCTCGATCTATCGGCTAACGTGGGCGAGTTCCTGGAATCTCGAGGGAATACGGTCGATTACGCTCGCGACGGAACGCAAGGTCTGCAACTCGCCGGCAGCGAGGGGTATGACGCGGTAATCCTGGACCTGGGACTGCCGGGACTGGATGGTCTGACACTATGCCGGCGCCTGCGGGACACCGCGCGACGGGACATTCCAATCGTCATGCTCACGGCTCGAGACACCGAGGCGGACAAGCTCAGTGGCTTCGACGCCGGGGCCGACGACTATGTGACGAAGCCATTTTCTCTCCTGGAGTTGCAAGCGCGACTGAAGGCTCTCGTGCGCAGAGCGTCCGGCTCCCGAGGCGTGCTGCAGGTTGCCGACCTGACATTCGATCTGAGGACGCTGCTCATCCGGCGCGGCTCCCGGGCGATCTCGCTCGCGCCGACCGGAATGCGCATTCTCGAGCAGCTCATGCGAGCCTCGCCCGGAGTCGTCACACGAGAACAGATCGAGCGTACCGTCTGGGGCGACGATCCGCCCGGTACTGACGCCGCCCTGCGCGGCCATATCCTGATCATTCGTAATGCAGTCGATTCCGAAACCGAGCCGAAGCTGCTGCATACTGTGCACGGTATCGGCTATCGCCTTGCGTGACAGTGATGTTCTCGAGCTGGAGCTTACGAGCCCGCTTTCTGCTGGCCACTTCGGTGCTGACGCTGGTCCTGTGCTCCGTTTTTGCCTTTGCCGTGCATCAATTCGTCGAGCTGTTGGAGGACGAGCTGCTCCATCGCACCCTGGTGCGCGAGATGCAGGAGCTGAAAACAGAGCTGTCCGAAAACAGCCAGGCGACACCGCCCTCTTCGAGTGGACTGACCGGATTTATCGTCCGAACCCCCGGTGATCAAGCGGCGTTACCCGCGGAACTGACGTCTCTCTCGAACGGCCTGCACGGGGACACCCTTATCCGGGATCGCGTCTACTTCGTCGCGGTCGACGCAGTCCCGGGCGCCCGCCTCTATGTACTTCTGGACACGGCGCATGTTGAGTCTCTCGAAGACAGCGTCGTCGCCGTGGCGGTGCTCGTTGGATTGGTCGCGCTCGGGCTGTCTGCCGTGATTGGAATCGCGCTGTCGCGAACGGTCATGCGACCGGTGACGGAACTCGCCAACGATGTCTCGCAGCTCGATCCGTCCCGGCGCAACGAGCGTCTCGGCAATCGCTTTTCCAACCGGGAGGTTGGTGTGATCGCCGCCGCGTTCGACGATTACATGGATCGGCTCGACGGGGTCCTCGAGCGCGAGCAGGCCTTCACGGAAGACGCCAGCCACGAGCTGCGCACGCCGTTGGCGATCATAGCGAGCGCCGCGGAGTTGCTTGCGGAAGAGCCGGCGCTTGCCCCCGCCGCACGCGAGCGCGTTCTGAGAATCCGGCGCGCCAGCGGCCAGATGCAATCGTTGATCGAGGCACTGTTGTTTCTGGCGCGCGGCGAATCCGGCGGAGCCGCCCAGCCGTGTGCTCTGGACCAGGTCGTGAGGGAAGCCATCGAAGGCGTTGCAGCCGGCGCGGCTACCAAGTCACTGCAACTCAACGTCGACGTCGAGCCGGTGGTGGTGGCCGGCGCACCCGTGATGATCGCCTGTGTAGTCAACAACCTCCTTGCGAATGCGGTCAACTTCACCCAGGCAGGTACGATCGACGTCAAACTCACCCCGACGGAGTTCACGGTACGCGACACCGGGATTGGCATACCCCCCAAGGACCTGTCGAGGATCTTCGAGCGGCGCTATCGCGGCGCTCAAAGCCGGGGTCTCGGTTTGGGCCTGTATCTGGTCAGCCGTATCTGTCAGCGGCTCGGCTGGACTATCGAAACCAGCAGCGCAGAAGGCAAAGGCACCACGTTTCGCGTGCTGCTGGCGCAGGTAGCGTAGGCTCTTGTGGCTCGGCCCCGCTTCTTGTGATGGCCGACACCCATAGTGTAATTTAGCCGGCAAGGCATCAAGGGTGACCCCATGCGGGACCTCGACCGGGCATTGACCGACATCAGTGTGATTCGCGAGCAGCTCGCGCAGAGCACCGAATTTCAGGGCTACGCGCCGCCGACATTGGCCGCGACTGGCGTCTTCGCGCTCCTGGTGGCGGCGGCCCAGGGGCTCTGGCTGCCCGAAGCGGCAACCAACATGCGCCTGTTCATCTCTCTTTGGGTGGGTACGGCAGTGCTCTGCGTCATTGTCATTGCCATCGAGACCATCCGCCGCTCGCGACGGGCTCACGGTGGCTTCGCTACAGCGATGCTGCAATCCGCAATCGAACAGTTCCTGCCTGCGATCGTCGCCGGCGGCCTGCTGACGGTGGCCTTGCTGGAGGTCACGCCACAGAATCTATGGATGATTCCGGGGCTGTGGCACATCGTGTTCAGCCTGGGTGTGTTTGCTTCGCGGCGCTTCCTGCCGCGCCCGATATTCTGGGTCGGTGTGTGGTACCTGGCCTGCGGGCTGGCCTGCCTGGCACTGGCGGCGCCCGCGCATAGCGCCTCTCCCTGGGCCATGGGTATTCCTTATGGAATCGGGCAGCTGCTGGTGGCCGGGATCCTGCAATACCGCGGTCAACTCGAGTGGTCCCGGTGAGCACACCTAAGAAAAAGGGCGAAGGTCGCGCCAATCAATACGCTTACCCCGGCCTCGATCGGGTGATTCACGAGCGTGCCCGGCTGAGCGTCCTGACTTCGCTGGCACGCTATTCGAAAGGTCTGCGGTTCGGCGATCTCAAGGAGCTCTGCGGCCTCACCGACGGCAATCTCAGCCGCCACATGCAGGTGTTACAGGAGGCCGGACTGGTCGAAGTGGCGAAGAGCTTCGAGCACAATCGCCCGCAGACCACCATCCACCTCACCACCGAGGGGCACAAGCGTTACGTCGACTACCTCAGCGTCCTCGAGCAGGTGGTTCGCGATGCCGCTACCGCGGTCAAGGAAGGCCGTAGCCGGATGCCTACCGTCAAGTCGTAGGGCCTTAAAAGCGCTTCGACAAGCCGATTGTGAGCCCACCGGGAAGGACCCGCACCGTCAATGGGGTTTTCCAGGTGCTGGTCCAGTACCCGATCCCGGTACCCAACGCCCAACCCGCGATGACGTCCGTCTGCCAATGCGCCTGGCTTTTCAGCCGCGCGAATGCGTCGTAGACGGGTAACACTTCGAGACCCCAGATCCAGGGATTCTCGCGGGCATAATGGACGATCAGCGGGGTCACGAAACTTGCCTGCAGCGTGACCTCTCCGCTCGGGAAGCTCTGGCAGCAGCTTCCCTTGAACCACGCATTCGGATTGTTCCCCTGCTCCGGACGCGCGCGGCCGAAAGCGCGCTTCATTACGTCGGCGGCAAGCCCGGAAATAATGGACGAGTCCAGTGTCTGCCACATCGTATGACCGAGCTCGTCATCGTTCCCGAACCAGAGGGCTCCGCTGATTTCGACGGCAATGACGCCGTATTGGAGGCCCGTCTGGTATTTGCGGGCCCAGATCCCGCTTTGATCGAGCGAGAACTCGTGATCGATCCCGAGAGGACCGCTGCCCGCGTACGCGCCGCAGGGAACCAGAGCAAGCCATACGATCCAGAGTCGCCATCGGGTCATCCGATTACTTTGCACCATAGAGTGAAGCAGCGGAACTGAGCGGCTCGTAAGGACTTCGTCAGCGCGCGATATTAGGGAGGAGTTGTCATAGAACCGCAACGTGGTTACTTTGTGATGCGAAGCTTCACGTTGCGTCATGCGAGAACGGATGGCCGCGATTCATCTGCTGATAGGAACCCTCGGCGTTGCCAGCCTGGTCCTCGCGGCCGCCTATACACTGCTCGCCCTGGTCGCCGTGCTCGTCTGGGGACGACGCAAGGTCACCGGGGCAGCCCTCAAACTCCCTGCCGTGACCGTGCTCAAGCCCCTCTGCGGCGCGGAACCGGGCTTGTACGAGAACCTGCGCACCTTCTGCCGGCAGGATTATCCCGAATACCAGATCGTCTTTGGCCTGGGTGACGAGGCGGACCCGGCGCTCGCGGTCGTGGCGCGCCTGGTGGCGGAATTTCCCACCCTGCCGATCGACGTGGTGATCGATCCGCGGCAGCACGGCCACAACCGCAAGATCAGCGGTTTGATCAACATGCTCGAGCAAGCGCGCCATGATGTGCTCGTCATGGCGGACAGCGACACCTCTGTCGGGCCCGACTACCTCACCAGTGTCACCGCGCCCCTGTTGGACCGGAAGGTGGGCCTCGTGACCTGCCTCTACCACGGCGAGCCTACCCGGCTGGTCTGGTCCCGCCTGGGTGCGATGTACATCAACGAGTGGTATATGCCCTCGGTGCTGCTGGCGTGGCTGTTCGGCCACGAGAACTATGTCTCCGGCCAGACCTTGTGCATGCGGCGGGAGACGTTGCAGGCCATCGGCGGCCTCCTGACCATCGCCAACCACCTCGCCGACGACTACCAGCTCGGGCAGCTGGTGCGCAGCCTGGGATTGCGGATCGTGTTATCCACTTACATGCTCAAGGCGGAGCATCACGAGCCGACTCTGGAATCGCTCGTGACCCACGAGCTGCGTTGGATGCGGACCCTGAGCGTGCTTGCGCCTTGGAGCTTCCGCTTCATTTTCTTTACCTTCAGCCTGCCGTTGGCCGTCCTTGGCCTGTTGCTCGTCGTCCCCGAAGCCTACTTCGCGACGCTCGCCCTACCACTCTTCCAGGTGACCGTCGTGGCCCGCCTGGCCTTACATCTCGTGCATCGGCTCCGGGACAAACGCGCCCTGTTCGCCGATCTGTGGCTGCTTCCGGCACGCGACCTGTTGATCTGCTGGGTCTGGTGCCGCACCTTCTTTACCTCGCGCTTCACCTGGCGCGGCAGCGACTTCCATGTCGGTGCCGACGGTATCATGCGAAAGATTTAGCCTTTTACCGGTCGTCGTCCCGCAGCGCCGGCAGGGTGTGAATCTGCTCGAGCTGCACCGCCTTGAGCTCGGAAGGATCCAGGCCCAAAGCCTCCAGGATGGTCGGGGCGACCTGTTGGTTGCTGGTCGCGGTCGAAACCGTCGCGGCATCCAGACCCGGCATCGAGACCAGCAGCGCGGTGTGAACGTCGTCCTCGTTGAATCCGCCGTGCTCGGCGATCTTGGACCCACCCGTGAAGATGACTCCGGTCTGCACCTTCAGAATGATGTCCGGAGTCCGGGGATCCACGGTCGGATCGTTGAACTTGTTACGCAAGGACGCCCCCGCGAAGATTTCCTGAATCCCCAGGGCCTGCTGATTTTGTGGCGTGCTGAGGTTCGCCACGACACTCGGGGTGAGCGACGGGCTGGTCAGCCAGATCAACGAGCCATCATCCGAGATGTCGAAGGCATCGGCACTGCCAATCGTCGCCGCCGGCTGCCCACCGCCGATCCCGCGCCGCTTGGTGAGATCGATCGGCGACTGGCCGTGCTTGGCGCTGATGATGATGGCCGTCGAATCGTACAGGCCCACCTTCTGCAGCTCGCTGACGAATTTGCCGAGCGACTGGTCGACGAAATCGAGCTCCTCCGCCAACCCGGCGCTTGGCGTGCCGAGGACGTCGGTATAGCCGCCCTTCTGACCCGTAACGGGATCGACCGCCAGCTTTTCGCCGACGCTCACCGCCTGGAAGTTCGTGCCGAACAACGCGGGCACGCCGACTTTTTTGCTGCGATCGTGGTTGTAGCCGTCGATCTGGTTGAGCACGGCCTGAACGTGCAGGGAGTCATAACACTTGATGTCATCGAAGCTGTTCGTCCAGCCGTCATCGGGCGTGGTGTCGGCGAACGGCACGACCACGCAGCCCGGAAACTGCGGCAGCGGAACCGGGATGGAGTTGATTTCGGGACCGTAGAAATCGTCGACACCCTTGCCGCTGGGGCCGTTCGTCCATTCGTACGAAGGGTGTTTATCGGTCCATGCGGTGAGGCCGCCGTGCGCGTGCACTACCTCGAATATCGTGTTCACCCGCAGGTATTGATGGGGCAGGATGGTGTGGCAGCCATTCTTCGGGTCGCGCACCAGGAACTGGGGGTTGAGCCCGCCGCCGCCATCGAGTTTGGTCAGATCCAAGTCGACCGCCTCATCCCAGGCGACGTTCGTGCCGATCGTGCCGGGACAGGCGCCGCCGGGATTGCCGAGGCCATCCGTCATCGCGGGAGGCGACAACGCGCGATTGTACGTATCGTCATACCACAGACCGGTCGTGATCGGTGAGCCGCCCGTGACGAGCGAGGCGAGGCCGGGAAACGAATCGGACGGGATGGAAGTGGAATTGTTGGTGTAGGTCACTCCGTGGTGGCTCAGGGCGGCCAGAGTGGAGTCCTTGTGGGTCGCCACGTAGTTGGCCAGGTCGAGGGCATGGAGCCCGTCGACACTGATGAGCAGGACGTGCTTCACCCGATCGTGGTGATCACGACCGAAGGAATCGTTGTCCGCATGCGCGGCCAGCCCCCCCACGAGTAACGCGACACTTAGAGCGACAGTCGGAATACGCATTGGCACGATGCATCCTCCATCATTCTATAAATGGTTGTTGTTGTCCGCCGTAGGCGGCCCGCCCCTACGTTAGGACGGGATTGTGACGATTGCGCGAAAGCGGGTACTCGGCGGGACCGCGGTGCCGAGTGAGCTGCTGGAAGGTCGCGGCGGCGGTACGGGAGTCAGGCGTGGTAGCGGAAACGCGCAGGGCGACGCGCCAGCAACATCGAGTGCGCCACAAACACCAAAAGCGCTGCAGCAGCGACCGCTTCGGTCAGAATCGTCAGGTTCATGACGAATGAATGGGCACTCATCGGCGCGACCGTGTAGTGATCCAGACCGGCCAGGCCGAACGCTCCGTAAAGGGAGATCGTCGCAAGGCCCGCCCAGCGGGAGACCCGGACATAGAGCCAGTAACCCAGCGCGCCGACCGCGGCGATGACACACCACGAAACCCACACACCCTCGGAGGTCAGCCACGCGGGAAGGTTCGGGTAGTCGTGAAGATAAACGGCATTGTGTCCGAAGTGCAGGAGGCTGGCCGCTCCGTAAAGAAGCATCAGGAACAGCAAGGTGGAATTGTGGGTCGATACAGATCGCTGGCTCATGGGTCAGAAACGTAACGATAAACAGCTCAGACCGCCATCCATCTTTCGATACTCCGACGTGTCCAGCGAAATGAGGGGATAGCCCCACCCCTCGAGCATCTCGGCCAGCCGTGGATAGCCCGCCGCCACCAGGACGTGGTCGTTCACGCGAATGCAATTGGCCGCATAGTCTTCGCCGGCGGGAACTTGCAGCAGCTCATAGCGCTCTAACCCGGCACTCACCGGGACCTCGGGAACAACCAACATACGGTTGTCCCCCAGAAAGGTCATACCGGACTTCAAATGCAGCAGCGATCCAGTGTGCCGGATGTCGATCACGGACGACGTGTAGCCGTTCGTCGCCAGAATCGCGGCGAGCTGCCGGGCGCCCTCTGCGTTGGTGCGATTCGACTGGCCGATAAAGAAGTGCTTTCCGGCCTGGCAGATGTCCCCGCCGTCCACGGTGCCGGGTGCGGTGATCCGGTGCAGTTCGAGGTCGTCGTAGCGGGTCAGGGCCGCCTCGATTGAGGTGATCTCTCCTTGTCGGGTCGGGGCTCCGGGCCAGGTCACGACTGCCATCTGCCCCGATATCACCGCTGTGTCCTCGACAAACGTGCCATCCGGGTAGCGGTCGTCCGTTGGCACGCTCGTTATCGAAAGCCCGCAACGGCCCAACGCCTCGCAGTAGCGGTCGTGCTGGCCGAGCGCCTTGGCGAGCTCTGGAGCACCCGCCGCCGCGGTCGTGAGGCCGGCGGCAAAAGTCAGGCCGGGTTTGCGGACTATGGCGCGTGTGAAGCGAGTGCTCATGAGCGGGCGGGACATCTGGTGTGCGAGGCAACACTTTACGACATGCTGGCTGTCAGGGCGCGTTGAGCTTGGCCCTGGCGGGGCAGACCGCTAGGTCCTGGACAGGCTGATGTCTCACGTTCCCTCTGCGACTAATGACTTAAAGTGTGTCCGAGGTACACGTCAGCCCCCTCTTGATCGGCCACACTTCCTCTGCGCCGATGGAGGAAGGGTGAACTACTTCACAACAGCCCTCGCAGTCCTGCGTAATGCACTGCAGCATGGGATCACCCCGCCCGGGAAACCAGGACGGTCCGGTGGGCGTTGGGGCGCATCCGACGAGGCCTTATGCGGCGCATTCGAGCAGTCGCCCGAGGGCGGCCTGCTGGTCGATCCGGAGAGTTTGCGGATCATCGCCGCCAACGCCGTGTTCCGCCGCAACCTCGGACTGGGTGATGCCGATCTCAAGGCCCTGACCCTCCCCCAGCTCTTTGCCAATGAGGAGGAGCCCGAAGCGCTGGTCGGACGCCTGCGCAATCCGGATCCCCGCATACCGGTACGCATCAAACAGCAGACCAGCAGCGGACAGCAGGTCAACACCGAGATCACCGGCTACCGCATCGAGCTCGGCGATCGGCGTGTATTGGCCTACATCGCACGTGATGTCACGCTGAGCAGCAAACTCGAGGCGCGACTGCTGGAAAAACAACAGCACCTCGATCACCTGGCGCACCACGACCAGCTGACCGATCTGCCCAACCGCCTGTTCCTGGCGGCACACCTCCCCTTCACCATCGAAGACGCGCGGCGCTCGGGGCGGATGGTGGCCATCCTGTTTCTGGATCTCGATCGCTTCAAGCTCATCAACGACTCACGCGGTCACGAGACCGGGGATGCGCTCCTGAAAGCGGTCTCACAACGTCTGCGCTCGGCGATGCGCGCCGAAGACGTGGTCGTGCGCATGGGCGGTGACGAATTCATAGTCATCATGAGAGACCTGACCAGCTTCGACCAGGTCAACGAGGCCACCGAGCGGATTACGGAGGTGTTGTCGACCCCTTTCGACATCAATGGCCGCTCTCTCGAGACGACAGTGAGCATGGGGGTGAGCCTGTTCCCACGTGATGGCGATGATATGGGCGAACTGCTGCGGCACTCGGACACCGCCATGTACCAGGCCAAGGATCGGGGACGGAATAACTGCCAGGTGTTCAGCCCGATCATGGGCCGGCGGATCAAACAGCGTATCGCGATCGAGGCTCACCTGCGCACCGCCCTGCACACCGGGCAACTCGATGTGCACTATCAGCCCATCATCGACATCGATTCGCAAAAAGTCGTTGCGTTGGAATCGCTGCTGCGCTGGGAGCACCCCACACAAGGCTCGGTGTCTCCGACACACTTCATCAACATAGCGGAAGAGACCGGTCTGATCGTGCCGATCGGCGAGTTCGTGCTGGAGCGTGTCCTGCAGGACGCGAGCCGCTGGCGGCAGATGGGCTGCACGCTGTTGCCGATCGCGCTGAATGTGTCGGCCATACAGCTGCAACGCTCGAACCTCGCGGAACTCATACTGAATTCGACGCGTAAATTCGGCCTCGAGCCCTCCTTCCTGCAGCTCGAGCTCACCGAGAGCACCCTATTCGAGCGCCGCGAGGACCGTAATAGCGAAGCCAACCAGGATGCCGTCGCCCAGTTGCGCGACCTCGGGGTACGCATCGCCATCGATGACTTCGGGACCGGTTATTCGAGCCTTTCGCACTTGAAGCGCTGGCGGGTCGATTGTCTGAAAATCGATCGCAGTTTTGTGCGCGACCTGGTGGCCGATCTCAGTGACCTGGCCATCGTGGGGGCCATAATCGCGATGGCGCGGCACCTGGGTATTCCTGTCATCGCGGAGGGTATCGAGAGCTGGCAGCAGCTCGAGAAGCTTCGCGAGCTGGGGTGCGCGCGAGCCCAAGGACATTTGTTCGCCAAGGCGACCCCGGCGAACCTGTGCGCACGCTTCCTGTCCGGCACGCCGATCGACCTCGTCAATCGCGACCGCCGGCCGGGCGCGCTCGAGCCCACCGGCCGTTTCATGATGCCAGGCGCCTCGGGCCATGCCAAGGACAGCGCCGCCGATGAGGTGATGGAATTCGTCCGGGCCGCCGACGCCGGATAGTCAACTCGCGCTCGAGCTCGGCATTCCTGCCGATGCTGCTGCCTGGAACCGCCGACGCGGCCGGGCGTTATCTCCAGCCAACCCATCCTCGCGCGATCCAACAGTGAAAACCTTTCACTGCACCCATTGTCAAAGTCTCGTATTTTTCGAGAACGTAACCTGCCTCACCTGCGGAAACGCGCTGGCCTACCTGCCTGACCCACAGTCGATCGTGGCGCTTCGCCAGGCCACCGACGGGTCATGGAAAGCCACGACCGCGAGCCACGACGATCCAGCCTATCGCCTGTGCGCCAATTATTCCGTGGGCATCTGTAACTGGGCCAACTCGGCAACCGAGCCTGAGGCGCTCTGCCCCTCGTGCCGGCTGACCCGCGTCATCCCTAACCTCTCCAAGCCTGAAAATCACGGCGCCTGGGCGAAACTCGAGGCGGCCAAGCGTCGCATGATCTATACGCTGCTGGGGCTGGGTCTCGAGCCGCGGCCACAAGCCGTGGAGCCTCGAACGGGGCTGGCGTTTGAATTTCTCGAAGACTCGACGCAGGGCGACGCCAGTCGAGTGCTCACGGGCCACGACAACGGAGTGATCACGGTCAACATTGCCGAAGCGGATGACGTCGAGCGCGAGAAGCGGCGAACGATGCAGCACGAGCCGTATCGCACGTTGCTGGGTCATTTCCGGCACGAGATAGGCCACTACTATTGGGATCGCCTGGTTGCGCAGACCGGGCATCTCAGCCAGTTCAGGGCGTTGTTCGACGATGAGCGCGCCGACTATCAACAAGCGCTGCAGAAGCACTATAACGACGGGCCACCGCCGAATTGGGAACAGGATTACATCAGCGCGTACGCGACGATGCATCCGTGGGAGGACTGGGCGGAGTCGTGGGCCCACTTGCTCCACATGGTAGACGCCTTGGAAACGGCCAGCGCCGCGGGCCTCAGCCTCAAACCGAAGCGCCCCGACGAGCCCAGCATGCGGGCGCCACCCGACCCGTTGCACACGCGGCACGAGCGGTTCGATCAAATGGTCGATGCGTGGCTGCCCCTGACCTACATTCTGAACAACTTGAACCGCGGGCTCGGGCTTCCCGACAGTTACCCGTTTGTGTTGTCGGCAGCCGTCATCGCGAAGTTGCGCTTCATCCACCAGGTTGTCACTGAGCGGACTTCTTGAACCGATCGGAGTCCTGCCGGGTAAACTGTGCTCCTCACAGTGGGGGCAACGCCATGGGTTCTCGAAAGAAGAAGGTGACCCGCGACCACAAGAAGCCGGCGGCGGCGATCACCAGGAGCTACGAGCGTTACCTGAAAATCGCCTTGGCACTGCCTGGCGCCGAAGCAAGCACCTCCTATGGCACCCCGTCGGTGAAGATCCGCGGCAAGATCTTGTCGCGCTGGCGCACGGAGGCCGAAGGCGCTCTCGCTATCCGTTGTGATTTTCTCGATCGGCAGATCCTTCTGCAGACCCAACCGGATGTGTTCTTTCTGACCGACCACTACGTTAACTATCCGATGGTCCTGATGCGGATAGAAAAGACTTCGCGCGATGTGTTGATCGACGTGATCGAGCGCGCTTGGCGGCTCGTTGCACCCGCTAAACTGGTACGAGAGCGGGAGGCGGCATTGGGTCCGGCGAAGACCTGAGCGCCTTACGCGGAATGGAGTGCCACACTGCCAAAGACGCCAATGCATGGGAGCACGCAGTAAAATATGGCGCGCGCACAACCCCGTCAGTCAGAACGGCGCGAGTCGATCGACCGCGCGTACTGTGGCCTGCGCGTCGCCCTCGCCGGCTGCCTCGCCATCAGGCAACTGCGCCGCCTTTGCAATGCGGATGGAAATAACCCCGTTGGGGTATAGAACCACTTCGCTCTCGCCCGAGCCCCACATCGTGGGCAGGTAGTGCCGCAGGCCGCTGGCGCTGCCGACGTAGGGCGTGAAGTGGAATCCCATTTTGTAGAGCGGCGCGTCGCCTACATCCTCGTCGCCGACCTTTGCGGGCTGCGTGGCGTTACCCGTCTTGAGCAACGCTTCGTGGGAAGCAAGCAAATCCTGTGTGAGCTGTCGATGCAGGATCTGCTGATCGCCCCACTTGCCTTCGTTCTGATACAGGAGAGCGATCTTCGCCAGATCGTCGAGGCTTGGGTAGTAACCCGCATTGAACCAAGTGATGCCCGGGCCGCCGGCCGCCTCGTGTGTTCGAATGGCGGGCGCCTGTGCGATGCCGATCGGCGCGAATACTTCGTCTCGCAACATGTTCCAGGCGTCCGCCTGGGGTCCCCGGACGGATTTCAGAAAACGGTCGATGGCGACGCCCAGTAGGTAGAAATCCTGGTCCCGGTAGCGGACCACAACACCAGGCTCCCACGGATAGGGCCGCAGGTCTTTGGCGATGTGCACCAGCTTCTCATCATGCGATGGCGCCGTGTACCAGGCGTCGTAGTCGCCTCCGAGATAACCGTCGTTGATGTCGTTGGGGTTCGTCTGCAATGTACCGGTGCCGCCAAAGCCGCTCGCCATGTTGGCGGCGTCGATGAAGCGTATGCGGTCATACTTGGGATCCAAATCTGACACATAGTCGCCGATTTTCAGTGCCAGGACCGTCGGTCCATAAAGGTGGGCCAGACGCAGCAATGAGAGCGGCGCAGCCACGCTCTTCATGACTGAACGTACCCCGAACCGCATCTCCAGCGGATAGGGGTAAGGTCCGTAGGGTGTATCCACATCCTGGTAATACAGTATCCCGTCCCGAATCAACGCGGTCGCGACGCGCCACTGCCGTTTCACCGGACCGCCAAATCCGTCCAATGCTCCTGGGGGCAGTCCCGACGCAAGCTGACTCCACCGTATGGCCGGCAGACGCGCCGCCAGCTCTTCGCGAGCGCGGGCCCGACGGCTTTCGAGGTCGGCGAGAGCCGGCCCGACCAGCGTCATGGAGGCGATGCCCCAGGCAACGAAGTGTTGCTTCAGAAAATACGGCGCTGTCTGCTGCACGAACTGGAAGCGCAAGTCACCCACAACACCCTCCTTGTAGAGAAAGGTCGCCAGTCCCTGATGCGCGTGATTTTCCGTGTCGTTGACCAGTGTGATCGGGAAGGCGGCCCGCGACCAACCGTCAGCACCCTCCTGCTGCCACACACGGCCAAACTGCGGGATTACATCCCAATAGCTCGGTGTCGGGCCGGGAGCCGATTCCGCAATCATCTCGCCGCGCTGAGTGGGAACCAGAATGTCATCGACCGTAAAGAACGATAGCGTGACACCTGGGAAAAGCCTCGCGTCGCGGCCACCGATCACCGCATGCAACAGCTCGGGTGCGGTTCGCATCCGCGCCGCGGAGATCCGCAGCGTTCCGGAAAACGCGGGCGCCGACGTATCACCGACACCCGGTCGAAAGTATGCATTGTCGACAGGAGCATCGAATCCCTCGGTCATGCGCGTTCTTCGGTCATGCGCGCGCGGATTCCTGATCGAGGGCGCCGAGTCGCAGATTCCGGGTCTCGGGCGCCCATAGCTGGCAAATAACGGCGCCGGCGACCAGCACGGCGACGCAGGCACCCAGCGTTGATCGGACGCCGTAGTCCGCCATTACCACGGGCAACAGGAAGGTGCTCACCGCCGAGCCCGTACGGCTCGCCGCGCTGGAGAGACCGATGCCCGAAGCCCGAAGATCGGTAGGAAAGAGCTCCGGCAGATACACATAGACCAGATTCGAAGCAGCCGAGAGGACGCCGGCAAACACCGTGAACAGCACAACCATGGCCAGCCCCGGAATGTGCGTCCAGAGAGCGAGAATCAACGTTGCGACCGCGGCCAGCCAGAAGCTCCCCACGAGGAAGCTGCGCCGAGAAATGCGGTCCACGACGACAAGACCCGCGACAGCGCCCCCCAGGAGAGCGAAGTTGTACATGAGGCCGCCGACATAACCGCTCTCGACGTTCATGGCGGACATCACCTGCGCCACGAACGTGCCCACGGCGAAGTAAGGAATGACCAGACACGTGAAAAAGGCGCACCCGACCAGGGTGTGGCGCCGCCATGTCGGCGAGAAGAGTTGGCGCCAGCGGCCCTGACTCGTGCGCGCAGCCGCCATGCCGACCGGAGGCGCGACACCAGGGCCCAGTCTCTCCCGCACTATCCGGGCGGCAGCCGCGGCCTGACCGTGATTGGCGAGCCACATCGGTGACTCAGGCAGCGTGACCCGAAGTGGAAAAACCAGAAAACAGGGTACGGCGCTCGACAAGAGCATCCAGCGCCACGGCTCCGCCCCGACACCATCGAGCGCGAATCCCACGAAATAGGCGCAGGCGTATCCCATCGCCCAGGCGACGGAAAGCAGGCCCAGGATCCGGCCGCGGACCCGCCGGGGGGTGAACTCGACCAGCATGGCCTTGTTGACGGCGTAGTCCGTGCCGAGCACCAGGCCGATCGCCAGGCGCAGAGCCAGGAGTTCCGCGCTGGAACGGACCAGGACCTGGAGCACGCACAGTATCCCGAGCAGGGCCATGTTGAAGCCAAAAAAGGGACGCCGCCCGAAGCGGTCCGCCGCCGACCCGGACAACAGCGCGCCGGCGAACAGGCCGGCGAGCGAGGCGCCCCCTAACACCCCCATCCACACCGGGGTGAGTCCGAGTTGTGGAGCGGCGCGGCTGAGGGAGATCCCGATGATCCCGAGTCCGAACCCATCGCTGAATTCACCCCCGGAGGCGCTGACGGCGACCCGGAGATGAAACAGCCGCAGCGGCGCATCCTCATACGCCACAGGCTCCGATCCGTCCGCAATGGGGAGCCCGACTATCGCCGGTGCGGTTTCTTGCGATGAAATGGAGTTCATTAAAGGGGTGCTCTGGAGCCTGTCTGACTAATGATCGCCGTAACGAGGGGTGCGACGCATGCGTCGCACGGGCAGCTCGCGAGAGTTGCCCCGGACCGCCTGTGAGCGCGCGGAGCGCGCGCAACAGCCGGCCAGATCGAGGCCTAGCCGGCCGCCAGCTTTCTGCGATCGTTTCCCGCGCATAGCCGACGCATATGTAAGGGAAACGATCGCAGAAAGATGCCGATCTGGGGCGGCCGCAGTAGGCGAGCATTAGTCAGACAGGCTCCTGGCACTCTATGTCTTGTCTGAGAGACGATCATGACAGATCCGGGGCCCCTAGGGCGTCCCCGGGTACGTCGATTAATGGCAAGATGGGGCAGCGCTGGCGGGCCGCCGCCGCGGGCTCTCAATGCAGGCACCCACCGTGATCAACAATCCGCTGCTCGACGCCACGGACCTCGCCTTTCAGCAGGAAGTGCGCTCATTTCTGGCGCGCGAGCTCGCCCCACGAGCCGCTGCGATCGAAAACGAGCAGGACTGGTCCGCTGTCCAAGCGGCCGTCCGCGCGGTTGGAGAAGCTGGTTATCTGCGACTCATGTTCGCCGATCTCTATCGCGGCGGGCTGCCCGCGCCGGGCCTGAGACATGCGACGCTTCTCTCCGAGGAAGCCTCCTATATCAACTATGCGTTCGAAACCACGATTGCCACCGCACTCAGCTGCGCTTACGCCTTGCATCGTTATGCCAGCGCTCCACTTCGTGATCGGTTCCTCCGACCCATAGTCGACGGCCATGCTGTCGGGGCCATCTGCGTGACCGAGCAGAATGTCGGGTCCGACTCCGCCGGGATGCAGACGCGCATGCATTTGGATTCCGCAACCGGAGAGTGGGTGATCAACGGCTCGAAGCGTTACATTTCAAACGCGTCCGTCGCCGATTGCTACATCATCTACGGCATTACCGATCCCGGCGTGGCTGCGCAGAAGGGGATGAGCGCGGTGCTGGTCCCCAAAGATACCGCCGGGCTCAGCTTTCCGAGGACTTACACTTTCATGGGCCGGCGCGGCTGTGTAGTCGGCGAGTTGGCTCTGCGGGACTGTCGCGTGCCCGCCGATCACCTGGTCGGAAACCTGCATGAGGGTGCGCGCATCATGCGCGACATGTTCAATTTCGAGCGCATCATCCTCGGAGGATCCGGGCTCGGCGTGGCCCGCTCGGCGTTCGACATCGCGCAGCGGCACGCCCAAACCCGGGTCGTCTTCGGCCAGCCGCTGGGCGCCAAGCAGCTCATCTGGGAGAAGATCGCCAACCTGAGTTGGCGGCTCGAGTCAGCCGCCCTCCTCACCTATCGCGCCGCCATCCTTTATGACCAGGGCCTCTCTGGCAAGGCCCTGATGAAGGAAGCGGCCATGGCGAAACTGGTCGCCACCGAGACTGCCAATATCTGTGCGGACGAAACGGTGCAGATCCTCGGAGGGGACGGCCTCACCAAGGAGTACGGTCGCGCGGAGCAGATCTTTCGCGATGCGCGCGCACTGACTATCGTTGGGGGCACATCGGAGATGGCCCGATACCTCATAGCTGCCAGCGCGCTGCCTGACATCAAACTCAACCTGTAGGACGACCATGTACATCGGGTCCCTGCTCGAGCAGAGCGCCGAGCGTTATCCGGACCACCTTGCGCTGGTCTATAAAGAGCGACGTTGGACCTACGCTGAGTGGCACGCGCGAGTGAGAAGGTTTGCACAGGCGCTCGCAGATCTGGGCGTACGCGCCGGCGAACGTGTCGCGTTCTTCGTCGGCACGTCGGAGTATTCGGCGACCACGTATTTTGCCACTCAACTTCTGGGTGCCGTGGCGGTCCCGGTGAACTACCGCCTGGCCGCGGGAGAGCTCACCGGAATTCTGAGTGACTCGGGTGCGTGCGCCCTCGTTTACGGCGAGCCAATGCTCGACCGGGTGAACAGGAGCAGAGAGCTCCTGGACAGCGTCCCGGTTTTCATCAGTTGCGGCGGAAGTGCGCGCGATGTTCCCCAGGGGCATCTGCATTTCGAGACACTGGCGCAGGAAACCATCGATCGGCACGAGTTCCGCGTCACTCCGGCGGAGGACCAACTCGCCGCGCTCGTCTATACATCGGGCACGACCGGGCACCCCAAAGGCGTGCAGCACAGCCAGCGAAACGACCTCGCGATTGCCATGAATTGCGTTATGGAGTACAGCCTGACTCACGCTGACACCGCTCTCCACATCGCACCGCTCTATCATGTCGGTGGCATGCAGGCGTTTTTCATTCCGCATGTCATGGTGGGCGGAACGAACGTCATCATCGATCGCTACTCGCCCCTGGCGACACTCGAAACCATCCAGCGGGAACACATTACTACGCTGTTCGCCGTACCGACGCAGATACAGGACATGCTCGTGCACGAGAACTTCAAGTCCTTCGACACCACGAGCCTGCGGATGATCACCACAGGAGGCGCGGCGATCTCCGCTGCTGCAATGGAAAGGGTGCAGCGGGAATTCTGCGCCAACATCTTCAATGGCTATGGGATGACGGAGGCCAGCCTGACGTTGCTGTTGCACCCGGGCGATGCACTCGCAAAGCTGGGCTCGTGCGGCAAGCCCACGTTGATCACTGCATGCCGCATTGTCACCAACGACCCGCAACGAGAAGTCCCGGTGACCGAATCCGCCGTTCCGGGGTCGATCGGGGAGCTCATCGTTCGCGGGCCCCAGGTGACGGCCGGTTACTGGAACAAACCTGTCGAGACCGCCCGAAAGCTGCGCACTGGATGGCTTTACACCGGCGATCTTTTCAGTCGTGACGCTCAAGGATTTTTTTACTTTCATGGCCGCGTGGACGATCTCATCGTCTCGGGGGGTGAGAACATCTACCCGCGCGAGGTCGAGGAAGCGCTATATCGGTGCCCCGGCGTCCAGGAGGCCGCGGTCGTGGGGCTTCCAGATCCGTCCTGGGGATCGAGCGTCACTGCGTTCATTGTCAGAAGTAACCCCGCCCTCACCGCCGCAGACATCGAGCGACACTGCCGTGGCCGCGACGATCTTGCGGCCTTCAAACGCCCACGGCGCATCGTGTTCGTAGACGCGTTACCCCAGAACCCGAGCGGCAAGGTGTTGAAAAGGGAACTGGTCGCGAGGTATGCGGAAGAACGCTGACGGTGTGAATACGCATGGCTCGTTTCTACAACGTCCTGTTCACTATGCTGTGGGTCGCCTGGGTCACCTACTGGTGGGCATTGTCCCGCAGTGTCAAGGTCAATGTCCGTCGGGAGTCGGTCTACTCGCGACGCTCATACCTCGTTGCACTGCTTCTTGCCGTCGTGCTGCTGTCCGTTCCAGACCTGCCCATTGCCTTTCTCGGCAGGAGGTTTCTGCCTGCGGCGACGTGGCCGCTCTGGAATGGGATAGGTGCGGTACTCGTTGTGGCTGGCCTTCTATTGACCGTCTGGGCGCGCGAGCATCTCGGCCGAAACTGGAGTGATGTCGTAACGATCAAGGTCGATCACGAGCTGGTCACGGGTGGCCCGTACCGCGTGGTGCGTCATCCCATCTATACAGGGCTCCTGGTTGCCTTCCTCGGCCAGGCGCTCGCTCGAGGTGAGTGGCGAGGACTCCTCGCCGTCGCACTGGCTCTGTGGGCTTTCTGGCGAAAGTCGCAAGTCGAAGAGCGCTTGATGCGTGAGCAGTTCGGGGCCGCCTACGAGGAGTACAGCCAGCGCATCGCGGCGCTCATCCCCTTCATTTTCTAATCCCGATGCGGCCTAATCGGGACGGCTCGCCAACGCCGATCGAGCCTTGGTCACATCCTGGGGTAACACGGGCAATGCGGAAGCGCCCCACGTATTGCGGATGTACGTCAGTACCGCCGCAACCTGGCCGTCCGTCAGCTGCCAACCGTAGGATGGCATTCCCGGGCCGGTCGGCTCAGAGGCGGTCGCCACGCTGCGTGCGCCACGGAGTACGATCCGAATCGAGGTGGCCGGATCATTCGACCGCGCCATGGACGAGTCGGCGACTCAATTGAACTTGCCGAAGATACCGTTCAACTCCTTACCCGACATTCCACCGGCCAACGAATCGAACGTGCCTCCTTTCATAGCCTTCGCGGCCCCGACGGTTGCCGCCCAGGCGACCGTGGCAAGCGCACCACCGATGCTGACCCGTCGTACACCAAGTTCAGCAAGCTCGGCGAGCGGGACGGCGGGATCCATGACAAGAACGTTCAACGGCTTCGGTGCCACAGCACGGACCATGGTCCGTATGGCCTCCTTTCCAACAACACCCGGTGCGTAGAGACAGTCGGCTCCGGCCTCGGCGAACGCGATGAGTTTGTCAATGGCGGGCGTGAGAGCACTCGGGTCGCTGAGCAATCCTTCGGTTCGCGCCACCAGCAGCATGCCCTCTTTCGACCGATCGATAGCCGCTCGTGCCGCGCGGATTCTCTCGACCGCAAAGGACTTTTCATACAGACCGGAACCGTCAAGCTTCCGGTCTTCGATCGAAAGGCCCGCGACCCCGGTTTTGATGCCCAGGGCGACATTAGCGGCAACCCCGTCGGGGTCGTCAGCGAAGCCCGACTCGAAATCGGCGTTGACTGGCAAATCAACAGCGGCGCTCAGGGCCGTGAGATGCTGTAAGACATCATCACGGGTCACCGTGTTATCCGGGCGGCCCGTGGTCCACGCATAACCCGAGCTCGTGGAGGCAAGGGCATCAAACCCCAGGTGCTGGAGCAGGCGGGCGCTGCCCACGTCCCACGGGTTGGGCAGAATGAAGCAACCCTGCTGATGCAGGGCGCGAAAACGCGTGCGCTTTTCGGCGGTTGTGCGGGCCATTGGAGCGTCCTCAAAACCCATGGTTATAGTCGGGTCCGAGGGCGAGCGCTCGCCATTTTCGGACTTCATGAGGCTCCGCGGTACGGGCCTTGACTGACATCAAATGGAGCTGCGGGCGCGAGGCGCTCCATTCCAACGGGTTTCCCGGGGCGGAAGTGCCCCGGTCTCGGCCAGTCCGTCCGCAAGATCCTCGAGCGCCGAACGATCGCAGATCTGCACCCGCCGCACCCCCCGGAGCGCAATGGCGCAACGGGTCCGCAGCTCCGTCAGCGCGCGACTCACCGTCTCGACCGCCATGCCGAGATAGTCAGCTATGTCATATCGGGACATCGGGAGGAACACGGTATGGGGAGGCGCGCCGCGGCTGCGATCCGCCATCTCCAGCAGAAACCCACTGACCCGCTCGAGGGCGCTGGTTCGCGCGAGAATGACCATGCGCCTCTGCAAACGGGCGATCGAGTCAAACGCTGCCTCGCGGATACCCCGTGCGATCTTCGGGTCGAAATCCGCGAGTTGCTCCGCGCTACGGCGCGGATAGCGGACGATGAGAGACGCCGGGACGATAGCCTCGACACAGTAGGGTCGGGTTCCCCGTGTCCCGAATCCAAACAGATCACCGGGCAACAGGAAATCGACGATGTGCCGGGACCCATCCGCCGTCAAGGCACTCGTGCGCGCCGCACCCGCTACGATTCGATACCAATACTCGACCGGGTCGTTGCACCGGTACACGGCTTCGCCGTTTTCATATCGAGTGGCAATCGCCAGGCTCTCCATAGCACTGAGCGGCTGCGACGTCAGCCTTGCCGCAAACTTGCGAACCTGGGCTGAAGGCGTAGTGTCCATGAGGCCCTCATGACAATGTCCCGTCACATCAACGAGATCACTACGCTAGGGGCAGCCCCGCGCGAAGGCCATTCCACCTTGGTTTAGCGCTTGTCCCCTTGTTAGTACTAGCCAAAGCGACTTCAGCGTGACCGACGAGCATCGAGCGCGGTCCGTACCAGCCGCGTGAGCTCCTCCGAGTCGCATGGCTTGGGCAACACCGCCATTGCGCCAGCCTGCTCAATCTGCGCCCGCAGCTGCCCATCGTGGTTTGACTCGGCGGTCACGAAGATCGCGGGTATCCCCAGGCCCTTGGCCTGGAGCTGCAGGTGCAGCTCCAGCCCGCTCATACCCGGCAGGCGCATGTCGAGAATCAGGCATCCCGCGGCCGCGTGTTCCTTGGAGCGCAAAAAGGCTTCCGCGCTCGCGAAGCCCCGGGAGCGCAAGCCGGACGAGTGGAGCAGGCTTTCGATAGCCGCGCGCACGCCGGCATCGTCGTCCACCACCGCGACGAAGAATGATGCTTTCCGTGACCTGGCCATGGCCTCGTCTGGACCGTCCCTGTAGGACGCGAACGCAGGTGTCCGCAGCCACAGAATCGGCCCGATCCGCACACCATTGCGTTGAAGCACCCCACGGTTTAACCGAGCCGTTCCAGCATATGTATCAAGTCAGCGAGGCTGCCCGCGCCCATTCTTTCCATAATGCGATGCCGGTGAACCTTGATCGTGTTTTCGCTGAGCCCCAGCTCGGCGGCGGTCTGCTTATTGAGCCTGCCCGCGACGACGCGGGCCATGATCTGACGCTGCCGCGCCGTGAGTTGTGCCACCCTGCTGCGTATTTCGCCCACTTCGGCCCGTCTCACCCGGGCGGCGGCATCGCGCTCCAGCGCCTTCCAGATGGCCTCCAGCAGTTGCTCGTCACGGAAGGGCTTGGGCAGAAAGTCGATCGCGCCCTCTTTCATGGCCTGGACGGCCATCGGGATGTCGCCATGCGCCGTGACAAAGATAATGGGAATCTGCCGTTCCGCGCGGACCAACTCGCGCTGCAGGTCAAACCCACTCAAGCCGGGCATGCGCACGTCCAGGACCAGGCAGGATGGACAGTCGCAATGGCGACGCCGCAGAAAATCCTGCGGGGACGCGAAGCACTCGACCGGCAAGCCTACGGATCCGATCAGGCTGGCGAGCGCCTCGCGGATGGCAACGTCGTCGTCAACAACAAATACAATTTGTTTCGCCGGCTTCACCGCGCATCGGTCCTCGCAGTTGGTAACCTGAGCTTGAACGTCGCCCCCGGTCCCCTGTTGCGGGTGGCCCATAGCAGGCCCCCATGTGTCTCGACAATGGAGCGACTGATCGCCAATCCGATTCCCATCCCCTTAGGCTTGGTCGTAAAGAAGGGCTCGAAGATGCGCTCCAGGGCCTCCTGATGGAGGCCAACGCCCCGGTCCTTGACCGACACCGATACACCGCCGCTGTCTGAGGTCGTTGCGATGGACAGAAGCCGCATCCGGCTCACGATGGCGCCCATTGCTTCGATCGCGTTCATGATGAGATTCAGCACAACCTGCTGCAGTTGGACTCGATCGCCCCATACCGCGGGGAGATTCACGGCAAGTCCGGTCCGCACGACAATTTTGTTTCTACGCAGCTCCGTCTTCAGCAAGGCGATCACTTCCTCGATGACCACGTTCAAATCAAGCGAATGGCGCTCGGCATCGGCCTTCCTGACGAGGGCCCTGATATGCGCGATCACCTCGCTAGCACGATTTCCGTCCCTGACGATGCGTGTCAGAGCCTGGTTCGCCTGGTCGACGCGGGGATTGTCGCCCGCCAGCCAGCGAAGCGCCGCTCCCGCATTCGCAATGAGAGCCGCCAGAGGTTGGTTCACCTCATGGGCTATCGACGCCATGAGTTGTCCCAAGGTGATGACACGCGAGGCACGGGCAAGCTCCGACTGCATGCTGCTCAGCGACTCCTCACCATGGCGGCGCTCCGTGATGTCGGCGACAGTACCGACATACTCCGTAATCTCACCGGAGGCTCCAAAAACCGGGTGAGCGCGGCTATGAACACATTTCACCGTCCCATCGGGACAGACGATACGATATTCGAGGTCGAAGTCGCCCCCCGTTCGGATCGTGTCCAGAAACTCCCGCTCGACGTGGGCACGCTCCTCCGGGTGCACCAACCGAAAGAACAAGTCATAAGAAACATCGGTTCCGAACGGGCAGACGCCAAAGATCCGGAAATGCTCTCTCGACCAGAACATGTCACCGGTTGAAGGGTTCCAGGCCCAACTACCCGTCCGGGTGAGCGTCTGACCGAGTGTCAGGTAGTCCATGCGGCGTCTGAGCTGCTGCTCCTGTCGTTCGTGCTCCCGCAGCTCCCGCGCTAGCGAGGTGGCTTCACGACCCCAGCCGTCAGAGAGGCTGGTGAGCATTCTATCGACCTCGCGAGCGGCTCTATCGGGCGCGTCGTACTCCGCCGGTGGCACATGAAACGTGTTTTCGCCCACCATGCCTCTATGGGCCACGACGGCATGAGCTCGCAGGGCCTCCCTGACGAACTCCGCCGGGTGTACCAGGCGATTGAACAGGCAGAGCATCGTGCCGCCGCTCTGCGTCAGCACCTGCGTCAATCGACTTTCATAGTCTATCCAGTGCGCGAGCAGGGCAGTACCACCGAGTGCTCTATCAACCTGGATGACGCCGCGCAATCCCGAAAAACCGGCGGCCAGGGCCTCGTCAATTGCCGTGCGCCAGAACCTCAGGACGTGCTGCGTGAATCGTTCTTTGTAGGTGAGATACGCACCTTCGATGGTCGTAACATCGACCGCTCGCGCCTCCACCGCACGGCCGATCTGAGCGCTGGCGGCGCGCATCGTCTCCCGGAACGACTCTTCCGTGCCGTGCGAGACCAGGCACAGACACTTCTCCCCCCTTCCAAGCCCGACTTCAACAAACTCCCTGAGAATGTCGAGGGACTCCTCGGGTGTGTTGTAAATGGAGCACACATGGGCCGCCTCCTCCAGGGCCGATCGCAAAGGTGTTGCGACGAGCCCAGGACGGCGAGACCTTGGAAGCGGCATGCGACGTCCCCTGGAATCGTGGTCACCGCCTGAAGACCCACACGGCGGTATCACAAGCTTATACCAAGAACGCCTCGAGTTTGGCGTGTGAATCGCTGCGCTCGAAGGTCAGCTCATGACAACCGGTTGCTTGCGCAGTCCACTATGCGCTCACGAATTGATCTGTATCAACGCGGCCAGTGCATTCCGCCATCAGGCCGGGTCATATCCTTTCAACGGACTTTCGTCCGGAGGGCTCCTCTGCCCCGCGGATCGCCACGGTGAGCGGCACCTCCGCCTTGCCAATACTCGCAAGCATGGGTGACCTGGAAAAAAGACGCCGCGGGCGGGGAGTCGAAGCGAACCCGCGGCGCCACCGGGCGGCCCGGACTGCGGGAAACAAACGCAGGAGGCTGCCCATCGCTCTACGCGCAGATCAAATTGCCGCTGCGGCCGTCAGCAAGTCGCGACAACCGGCAGCCGCATGATGAACTCGCTGCCCTTGCCCGGCCCGGCACTGTAGGCACACAGCGTCCCGCCGTGTTGCTCGACCAGGTACCGGGCGACCGCAAGCCCGAGACCCAGACCGCCCCGGGTGCCATCTGGTCCCCGAGAGCGCACATAGACGTTGAAAATATTCGGCAACAGGTTCGGCGCGATTCCGACGCCTGTATCGCGTACGCATAACTTCACGCACGGGGTCTCATGCTCGAGGGCAACCTGGATGGCACCGCCCCTAGGGGTGAACTTGGCCGCGTTGATCAGGAGGTTCGACACCACCTGGGTCAGCCTGCACTGGTCGCCATCGATGACCGCGGAGTTGGGATTGGCTGGTACGAGCGTCAGACTGTGTTCCCGTGCGGAAAGCTCGGGCTGTGCGATATCAATGGCCGCAGTGATGACGTCACGCAGATCGAGGGAGGCAACACACAGACTCAGCCGCCCCTGCTCGCCCCCGGCGATGTCCAGAAGATCGTCGACCAGCCGCGTCATCTGGGCAACCTGGCGCGCTATCACCGGGCGGGCGCGAATCGTAGCCGTGGTGTCGGCGGATGCGAGCAACTCGACTCCAGTGGTGAGGGGCGCGAGAAGGTTGCGCATCTCGTGGGCCACCATCATCGTGAATTGTTGTCTTCGCGCGATCTCCTCCCGTAACTCTTCGATCAGCTGCATCTGTGGACCTCACCCCGGAAAGCGATCCGGTGGCGGCGGCTGCACTCGATTTCCGCGAATTGTCATGGCGCCATCATGGCCCAATCCCGCACGCCGACATTGATACGGATCAAGTGCGCACCCCTGACCGGACCTTGCGCCTGGTATTTTGTTACCACGGTACCTTAATACCATGGTACCCTACGGACCATGAAAGAAGTGACCCGCACACAGACCGGCGTCCGCCTGGAAAGCCGTCTGCTGAAAGTCCTGAAGGCGTTGGCAACCGAGCTCGAGATGCCGCTGGGCGATCTGCTCGAAGGCATTGTGCTGCATACCTTCGAAGGCAAGGTGCCGTTCTCGGCCCCTACCCTGAAGAAGATCAGGGCACTCAAGAGTGTCTATGGGCTCGAGCTGAGCGCAGAGGATTCCCACAGCCTCCGGGAGGCGCAAGGGCAATGAATGAGGAGTGCACAGACCTCGCGCAATTTATCCGCGGGGAGGTCGACCCAGGCAGGTTCCCACATCGCGAGCACGTTCGGATGGGCTTCGAGATGCTCCGACGGCACAACTTCGAGGAAGCCGCCCTCCACTATTGCGGCGCCTTGCGCGCGATGACGGCACGGGCCGGAAAGCCCATGGCTTTCCACCAGACGATCACGATCGCCTTTTTGGCACTGATCGCGGAGCGGATGGAGGCCGCCGAACATGCCGACTTCGCCGCCTTCGCCGGCGCCAATCCCGATCTCATCGACAAGTCGGCCTTGAAGCGCTGGTACCGCCCCGAGCGGCTCGCGACGGACGCCGCCCGCCGCACCTTCGTGTTGCCTGATCCCCGGGTCTAGCTCGCGGGTGGCTTGCGGATGATGCTCGTCGCCATGGCGACGACGGACGCCAGATCACTGAGTTGCCCGGGGACGATGAGTGTTGTGCTCTCTTTCGCCAGTTTGCCGAACTGCCGGACGTACTCCTCACCGATGCGAAGCTGCATGGCCTCGATGCCGCCGCGCTCGCTGAGAGCGCCGCCGACCTGGCGCAGGCCCTCGGCGGTGGCGGTTGCGACCGCGAGGATTGCCGAGGCCTGACCTTCGGCTTCGTTGATCTGCTGCTGCTTGTTGGCCTCGGACGCCTTGATGACGCGCTGTTTGTCACCCTCGGCCTGGTTTATCTTGGCGTCGCGCTCACCCTCGGATGCCAACACTACGGCGCGCTTTTCGCGCTCGGCGCGCATTTGCTTCTCCATCGCGGACAGCACGTCCTTCGGCGGCGCGATGTTTTTGATCTCGTAGCGCATCACCTTCACGCCCCACGCAACCGACGCCTTATCCAACTCAGCCACGACGTTTGCGTTGATAATCCCACGGGCCTCGAACGTGCGATCGAGTTCTATCTTGCCGATCTCGCTGCGCAGCGTGGTCTGTGCGAGTTGGGAAATTGCGAAGCCATAATTGGTAATGCCGTACGAGGCGAGATGTGGATCGAGGACCTGCATGTAGAGGACGGCGTCGACACCCACCTGGACATTGTCCCGGGTAATGCAGATCTGCTCGGCCACATCGAGGGCCTGTTCCTTCAGGCTGTGCCGGTAGGCAACACGCTCGACAAACGGAATCAGAATGTGAAATCCCGCATGCAGTGTGCGGCTGTACTTCCCGAGATTCTCAATAACGTACGCGCTCTGTTGTGGGACCACGGTTGCGGTCCGCGCAATCACAATCACGGCGACAATAGCGAGCGCGATGAATACGTAGGACGTGTACATGTGGCAGTCCGTGGATGTTAGCTACGTGGACAGACTAGGCGTTGGGTCGGACGAGAAGCGTAAGACCTTTCACGCTCGCGATGCGGGCGCGCGCACCGGACGGTATCGGTGTATTGCTATCGTTGCACACCGTCCAGAAAGTACCGCCGTGCTCCGCCCTGCACGTTTCGCCGGGAGCAAGCGCGACCGGCAGGATCATCTCGCCACCGTGAGGCGGCCCGATTTGAACGGGTGTTGCGTGACCGTGGAAGCGGCGGTACACCCGGCTACGGAAAGCCACCATCAAAACGATCGCCAGGACCGCGAAGGTGGCCCACTGGGCCCATGGGGCGAGCGGATACAGGAATCCCGTGGTCAGGCCGACCACGATGGCCGCGAAGCCGACAAAAACGAGGTAGAACTCCGCTGCCACGAAGGCGAGCTCCGCCCCGAGCAATATCGCACCGCCGACTGCCCAGCCCCACCAGCTCATTTCGACGTCTCCGGATATCCCTGGCGCCCCGGGGCGCCCTCGGCTATCCGCTGAGTATAGACCGGGCGGCGCCCCTCCAGCGCCCGATCGGGAGAGGCCAGCCCCCTTTTGAGCGGAAATCAGCTATGGGGGACACGCGGTTGAAGGTTGCAATCCAGTTCGTTTCCCACGTCTTGCCACCATCACCGGAAAACGCCTGTTCGAGCTGGAATGACGTTGTCTTGATGTCGGAAAAGATAAAGCGGGCGAAGATAGGGCGCCCATCGAGCGTGTCCGCGCTATAGAACTGGCCGCGCCCGGCTTCGAACCGTCCTATCAAGGGCACCGTGAGATTCCCGTCCCGGCTGTTTGCCCAGGAAACGGCCCATTGATCGGTCTGCGGGTTATAGAGGCGAAGGCTCAAACCTTCGATACGGCCGGCACTGCCGGAGACATCCAGCTCACCGAGGTTTGCGCGACCGCCCCAGACTTTCCGTACGATCGACGAGCCGTCGTATTCGACCCAGTCCTTGGAGCCTGTCAGGGGATGTTGCAGACGGCGGATGTGCGCTTTCCAGGTGCCAAACTCGAAATCGAAGTCATGCTGACCACTGGGTTTTACCGGGCCCGGGACAGGCTCCGCGTGGTTGGCTACTGACGTGTTCGTCGCGACCGCGCTCGCGCCGAGGAGCGGCAACGCCAACAACAACATTACGACTGCGCGGAAACCGATGGAGGCATAGATCCCTGCATTCATAGTGACGCTATTCCGGTATTCGAACAGCCCCGTGCGTTCGTTCCACCCCATCAGAGCCTAAAGACAGCTTGACGGGCCACGCCCGAAACTCGAATTGGTCCCCGGCTTCGACG
Source organism: Steroidobacteraceae bacterium (assembly GCA_035566815.1). Lineage (GTDB taxonomy): Bacteria > Pseudomonadota > Gammaproteobacteria > Steroidobacterales > Steroidobacteraceae > 13-2-20CM-66-19. The sequence goes on along the minus strand of DATMQL010000376.1, from coordinate 6,195 downwards.
AGTCCACCCCACCCTCTACCCCCCATTCGGGGGAGTCCTTACGGGCTCGCAGACCGGGAGACTAGCCAATATGTATGGACTCAGAACCAGCGACCCCAGGCTGCTCGCAGGCGCCTTGATCGCTACCCTCACCGGCTGCGACGGCTCTCCCTCCCGAAACATCCTGGGCTCCTATTTTCCCTCCTGGATGGTGTGCGCCCTGGCAGGCCTCGTCCTCGCCCTCGTCGCGCGCACCGTGCTCAAGGCGACCGGGATACTCGGGGAGCTCCCTGCTCCCCTGGTCGTCCTGATGGCTTTCGGCTGCGCGGTCACCTTCGGTCTGTGGCTGCTCTGGCTGGCGTGACACCATCCACATGACCGCCGGTGTTACCTTTCGAGGAAAACTGATCGCCACCACGACGATCGTCACGGCTGTGGTGCTCTGCGCATTGGTCGTCTTTGCCATCGACCGTCGCCCCCGCACCCACGACGCCCGGATCTTCGCGTTCAGCGCGGCGATGGCCTCCGAAATCAACGGCCGGATCGTCAAGGTGTTAATCACCAACGACCAGCATGTCGAGGCGGGTGCGCCGCTCATTGTCATCGATCCAACGCCCTTCGAGATGCAGTTGCGCCAGGCTCGTGCCCAGGTGGCCGCCCTCAAAGCGCAGATCTCTCTGACCGGACGCCAGGTCACCTCCCAAGGCTCGGGTGTCCAGGCGGCCGAAAGCCAGGTGCAAAAGGCGCGAGAGCAACTGCGCTACGCGCAAGACACACTGAAGCGAATGGAGCCACTGCTCGCTCCGGGGTATGTCACGCAACAGCAGATCGACGAGGCGCGCACGAACGAGTCTTCGGCGATGGCAGCGTTACATGCGCTCACCAACAGCGCCACGCAGGCTCGCCAGGCAGTCGGAGACACGTTGAGCCTGCAGGCACAGTTAGAAGGCGCAGAAGCTTCCGAGGCACTCGCGGCCCGCAATCTCGACTTGACGACGCTCCGGGCTCCTTTTTCCGGAACGGTGGTCGGTTTGCAGATCGCCGCAGGCACCTTTGCCCTGTCCGGCCGTCCCTTGTTCAGCCTGATCCAGTCCGACGCGTGGTATGCAATCGCGGATTTTCGCGAGACGGAGTTACCCCGTATCGCGGTCGGCGATCCGGCCACTATTTGGACCATGGCCCAGAGTGATCGCGCGTTTACGGGACGGGTGGCGAGCCTGGGTGCCGGCGTCCAGTCAACCGATCAGGACGGTCCCGACCTGCCCAAGGTCGGTCGCGATCTCAACTGGGTGGTGGTGGCACAGAGATTCCCGGTCTGGGTGAGGCTCGACAATCCCCCAGCCGAGGCGATGCACGTGGGCATGACTGCATCGGTCAAAGTGCGTCGTGGCGGCGCTCGTTAATTCGCGGGCGCGACGCAGCTAATGTGGTCACGACAACACTCTGATCTCTGGTCAGCGGCGCTCGTGCTCGCGACGTCGGCCCTGTTCGCACCTCCCTTGCAGGCCCAGGCGCCCCCTACCCCGGATCGGCCGTGGCCGATTCCAGAGAGTTTCAGCGTACGGGCCGGTCAACTTGGGGAGAGTCGGAGCCCGGTCCCCAAGAAGCAATATGACCTCGTCACGTTGATTGATCTCGCCGAGCGTACCAATCCGCAAACACGCGCGTCATGGGAAGCGGCACGGGAGGCAGCCGCCGCGGAGGGCCTCGTGGAAAGCTCATATCTTCCACAACTGTCCCTGGAGGCCATCGGCGGCTATGAGCACACTCCCCTGCCGGCCCCGAAGAGCCTGATCCCGAAAGGCTATTTCGAGTCCAACACGCAGGAGATCATCCCGTCCCTGGCGTTGAAGTGGCTCCTCTTCGATTTCGGGCAACGTGACGCCCAGCTCCAGGCTGCTCGAGCGAATTCGTTTGTTGCGAACGTCGCGTTCACAGGCACGCATCAATCGGTGATGTTCGCGGTCTCGCAAGCCTACTTCGACCTCGGCGCCGCGCGTGGCAGGCTGCATGCCGCGCAAAAAGGACTGAGCACTGCCTTGACGACTCAAGACGCGACGACCGCCAAACGCAATAACGGCCTCGCCACCACAGTCGCCGTAGCGCAGGCAGAACGCCAAACGGCCCAGGCGCGCTACAGCCTCGCGGCGGCCGAGGGCGCAGAGCGAACCGCCCGGGCTAACCTCGTGGCCACCCTGGGAGTCGACGCTGCCACAGACCTGGACGTCGTGGATAGCACCGAGCTAGCCCTCCCCTCGACCCCCGAGGAGGATGTGAAGGCTGCAATTACACGAGCGCTCACACATCGGCCGGATGTGATTGCAGCTCTGGGCCAGGTCGATTCCGCGGAGGCGGGTCTCAAAGGCTCACGGCGCGCCTACTATCCTGTGATCTCCCTCGGCGCGCACGTCTTTCAAAACATCGGGGCCGTCAGCTCGGACGGCAAACCATACTCGAGTATCGACCGCCCGGGTGCGAACATACTCCTCTCGTTCAGCGTGCCGATTTACGACGGCGGCATGCGTTCGAGCCAGGTCTCAATAGCACGAGCCAAGGTACGCGAGGCCGAGGAGAAGTTGGCACAGGTGCGAGACTCGGCCGCCCAACAAGTCGTCAACGCCTACAACGGCTTGATAACCAGCCTGGCGGAGTACACGGCGGCCAACACTTTGAGCCAGGCGGCACATACGGCTTACGACGCGGCGCTGCGCTCATATCGTCAGGGTGTAGGTACCTACACCGATCTGGCGACGGAAGAGAATGCGGTCGTACAAGCCGAAACCCAGGTTGAGGACGCGCGCGCGAGTGCGCACACTGCGGCGGCTGCCCTCGCGTTTGCGATGGGGACCATTCGGAGTTCGGGCAGCGACGCCCCGTGACGGGTTCGGACAACAAGAACGCCAGTACACCCCACACCTTGACGGGCTTTTGACCCAAGCGTAGCCTTTTTGGTTTGGCTCCGTGCCGTCACACGAACGATGAGCCGTCACCCTGCTTGTCGGGTTGCCAGCGACCGTATCTGGCAGCCCGCCTACAACACACACTACAACGCCTGCCTGACATCCGCCGAGAGCTCGATGCGGACCCAACCGACGCTGCGCAAGACCAGCGGTCCGCCAGAGCAAGTAGCATCTCACTACGTTTGTCATACGTACCGAGGCCGACTCATGTCCGATCAGTTACCGCAGCTCACCGGATCCATATTGCCGTGAAGGCCAGGCACACGTCCTGCTGAGGTCTGCAAGGAGCCGCTAGGGTACGCGATGTCAGCCAGTGTCACTTTGTGGTGGGTTTTTCTGTGCGTCGTGGCCGGGTTGAACATACTCGCCTGGTCATTTTCAGCCATGCTGGTGCTCAATCGTGGGCCTGAGGCCATGGGGTCGATCGAGTCCCACGTTGCGCGCCGCCAGCAGCTCGTGCTGTCGGGCGCCTATGTGCTGGGTTGCGCGTACCGTTCCGCACTGCCGGTCTTTGATATCCCGCGTATCGTCCTCGTTGACTCCTGGCTGTCTAGCGTCGTTGTCGGCCGCTCTGTCGCGACCGTCGCCGAGTTGTGCTTTGCCGGTCAGTGGGCCTTGATGCTGCGCCAGAGCGCCCGCGCAACCGGGAGCCCGACAGCCAAGATCGTCTCGCGGATACTCGTGCCCCTCATCGCGATCGCGGAAGCCTGCTCCTGGTTTGCGGTGCTGACTACCGTGAATCTCGCGCATGTCGCTGAAAACTCGATCTGGGGACTGTCCGCAGCTTTGGTCATCGTCAGCGTCTGGGCAAGCGCACTGCGTTCGCCCGGGAGTCGGCGCCCGCTACTCGTAGCCTGGTGCCTCGCGGGTGCCGCGTACGTGGCGTTCATTTTCTGGTTCGATGTGCCCGGCTACTGGTCACGGTGGATGGCCGATGAAGCCAGCGGCCGCCATTTCTTGAGTATCGTGCAGGGCCTGCGCGATGCTTCCGAGCGAAGGGTCGTGTCGTTCAGCTGGGACGACTGGAAGAGCGAGGTGGCGTGGATGTCTCTGTATTTCAGCGTCGGGGTGTGGATGAGCATTTCGCTCATTCATGCGTCGGCGCCTGGGGTTGGGGTGCTCATTGCCGCTGACGATCTCTCTGGCCACCCGGGTGAACAAGCCAGGGGCGAGCGCAATCAAACTCGTCGTCGTAAGTTGCAAAAGCGGCTCGATTTCCCGTAGAGCCCGACCTCGGCCACTCTGAGGACTCGGGCTGGCCCTCCCTGACAGCGCTCATCTCCGGCGGCGTGCTCACGGCACTGTAAGTGTCGCAGCGGCCAGCGAGTTTCAACTGAAATACAACCGGCGCGCCACGCAATCCCGTGGTAATCGTTTGCAGCAATTATGTCTACCGTAAGGCAGCCGAGCGATTCCGCGTAGACCACTGCCCCTCAACTTAGGCTTATTTCTCAACTGGAGACTCCACAGTGACCCCTCCCTCTTTCGCGATGATGGTGATGGCCCTCGTGGCGGGCGGCGCCGCACATGCCCGCGATGCCATACCCCAAGACCAAACCGCAAGTCCGGTCAGTCCGGTTCAGGCCCTGGTGCTCGACGGCGCGCATGCACCGGCATCCGAGGTAGCTCCGAACCCCGAAGTGAATGTGCGCGAAGGCCAGCCCCTGACGGCGGTCGTGGTCACCCAGTGCAACCTGGTCGTGGCCGTGTACTTCACGATGCAGGATGGCAAGCTCATTCGCTTCGACAAGAACGCGGGTCCGAGCATCAAGGCTGAGGATCTGGTGACTCTCGCATACAACTCTGCCAAGCGCAGCGAGCGCGTCGAAGTTGGATGCGACACCCCGGGCCTGGCGGCCACCGAGCCCCACAGTCGTACCGACCTGTAATCGGGTAGCCGCGCCGGCTGCAAGGCGAGCGGCAGTCAGAATGTAGACGCGCGTTCGGCATGACGCTGTCCGCGCTGAGTACAGCCGCCGAGTTCTGATCAAATGACCGTGCAGTGAACGCTTGTCGGATGACAGCGGTTCAACTTTACTTAAGTAGGGAAGGGACTGCATCCGACCGCCAGCTCTGCAATAATCCGCGGACGTCACTTCAGGATGAGGCGCCGGAGCCGGCGGGGTCTGCGATGAAAAGTCTTCTCAGGAATACACTGCCGGCCGTTGCCGCAGCCATTGCGGGATGCGCATCCGTACCTCCGAGCTCAGCTGATATCTGCGGTCAGATCGCACGATTCGCAAATTCGTCCACCGACCATTCGGTACATCGGGTGGAGCTCACCGGCGACCGAAAATGCGAGAGCGGCGGCTACCAGCCGGGCATGCAACTGTGTCAGTACCTGACATCGACCAGCTCACCTGACATGCACATACCCAAGGCGTTGGAATGCCTTCGCGACACCGATATGGACAGATATGACGGCACAGATGCGCCCTACCCGGTAACGATCCGGTATACCTCGTATATGGCTGAGTACACCGACCGGCTGGTGATTATCCGGATCGAGTATCCGGCGGATACGAAAGTGCCAGCCTCCCTGAGGATCTCCGCGCAGAAAGTGATGGCTTTCAGGCAACCACGCCCGGGTTGATCATTCCGGGCGCGGCACGTTCCGCGCTTGTACGCGCGCTCATCGAATATAGCGATTACGCGCGGGATTCTGGACCGGCGGGGTGGAGACGAAGGCGGCGGTGATGTGCCACGCTTCGGTCGGATCCAACACGTACGACAAGATGTATCGCTACTCCGGCGAAGAGCGCGTCGTCTTTGTTCCGACCGCCGATCACAACAGTCAATTGATCAATAAAGCGGTCAACGAAGTCCTGACCCAGATGTTCGACGATCAAGCGCTGTTATCACTTCTCGCGTCGAACTGACGAGGTAAGGCTAGCGCGGCCGTCCGCTAGACCACACGGCCGATCTGCCGCCCGGACGCCTCGCGAACTTCTCCAAAGCGGTAGCTATAGAGCGCCGCCCCTACCTACAGTGTGACTCCTCACGCTCCCGACGGCGTCGCCTACATTGCCGGCGCGTCAACCGGTGAAAAACCGCAGCGAAACTACTGACGGGATTTGCGCGCGCGGATTGCGCGGCCGCACGGCTCGCCGACCCCCCACGCCAACCGGGATACGGAATAAAACTCGCGCGGTGTGAGTCTAGCTGTGTGTGAAGTCACCCTCGGCACCGGAGTCCTCCCGCGATTCCATACTTGTGGGGAACGCCCCGCGTTGGATCGTGTTCGGGCGCCTGCGCC